>NZ_JBGFTU010000023.1:0-62369 GCF_041276425.1 Kineococcus halophytocola | reverse complement strand
CTTGGGCAGCAGTGGCTCGATGAGCTCCCACTCCGCATTACTCAAGTCCGACGGGTAAGCCTCACGCTGCACGCCACTCACCCGAGCAGGATCCCACCCTCATACCCACATCTGAAACAGTCTCTCATCGACGCTGAGCACCGGGTGCAGGTTCTTGCCGGCACCGGCGATGACCTTCTGCATGGCAGCGACCTTCGCGCTGAAGTCGGGGTCGGGACGGCGGTGCAGCCATCCGCGGATCTGGTGGACCTTCAACGACAGCCCGGCCAGGGTGCGGCTGACCCAGGAGGCGGTGACCCCCCAGTTCAGCTCACCCATGCGCTGGGCCAGCTCGGCGTGGGTCCACCGTCGATCTACAGGGCGTTGACGGCGGGACGGGCCTCGGTGGCCAAGGTCAGCAGGTCCCGCACGGCCGTGTCGTCGTACAGGCGCGGGCGGCCACTGCGCGGGGCATCACGCCGACCGTCCGGGCCGTGCTCACCGACGCGGCGGGCCCACTTGCGCACGGTGGTGGGGCTGATGCCGAAGCCGGTGGCCACAGCGCGGACGTCCCCGCCGGCGGCCTCCAGGGCAAGGACCCAGTGGGCCCGGTCGGCGTGTCGTTGCTGGCTGGTGGGGCGTTCGGCGACCTGCGTCAACGCCGTCCGCGGAGCATCGTCCAGGCGCGGCACCGTCGGCAGAAGCATTCCCATGCACACCGACGGTGCCGCGTCCTTGGGCGTGGTTCAGGCAGCGATGTGTGCAGTTGTCGCGCCGGTTCGGTGATCACGAACTTCTGCACGAGACCACTAGCCTGGCACGGTGACCGACGAGGAGCTCCTGGCCGAGTTCGAGCGGCGTCTGCGCGAGGACGATCCCGACGTCACCTGCGACGGCGCCGTCTTCACGCTGCACCGCTGGCACGGCGAACCGCAGGACCCGCCGCTGCAGGTGCACGTCACCGCTGCTCAGCTGGGCCGCTGCTGCCGCGTCGACGAGGAGACCCGTGACGCCCTCTGGCCCGGTTCGCCGGTCGAGATCGCCGGGCTGAACCTGCTGCAGGTGCACCTCGACGAAACCCTCCACCTGTCCCTGGAGGTGGCCCCCGGACGACGGCACGTCGTCCTGGAACCGCACCTGGCGGTGCTCACCGATCCCGAGGTCCACGACGAGCCTCGCCCGCGGTTGCCGCTGCCGGACCTCCCGCCGGGGGAGTACCGGTGGTTCGCGCCGCTGAGCGGGCAGGCGTTCCCCGCCGAACCGGAGACCCCCGGGGGGTGATCTCCGGCCGCGCCGGGGACGTCAGGACGAGGAGCGGCTGTCCCGGGTCGCCTTGTCGTTGGCCTTGCGGATCGCCTCGACCAGTTCGGCCTTGTCCATCGTGGACCGGCCCTCCACGTCGAGTTCGCGGGCGATCTGGAGCAGGTGCTCCTTCGTCGCGTGCTCGTCGACGCCGCCGGAGGAGCGGCGGTCCGTGTCCACCCCGCCCTCGGACTGCGGGTCGGACGGCCCCTTGCGCCCGTCCTCCTTGGGCTGCCAGTGGTCGCCGACCTTCTCGTGGGTGTGCTTGACGGCGGCCCACGCGACGCGGTTGGCGCGGGCGTCGTCGTCGTAGGAGTCGGCGGCGGAGTCGTGCGCCTTCGCGAACGTCTCCTGCGCCTTCTCGTCCGAGCGCTGCAGCGTGCTCGGCAGTTCGCTCTCCACGGGTTCGCCCGACTTGGAGGTCTTCGGCACGGTGTGCTCCTCACGTCCTGCGGTGGTGGCGCCGACGCTAGGCCCGGTCGGCCGTGACCACATCCCGGGACGGCTCCGCGGGGGTGCGGGGGGTCCTGGGGCGCAGCGAGCGCCACACGACGAGCGCGGCCGCCGCGGTCAGGACCGCACCGGCCGCGGCCGTCGCGTCCAGCCCGTGGGTGAACGCCGCGCGCGCCGAGGCGAGCAGCGCCTCGCCCCCGGGCAGCCGTGAGGCCGCTTCGACGGCCGCCCCGAGCGTCTCGCGGGCGGCCGCCTCCCCGGCGGGGACCTCGACCTGCGAGCGGTAGACGGCGTTGAGGACGCTGCCCAGGACGGTGGTGCCGAGCACGGCGCCGACCTCGTAGGCCGTCTCGGAGATGGCCGAGGCGGCTCCGGTCCGGTGCGGCGGGGCGGCCGAGAGGATGGCGTCGTTGGTCAGCGTCTCGGCCAGCCCGGCCCCCGCGCACAGCACGGCGAAGGCGACGGCGAGCTGCACGGCCTGGGCGGAGCCGCCGCCGGGGCCGAGGAGGGCCATGACGGTGTAGCCGGCGGTGCCCAGCAGCAGACCGGTCGCGATGAGCAGGTCCAGGCGCAGGCGCCGGGCCAGCCGGGCCGCGACGAGACCGGACACGAACGTCACGACGGCCCCGGGCAGCAGCAGCAGCCCCGCGTCCAGCGGCCGCATCCCGAGGACGAGCTGCAGGTACTGCGAGACGGCGAACAGCATCCCCGTCATGCCGCAGACGCTCATGAGGTTGGCGAGCACCGAGGAGCGGAAGACGGGTAGCCGGAACAGGTCGACGTCCAGCAGCGGGTCGGTCAGCCGCTGCTGCCGGCGGACGAACACGACGCCGAGCACGACGCCGGCCAGGAACGTCGCGACGGGGGCGGGGGCGAGGCCGTGCTCGGCCAGCGTCTTGATCCCGTAGACGAGGGCGGTCAGCGCCAGCACGGAGACGACGACGCTGAGGACGTCGAGGCGGCCGTGGGTGCCGCCGCCGCGGTGCTCGCGGACGACGAGCGGGGCCAGGACGAGCAGCAGCACCATGAACGGCACGTTGAGCAGGAAGACCGAGCCCCACCAGAAGTGCTCCAGCAGCCAGCCGCCGACGATGGGGCCCAGCGCGCCGCCGGCGGCGAACCCCCCGGCCCAGACGGCGAAGGCCGTCCGGCGCTGCTCGCGGTCGGTGAAGGTGCTGCGCAGCAGCGACAACGTGGAGGGCATGAGGGTCGCGCCGAACACGCCGAGGGCGACGCGGGCGGCGATGAGCGCGGTCGCGGACTCGGCGGTGGCGGCGAACAGGGAGACCACGCCGAAGCCGGCGGAGCCGATGAGCAGGAGCTTGCGCGCGCCGTGGCGGTCGCCGAGCGTGCCCATCGTCACGAGCAGGCCGGCGATGGCCAGGGAGTACCCGTCGACGATCCACAGCAGCTGGGTGCCGGTGGGGGAGACGGCCTCGCTGATCGCGGGCAGCGCGAAGCTGAGGACGGTCATGTCGATCGAGATGATCAGCACCGGCAGCACGAGCACGGCCAGGGCGGCCCACTGGCGGGTGCCGGGGCGGTCGGAGGGGGCGGGGGAGACCGGCTGGGCGGTCGTGGTGTCCACGGTTCCTCGGTTCGTCGAGTTGGCTACCCCAAGACTGTACCGTCCAGACGGTATAGTGGCGAGTGGTTACCCTCTCCCGGTGCCCAGGGACCCCGCCGCCACCCGTGACCGCCTCGTCGACGCCTTCGCCGGCCTCGTCGTCAGCAGCGGTGCGCGCTCGGCGACGCTGGAGGCCGTCGCCGCCCGGGCCGGGGTGTCCAAGGGCGGCCTGCTGTACCACTTCGCCTCCAAGGACGCCCTCGTCGAGGGCCTGGTGCGGCGCTTCGAGCGCATCGCCCGCGAGGACCTGGAGCAGATGCGCACGGCCCCGGAGGGGCCCGCGGAGTACTACGTGCGCACCTCGGCCACCGAGGCGGACTCCTTCGCCGGCGCCGAGCCGGACCCGTTGAGCACCGCCCTCATCGCCCTGCTCCGGCTCGCCCAGGAGGGCGACTCGCGCGCGAGCGAGGCCTACGTCGCCGTCAACGACGCCTGGCGCGACCTCATCGAGGACCAGCTCGGCGGCGACCGGGGCCTGGCGCGGCTGGTGCAGCTCATCGGCGACGGCCTGTGGGGGTCGGCGTCCATGGGCATCCCCGTCACCGACCTGGAGGAGATCCTCGAGCAGGTCCGTCACCTCGTGGCCGCCAGCCACGCCGCACCGACGCGCTGAGCCACCCGTTCGGACGCTCACCCCCGCGGCCGCGGCCGCCGATCACTCGGAGGTGGGTCCGCAGGCGGCGTGGGAACGGGGTGGGGCGGTGCAGCTCGACGCGCAGGACGCTGCGACGGCGCGGTTCCTGGACGGCTTCCCCGACCCCACCTGGACGGTGGACCCCACCGGCCGCATCAGCGCCTGGAACCGCGCCGCGGAGTCCGTCCTGGGGCACTCCGCGGCCACCGTCCTGGGGTGCTTCCCCCACGAGGTGCTGGGCGAGGTCCCCGCGGTCTCCGGCGCCGTCGACCTGCGCGACGCCCGGGGCCGGCGCGTCGCCGGGTCGGCCGTCGTGTGGTCCGACGGCGGGCTGCGCCACACGTCGGTGCGCATCTGCCAGGGCGACGTCGGGGTCGTGAGCCGCCGGCTCCTGCAGGAGCTGCTGGAGCACGTCGGGGACGCCATCGTCACCGTCGACGCGGCCGGCACGGTCCAGCTGCTGAACCGCGGGGCCGAGCGCCTGTACGGCGTCCGGGCCGGCGACCTCGTGGGCCGGCACGTGCGGGGGCTGTGGCTGGACGAGGGGGCCGACGAGTACCTCGAGGCCGTGCGCCGGGCGCTGGTCGCCGGCCGGAGCTGGTCCGGCGTCGAGGTCGAGCTCGTCACCCGCGCCGGTCGCTCCCTCGTGGTGGAGTCGGCCGCGACGGCCCTGTACGACGGGCACGGCGGGTACGCCGGGGCCGTCCTGGTGAGCCGCGACGTCACCCCGGTGCGGGAGCTGGAGCAGTCGCTGCGGGCCGCGACCCGTGCGCTGCGCGACCGCGCGACCCAGATGGCCAAGGCCACGCACCGCGACGCCCTCACCGGTGTCGCGGCGCGCAGCCTGCTGCAGGAGCGGCTGTCCGCGGCCCTCGGCGCGGCCGTCGAGACCGAGGCCCCGGTGTGCGTCCTGACCGCCGACCTCGACGGGTTCCGCGCCGTCAACGACTCCTACGGGCTGGCCGCCGGGGACGCCCTGCTCATCGCCTTCGCCGCCCACCTGCGCGCGGCCCTGCCGCCCAGCGCCACCGCGGGCCGGCTGGGGGCCGACGAGTTCGCCGCCGTCCTGCCGGGCACCGAGGAGGGCACCGCGCAGCGCATCGCCGACGCCGTCCGCGCCTGGACGCCGCCCTCGCCGCTGCCCGCGCGGGGCCGGCGCTCCGACGACCGCGTCGTCGGGGTCACCGTGGGCGTCGTGCGGGCGACGTCCCTGGAGTGCCGGTCCCCGTTCGACACCGGGGTGCGCTCGGTCCTGCAGCGGGCCGAGGAGGCCGTCGCGGCGCAGAAGACCGGGCGCTGAGGTCGAGCGGCCCGCGAGGGTCCCGCGGGCCGGCAACACGAGAACTCCCCTCACGGTGCGCTGCTCGCGCACTACAGTCGGTGCGACAACGGGTCGTCGAGGAGGTGGCGAGCGTGCTGGAGCCCGCGGGGTCCCTCCCTGTCCGGGATGGCCTGCGCGACGCCCCGTTCGACCTCGTCCTCGCCGCGGCCCGCGTCGCCGTCTTCGACTACGACCTCACGACCGGGGAGCTGTCGGCCGACGAACGGCTCGCCGCCCTGCTGGGGGAGCCGGCCGTCCCCACCGCCACCGGCTACGCCGACCGGTTCGCCGAGCTGGCCGGCCCGGAGGAGACGCACCGGTTCCGCGAGGCGGTGACCCTCGCCGTGCGGACGGCGACCCCGTTCCACGTGGAACTGCGCCTGCGACCGGGCCCGGACCGCCCAGCGTGGGTCGGCGTGCGCGGCCGGGTGGTCCTGGACGGGGACCGGCCCGCCCGCCTCACCGGGGTCGTGCACGACACGAGCGCCGACCACGTCGTCGACGCGGCCAGCGCGCTGGAGTCGTTGCCGGCGGCCTACTACGCCCTCGACCACGACGGGCTGCTGCGGGCGCTGAACGCCGAGGCCGAGCGGCTCGCGGGCCGGCCCCGCACCGACCTGGTCGGCCGCCCCTGGGGGGACGTGTTCCCACTGGCCTCCGGGTCCGAGGCCGACCGCGTCCTGCAGGCCGTGGAGCGGACCGGGCGGGCCGAGACCGTCGAACTGCTCCACCCCGAGCCGCTGTCGCTGTGGTGCGAGCTGCGCGCCTGGCCCGACGGCGACGGGACGAGCGTCCTGCTGCTGCCGTCGGCGGCGCGCCGGCAGGCGGAGGAGGCGGCCCAGCGGGCCAGGACCCAGGTGCAGGTCCTGACGCGGGTCGGGGCCCACCTGTCCGGGACGCTCGACGCCGAGACGGCGGTGGCCCGCCTGTCGGGCATCCTCGTGCCCGTCCTGGGGGACTGGTGCATCGTCTCGGTCGTGGAGGGGCAGTCGACGCTGCGCGACGTCGGCTGCCAGCACGCCGACCCCACCCGCCAGGACCTGCTGGAGTCCTACCGCTCGCACCGCATGCGGGCCCTCACCGAGCACCACCCGGCCGGGCCCCGGTACATCCTCGAGGCCGTGCGCACGGGGCGTCCGGTGATCCTGCCCGTCCCGGCGGTCACGACGATCCAGGACCTCGTGGGCCCGGGGCAGGCCCACGACGAGATCAGCGCCCTGGACCCCGAGTTCGTCGTCGTCCTGCCGCTGCGCGCCCGCGGCCGCACCGTCGGGCTGGTCACGCTCGCCCGCGACCACGGCCGGCGGCCCTTCGACCCCGAGGACCTCGCCACCATCTCCGGGGTCGCCGAGCGCGGGGCCCTGGCCCTGGACAACGCGCGCCTGTACGGCCAGCAGCAGCGCATCGCCGAGGACCTGCAGCGCCACCTGCTGACCCCTCCCGCGCGGTCCCCGCACTGGGAGACCGCGGTGCGCTACCGGCCCGCGGCGCACGCCGCGCAGGTCGGGGGCGACTGGTACGACGCCTTCCACCAGCCCGACGGCACGACGACGCTCGTCATCGGTGACGTCGTGGGCCACGACACCGCCGCCGCGGCCGCCATGGGGCAGCTCCGCAACCTGTTGCGCGGCATCGCCTTCGCCGCCCCGGACGGGCCGGCCGCGTTGCTGGGTCGGCTGGACGCGGCCGTCGCCGGCCTGGGGCTGGGCACCCTGGCCACCGTGCTCGTCGGCCGCCTGCACCCGCAGCCGGGCGGTGTCGTCCTGCAGTTCTCCAGCGCCGGGCACCCCGCGCCGGTCGTGGTGCGCGGCGGCAGCGGAGTCGCGGTCCCGCTCGTGGTGGCCGAGGGGCGCGACGGCCCGGACCTGCTGCTCGGCATCGACCCGGCGACCCCGCGCCACGAGGGGGAGGTGGTCCTGCGCCCGGGCGACACGGTCCTGTTCCACACCGACGGCCTCGTCGAGCGTCGCGACCAGGGCCTGGACGAGGGGACGGCGCTGCTCCTGGACGCAGCCTCCCGGCACGCCGGGCTCGACTTGGAGGGCTTCTGCGACGCGGTGCTCGACGACCTGCTCCCCAGCCGGCCCGAGGACGACGTGGCCGTCGTCGCGGTGCGCACCCTGAGCTGACCCACCCGCTCGCTCACCCGAGCGCGGCGAAGCGGTCCGTGGCGGCCGTGACGGGAGCGAGGAACGCGTCACCGCCGTGACCGGCGTCCTCGACGACGACGAGTTCGCTGCCGGGCCAGGCGCGGTGCAGGTTCCAGGCGACGTCGAGCGGGCTGGACACGTCGAGCCGGCCGTGGACGAGGACCCCCGGGGTGCCGGCGAGCCGGTCCGCGCCGGCGACGAGGTCACCGCCCGGAGCCAGGTCGGCCAGGAACCCGGCCGCGGCGAAGTAGTGGGTGACCAGCCGGGCGAAGGCGAGGCGGAACGCGGGGTCGGCGTAGCGGGGGTTCGGCCGGTCGCCCGGGGCGAGGGAGACGTGGACGTCCTCCCACGCGCACCACGCCGCCGCCGCGCGCTCGCGGACGTCCGGGTCGGGGTCGTGCAGCAGCCGTGCGTACGCGGCGGCCAGGTCCCCGTCGCGCTCGGCCGGTGGGACGGCGTCGCGGAACGCCTCCCACTCGCGGGGGAAGACCCGGCCGACGTCGCGGGTGATCCACTCGACCTCCCGCCGCGTCGTCGTCGCCACGGCGAACAGGACGAGCGCCCGGACGCGGTCGGGGTGCCGCTGCGCGTAGGCGAGCCCCAGCGTGCTGCCCCACGAGGCGCCCAGGACGACCCAGCGCTCGACGCCGAGGTGCTCGCGCAGCCGCTCGACGTCGGCGAGCAGGTGCGGGGTGGTGTTGGTGGACAGGTCCACGACGTCGCCGGCCGCGGACGGGGTGCTGTGCCCGCAGTTCCGCTGGTCGACCTGGACGATCCGGTAGCGGGCCGGGTCCAGGTACCGCCGCCACGCCGGTGTCGACCGTCCGCCCGGACCGCCGTGCAGGACGACCGCGGGCGTCCCGGCCGGGTTCCCGCTCACCCACCACGCGACGCGGTGGCCCTCGCCGGCGTCGAGCGTCCCCTGCTCGTGCGGTGCGCCCTCCGGGTAGCCGGGCACGAACCACCTCCGGTGCAACAGCGCTGGTGCACCGGACGGTACCGGTCAGAGGGAGAAGACGCCCCAGCAGATCGCGTCCCGCCGTTCCTGGTCCTCCAGCACGAGCGCCCGGACCGCCGCGGGCAACCAGTCGCGCTGCCGGTCCCGCTCCCGACGGCCGGCCGCGACGCCCGCGTCGGCGACGACGGCCTTGACCGCGTACGCGGCCGCGCCGAGGTCGTGCTCGGCGACGTGGGCGACGCACGCGGCCTGCCCCGCGGCGTAGGCGGCGAAGCGGGCCGTGCCGCGCAGGGGCCGCGCCGTCCCCATCGCGTGCCCGCCGAGGGCCCGGCACTCCATCATCGGCAACGATCCCGCGACCCAGCCCCGGGCGGCGTCGACGGCCTCGCGCGGGCGCCGGTCGTCCGGGAGCTCGCGCTCGAACAGCTCCAGGACGTGCTCGGCGCAGTCCGCGGCCCACAGCGCCAGGAGGTGGTGGTCGGCGTCGGTCAGCGTGCCGCCGCGACGGGTCGTGACGAGGCGGGGGTCGCGGACCGCGGGGAGGATCACCGGGAGCCCAGTCGCCGCACGTCCCTCACCCGGTGCAGCGCCCCGTGCCGGTTCCGCAGCTCGGCGTCGCGCGCTGACGCCGCACTCATCAGCAGCTCCCCCCGTGCGAGGGCCGAGTCGAGCCGGGCCACGGTGGCGTCCTGCCCGGCGTCCGCTGCCTCGAGGCGCTCACGCTCGAGGTGCTCTCGACCGGAGGTCGTGGCCGCCACAGCCGTCGCGAGGTGCAACCAGCCGGCGTCCATCCACGCCGTGTCCTGGGACGACACGTCGGTCCACCAGCTGTCGGCTGGCCTCTGCGCCCGGTAGCGCGCCAGTGCATCCTCGCTCCCGCTCACGCCGGCCTGCCCGACGACCGGCTCGGCGAGGGCTCCTGCCCTTCGCGGGCTGCGAGGGCACGTCGGAGGGCGGCGCGTCCGCGTTGCTCGTGCGCCAGGCGCTCCAGCTCCGCCGGGTCGCACCGCGGCCACAGCCCCCTGACGGCGTCCCACACCTCGCCGGGGAGGTCGAGCAGCCCCGGCCGTCGGGCCAGGTCGAGGAGCGTCTGCTCGGGGCTCGTGACCAGGACCGGGCCGAGGTCGGTTCCTTCGAGCTGAGCGTCCAGTGCGTCGACCGCTCGCTGGACGAAGACGACCCGAGCGTCGTCCCGGTCCTCCAACACCAGGGGAGGGCGTTGCTCGGGCACCGCGACGACGGCGACGGCCAGTGCCCGAGGGACGGCGCCCAGCACCCGGGCAGCGGACAGGTGCATGAGCACCGGAACGCGGTCCCCGAAGGCTGCGGTGGCCACCCCGGCGGCCAAGCTCTCCAGGCTCGGTCGCCATCCGCTGTCGGCCCCGTCCGGCACCAGGTAGTGCACGCCCCGGGCGGCTCGCCTGACCCGGCCCTGCTCCCGCAGCCGGTGCAGTTGCACAGCGGGCTGCGTGTAGCGCGCTGCCAGGACGTCGTTGCGGAAGGTGCGCAGCGGAGCGCGGGTGAGTTCCGGGGGCAAGGCGGCCACGTCAGTCCTCCGGTCAGTCAGTACTCGCGAGCTTATCTCTTTCGATAAGCAGATCGCCATCACGTGCGGTCAGCCGCCGAGCACCAGCGCCAGGTGGAGCGCCAGCCGGTCCCGCCCGTCGTCGAGGTCGAACCCGCTGACGGCGGTGATCCGCCGCAGCCGGTGGTAGAGCGTCTGCCGGTGGATCGAGAGCGCCTCGGCGCTCCGCTGCGCCGACCCGGCGAGGTCCAGGTAGGTCCGGGCGGTGAGGACCAGCTCGGGGTCGGCGGCCAGCAACCGGCGGGCCCGCTCGTCCAGCACGACCTCGGCGAGCGCCGCCGGGTCGCCGAGGGCGTGCAGCCGCAGCGCCCCGAGCCGTTCCCACTCCCGCACCCCGGGCCCGCCCGAGCGCAGCGCGGCGTCGGCCTGCTGCCAGCCCGTGTGCGCCGACCCGGCGGCGACCGGCCCGGAGACCCCGACGGCCAGCCCGCCCGGGTGCTGGGACAGCAGGGCCGCGGCGGCCCGTTCGGCGACGACGCGCCCGGCGAGCGGGGTGGGGACGACGAGGGCGGCGCGGTGGCCGACGGCCGCGGACAGCACCGCGCGCGGCAGCAGCCAGCCGTTGACCGCGCCGGTCGGGCCGCCGTCGACGGGGGCGATCGCCACGACGGTGACGGCCGGGGTGAGCAGCCCGTCGCGCTGCAGCTCCTCCACGGCCCGCGCCCGCGAGCCCGCGTCGGTGGACAGCAGCTCCCCGACGGCCCACGTCGTGCGGTCGGCGGTGCGCGCGCGGGTGGCGAGGTGGGCGGCGACGAGGTCGAGGGCGTCGTGGACGCGGTCGAGGTGCTCGGCGCGGACCCGTTCGTGCGGGTCGAGCAGCCACAGGTAGCCGTAGGTGACGCCGCGCCAGCGCACGGGTAGGCACCACCGGGCGAGGCGACCGGACGCGCCGTCCCCGGGGATGCGCAGCGGGCCGGTGGCGCGGGCGATGCCGAACCCGGCGAACAGCTCCTGCACGCGCGGGTCCGAGCGGCGGCGCAGGATCGAGCGCCGGCGCACGTCGTCGATGACCTCCTCGTGCCCGGAGCTGGCCACGAGGAGCAGGTCGCGGTCCTCCAGCGTCACCGGGGCACCGGTCAGCTCGGCGACGGTGTCGACGAGGTCCTGCACCTGGTCGGTCGGGTTCACCGGCTCATCATCCACGTGGATGACGAAGCAGGACGACGACGTGGCAGACGTCAGTGGCCCCGCTCACGCGGACGTTCTAGCGTCGAGGGGTGTTCGGACAACTCCTCCTGGGCGTCGCCGGCAACGACGGTGTGCGCCGGCTCGTGACCGGCAGCACCCTCAGCCGGCCCGTCGTCTCCCGCTTCGTCGCCGGTGACGACGTCGACGCGGCCGCCGGTGCGGTCCGCGACCTCGCGGCGCAGGGCATCGCCGCGACCCTCGACCGGCTCGGTGAGGACATCACCGCCCCCGAGCAGGCCGACGAGACCGTCGCCGGCTACACCGACCTGCTCGACCGCCTCGCCGGTGAAGGGCTCACCGGCGGCAACGAGATCTCGATCAAGCTGTCCGCCCTCGGCCAGGGCCTGGGCCCCGACGGGCCCCGCCGGGCCACCGAGCGCGCCCACCTCCTCGCCGAGCGCGCCGCCGCCGCCGGGGTCGACGTCACCGTCGACATGGAGGACCACACCCGCGTCGAGGACACCCTCGCGACCGTCCGCGCGCTGCGCGCCGACTTCCCGCGCACGGGCTGCGTCCTGCAGTCGATGCTGCGCCGCACCGAGGGCGACGCCCGCGACCTCGCGCACCCCGGGTCCCGCGTGCGGCTGGTCAAGGGTGCCTACAACGAACCGCCGGAGGTCGCGTACCCGGCCAAGGCCGACGTCGACAAGGCGTACGTCCGCTGCCTGCGCGCGCTGCTCGACGGCGGCGCGTACCCGATGATCGCCACCCACGACCTGCGGATCGTCGCCCTCGCCGAGGAACTGCTGCGGGGGAAGCCGGCGGGGTCGGCGGAGTTCCAGATGCTCTACGGCATCCGCGCCGGCGAGCAGCAGCGCCTGGCCCGCGAGCACACCGTCCGCGTCTACGTCCCCTACGGCACCGACTGGTACGGGTACTTCTCCCGCCGCCTGGCCGAACGTCCCGCGAACCTCGCGTTCTTCGCCCGCTCGCTCGTCGCCGGCTGACCGAAACCCGACACGGAAGGAAACCCGTCGTGCAATCCGTGACCGACGTCCCCGCCCCGCGCAACGAACCCGTCCACGGGTACGCCCCCGGCAGCCCCGAGCGGAAACTGCTCACCGACGCCCTCGCCGCGCACGTCGCGAACCCGGTGGAACTCACCCAGACCATCGGCGGTGAGAAGGTGTTCGGCGGCGGGGAGCGCGTCGACGTCGTCCAGCCGCACCGGCACGCGAGCGTCCTCGGCACGTTCGGCACCGCCACCGGTGACCAGGCCCGCGCCGCGGCCGACGCGGCGCTCGCCGCCCGCCGCGACTGGGCCGCGATGGACTACGACGACCGCGCCGCGGTGTTCCTGCGCGCCGCGGACCTCCTCGCCGGTCCGTGGCGGGAGAAGATCGCCGCCGCGACGATGCTCGGGCAGTCCAAGACCGCGCAGCAGGCCGAGATCGACGCCCCCTGCGAACTCGTGGACTTCTGGCGGTTCAACGTCGCGTTCGGCCGCCGCCTGCTGGAGGAGCAGCCCGTCTCCGGCCCCGGCGTGTGGAACCGGCTGGACCACCGCCCGCTGGAGGGTTTCGTCTACGCCATCACGCCGTTCAACTTCACGGCCATCGCCGGGAACCTGCCGACCGCCCCGGCGCTCATGGGGAACACCGTCGTCTGGAAACCCTCCCCGACGCAGACGCTCGCGGCCTGGCACACGATGAAGCTGCTCGAAGCCGCCGGGTTGCCGCCGGGCGTCATCAACCTGCTGACCGGTGACGGCAGGGACGTCTCCGACGTGCTGCTCGCCGACCCGCACCTCGCCGGCATCCACTTCACCGGCTCCACCGCCACGTTCCAGCACCTGTGGCGCACGGTGGGGGAGAACATCGCGGACTACCGCACCTACCCGCGCCTGGTGGGGGAGACCGGCGGCAAGGACTTCGTGCTCGCCCACCCCTCGGCCGACCCCGCGACCCTGTCGACGGCGATGACCCTCGGCGCGTTCGAGTACCAGGGGCAGAAGTGCTCCGCGGCCTCCCGCGCGTTCGTCCCGAAGTCGGTGTGGGACGTCATGGGTGAGGAGTTCCTCGCCCGCGTCGACTCCCTCACCTACGGCGACGTGAGCGACCTGTCGAACTTCGGCGGCGCCGTCATCGACGCCCGCAGCTACGCCAAGAACGTCGCCGCGATCGAGCGCGCCCGCGCCACCGACGGCCTGACGATCGCCGCCGGCGGGACGTACGACGACTCCGAGGGGTACTTCGTCCGCCCCACCGTCGTCCTGGGGCAGGACCCGACCGACGAGGCGTTCTGCACCGAGTACTTCGGGCCGTTCCTCGCCGTCCACGTCTACGACGACTCCCGGCCCGGCGCCTGGGCCGACGTCCTGACGACCGTCGACGAGGGCGCCCCGTACGGGCTGACGGGCGCCGTCATCGCCGACGACCGCACCGCCGTGGCGCAGGCGTCGGCCGCGCTGCGGTTCGCGGCCGGGAACTTCTACGTCAACGACAAGCCCACCGGCGCCGTCGTGGGGCAGCAGCCGTTCGGCGGGTCGCGCGCCTCGGGCACCAACGACAAGGCCGGCTCGATCCTCAACCTGCAGCGCTGGACGAGCCCCCGGGCGATCAAGGAGACGTTCGTCGCGCCGACGACGCACACCTACCCGCACATGGGTTGATTGAGAACGAGCTGTGCGGGTAAGGGCCGGGCATGACTCAACCCACTGGGTCCGGAACCCGGACCGACGATCTCAGCGTGTCGCACGGGCCGGGGCCTGCCGTCTCGACGACCCCGCACCGGCGCGACGAGAGCGTCGGCCAGCTCGTCGGCCAGCTCACCGAGCAGATGTCCCGCCTCGTGCGGGACGAGGTCCAGCTCGCCAAGGTCGACCTGACCGCCAAGGGCAAGAAGGCCGGCGTCGGGATCGGGATGTTCTCCGGTGCCGGTCTGCTCGCGTTCTTCGGCGTGGGTGCCCTGGTCACCACGGCGATCCTCGGCCTGGCGTACCTCGTCCCGGCCTGGCTGTCCGCGCTCATCGTCGCCGTCGTGCTGTTCGCCGTCGCGGCGGTGCTGGCGCTCATGGGCAAGAAGGAGGTCCAGGAGGCCACGCCCCCGGTGCCGCAGGCCGCCGTCGACGGGCTCAAGCAGGACGTGCAGACGGTGAAGGAGGGACTGCAGCGATGAGCGGCGCGACCCCGGCCCCCGGTACGGGCCCGACCCCCACCGACCGCGACGCCCTCGTGGAGGACATCGAGAAGACCCGCGAGCGCCTGGCGGCCACCGCCGACGCCCTCGCCGCCAAGGCCGACGTCAAGGCCCAGGCCACGGCGAAGGTCGACGAGCTCAAGGCCACCGCCCAGCACCGCGTCCACGAGACGAGCGAGCGCGCCCCCGGCACGCCGCCGCAGCAGACCGCGGTCCTCGTCGGCGCCATCGTCGCCGTCACCGCGTTCGCGGTGTGGCTCGTCGTCCGGGAGCGGTGAGGCGCGCGTGAACACCGCCAAGCTCCTCTACCGCCCCCTCGGCCTGGCCACCGGCGCCCTCGGCGGCGTGCTGGCCGGGACGATCGTCAAGCAGGTGTGGCGCAAGGCCTCCGGTGAGGAGGACGCGCCCGACGCGTTGCAGCACGAGTACCCGTGGAAGGAGGTCCTGCTGGCGGCCGCCCTCCAGGGCCTCGTCTTCGCCGTCGTCAAGGCCGCCTCCGACCGCGGCGGCGCGGTGCTGTTCGAGAAGCTCACCGGCTCCTGGCCGGGGGACTGAGCGTCCACCCGGGTCCACAGGATGCCTGTGGACAGTGTGGACAACCCTGTGCACAGCGCCAGGCCGGGTTGGGGTCGTTGACGCGAAGCGCCGAACCTAGTGGCGCGTCGCGTCAACGACTCAAACCCCCCGCCCCGCACAGTGACGCAGCGTCGAACTCAGCCCAGCTCCTTGCGCACGAGCGGCGCGACCTCGGTCCCCAGCAGCTCCACGGCCCGCATGACGTCCGCGTGCGGCATCGTCCCGGCGGACAGGTGCAGCATGAACCGGTCGATCCCCAGGTGCTGGTGCTGGAAGAGGATCTTCTCCGCGACCTCCTCGGGGGAGCCGACGAGCAGCGCGCCGCGGCGGCTGCGGGCGGCCTCGTAGGACGTGTGCGAGAAGTAGCCCCAGCCGCGTTCCTGCCCGAGCTGGTTCATGACGCCCTGGTAGGGCGTGAAGTGCACGTCGGTCGCCTGCTGCGTCGTCGGGGCGACGAACCCGTGCGAGTGCGTCGCCACGCGCAGCACCGACTCGTCGTGACCGGCGCGGCGGCCGGCCTCGCGGTACAGCTCGGCCAGCGGGGCGAACTGCTCGGGCATCCCGCCGATGATCGCGATGGCCAGCGGCAGCCCGAGGGTCCCGGCGCGCACGACGGACTGCGGGTTGCCGCCGACGGCGATCCAGACCGGCAGCGGCTGCTGCACGGGCAGGGGGAACACCCCGAGCCCGGGGATGCCGGGACGGTGCTTCCCGCCCGCCCACGTCACGTTCGACGGGTCCTCGCGGAGGGCGAGCAGCAGGTCCAGCTTCTCGGCGAACAGCTCGTCGTAGGCGTCGAGGTCGTAGCCGAACAGCGGGAACGACTCGATGAACGAGCCGCGCCCGGCCATGATCTCCGCGCGCCCGTCCGACAGGCCGTCCAGCGTCGCGAACTGCTGGAACACCCGGACGGGGTCGTCGGAGGACAGGACGGTGACGGCGCTCGACAGCCGGATGCGCGACGTGCGGGTCGCGGCGGCGGCCAGGACGACAGCGGGGGCGGACGCGGCGTAGTCGGTGCGGTGGTGCTCCCCGAGGCCGTAGACGTCGAGGCCGACCTGGTCGGCGAGCTCGATCTCCGCCACGACCTCCCGCAACCGCTGCGCGTGCGAGATGGTCGTACCCGTCCCCGGGTACGGCGTGGTCTCCGCGAACGCGCTGATCCCGATCTCCACGATCCCCAGCCCCCTGCTTGAAGTCTCAACGATACGAGGCGAGGGTACCCGGGTTCAGCAGCAGCACGCCACGCCCGCGTGTCCCCGGCGGCGGGAGGTCCAGGCGCACCGACCGGGACGACGTGGCCGGCGCCGCCCGCAGGTCACGATGTCCCTCGTGGCCGACCTGCTGAGCATCGGGACCGTGGCCGCGCGGGCGGGCGTCTCCGTCGCCGCGCTGCGGCACTACGAGCAGCGCGGCCTGGTCCACCCCGTGCGGGACGCGGGGGGCCGGCGCCGCTTCCCCCGCCACGTCCTGCGCCGCCTCGCCGTCGTCGCGGCCGGTCAGCGCGTGGGGTTGTCCCTGGCCGACATCGCCGAGGCCCTGGCGGCCCTCCCGACGGACCGCGCCCCCTCGGCGCGGGAGTGGGCGCGGGTGGGGGAGCGGTGGCAGCGGCTGCTGGACGAGCGCATCCGCGAACTGGAGGCCCTGCGCACCTCCCTCACCGGCTGCATCGGCTGCGGGTGCCTGTCGCTGACCCGGTGCACGTTGTTCAACCCGCACGACAGCGCCGCGGCGGAGGGGGAGGGGTCGCGCTGGCTGCGGGCAGCGACCGGCGACGGTGCGCCGAGCGTCTAGATCGGCACTAGGTTCGAGGTGTGGTCGCCCAGCTCCCGTTCGGTTCCGCTGCGGAGCTGCGGCACGCCTACGAGCAGGTCGACTGGTCGGCGACGGCGCTCGGCGCGCTGGAGGGCTGGCCCCGTGCGCTGCGCCGCGCGCTGGAGCTGGCGCTGGAGACCCGTTTCGCCATCCTCATCTGCTGGGGCCCGGACCTGGAGATGGTCTACAACCAGGCCTACGCCGACATGATCGGCGACAAGCACCCCGCCGCCCTCGGCCGTCCCGTGAGCGAGGTGTTCGCCGAGGCGTGGGACGACCTGGCCCCCCTGTTCGCCCAGGCCCGCACGGGCGAGGCCGTCTCCTTCGAGGACATGCCGCTGGTCATGGACCGGCACGGTCACCCCGAGGAGACCTACTTCACCTTCTCCTACTCCCCGGTGCGCGACGACGACGGCGAGATCGCCGGGGTCATGGACATCGCGGCCGAGACGACCCGCCAGGTCCAGGACCACCGCCGCCTGGAGCTGCTGACCCGCCTCGGCGACCTCGCCTCGGAGCTGCAGCCGCCCGCCGAGCTGGCCCGCAAGGCGCTCGACGTCCTGTCCACCGCCCCGGTGGACCTGCCCGACGTGGACCTGCAGCTGCCGGGCGGGGACACCCGGCTGCCCCCGCCGCCCGCCGCGCTGCAGCCCCGGCAGGTCCTCGTGCAGGAGGCCGGTGCGGGCGACGGTGCGGGCCACCTCGCCTGGGTGCGCATCCCCGCCGCGCTCGGCGGGGACTCCCCGGGGGTCCTGGCGGTCCGGCTCAACGACCAGGTGCCGCTGGACGCCGACTACCGCGACTTCGTGCGCCTCGTGGCCGCCACCGTCGGCGACGCGTTGTCGGCCGCGGCCTCCTACGAGGCCGAGCGCCGCCGCGCCGACCTGCAGCAGTGGCAGGCCCAGCGGCTGGCCGGGCTGGTCGCCGTCGCCCAGGCGCTGCCGACGGTGGAGACCGAGGACGACGTCCTGAAGATCCTGGGCCGGGGCGCGGCCGGGCTGCTGGGCGCCGACGGCATCGTCCTGGGACTGCTGGAGGAAGGGACGCTGCGCGTGCGCGGCGACGAGCGCGACCCCGCCGTGTCCGCGCTGGGGGCGGCCCTGCGCGGCACGCCGGTCGTCTCCGACGACGGCGTCACCGCGTGGCCGCTGTGGGTGGGCGACCGCGTCATCGGCGCGCTGGGGTTGTCGTGGCGCCGGCCCCGGGACCTGTCGGCCGAGGACACCGACCTGGTGACGGCGCTGGCCGCCTCCACGGCCCAGGCCCTGGACCGGGCCCGGGCCACGCAGGCCGAACGCACCGCCGCCGCGGCCGTGCGGACGATGGCCGAGACGTTGCAGCGCAGCCTGCTCACGTCCGCGCCGCAGCCGGAGCACCTGGAGACCGCCGTCCGCTACCTGCCCGCGGCCGAGCACGCCCAGGTCGGCGGCGACTGGCACGACGCGTTCCTCACCGCGGCCGGCGCGGCCTGCCTGGTCATCGGCGACGTCACCGGCCACGACCAGGACGCCGCCGCGGCCATGGGCCAGGTGCGCAACCTGCTGCGCGGCATCGGCTACTCCCTGGAGGTCTCCCCGGCCGCGGCGCTGTCCGCGCTGGACCGCGCCATGCGCGACCTCGGCGTGGGGGCGCTGGCGACGGGCATCCTGGCCACCGTCGAACCCCTGGAGGGGTCGGCCACCTGGCGGCTGCGCTGGTCCAACGCGGGGCACATGCCCCCGCTGGTCGTCAACCCCGACGGCACCGCCGAACTGCTGCGCACCGCCCCCGACCTCCTGCTCGGGCTGGAGGCGGGCTTCGTGCGCGCCGACCACGTGCACGGGCTGGCGCCGGGCGCGACGGTCCTGCTCTACACCGACGGGCTCGTCGAGCGCCGCGGCGCCTCCCTCGACGAGGGGCTGACGTGGCTGGCCGAGACGGCCGGTGGCCTCTCGGGCCTGGGCCCGGAGGAGCTGTGCGACCGCGTCCTGGAGCTGGTCGCCGGTCACGCCGAGGACGACGTCGCCGTCCTCGCGGTGCGCGTCCGGCCCTGACGACGACGGCCCTGACGGCGGCGGGCCGGGCGCGCGTACCCGCCGTCCTCCAGACCCGCCCACCGCTCGAACACGTTGCGGTGCGGCAGGTTCCGGGTCACCAGGGCGTTCAGGCCGTAGAGCGCGAGGAACGGCAGCGTCCCCAGCAGCGCGTACTGGTCCGCGTGGCGCAGCTCGTGGCGGCGCCGGCGCTCGCCGCCGAGGTCGCCGTGCAGCCACACGTTGCCGACGGTCGTCCCGCCCCGGCCGTACGTGCCGCGCGGCATCCCGGAGCACTCCACGAACAGGTCCTCGCCCACGAAGACCGTCGCCCCGTGGTGCAGCGCCCAGGCCAGGGCGAGCGCGCTGGCGGGCAGGTTCCGGGCGGCGCGGAACGCGATCCAGCCCCGAGAAGCAGAAGAGCGCCGGTCCCTCACGGGGACCGACGCTACTTCGACCGAGCGGACGACGAGACTCGAACTCGCGACCCTAACCTTGGCAAGGTTATGCGCTACCAACTGCGCTACGTCCGCAACGTGCGGTGATGAGTCTACACGCCCACGAGCGCCAGGGCGTACTCCTCGAACCACTCACCCGCCGCGGGCTCCCCCGGGCGGCAGCTCCCGTCGGACTCCCCGGGCCGCTTCACCCACAGCCAGGCGTCCACGACGTCCACCCCCGTCAGCGTCGAGGGCACCCGCCCGATCCGGCGCCCCGGCGGGTTGCACCAGTCCTCGACGCGGCCCGTGGCGACCGGCGCACCGGCCCCGTTGCGGCTGGTGTCGACGACGAAACGCGCCCCGCCCAGGAGGCGGGACAGCCTGCGGCCGTAGGCGACCGTGGCGTCGGTGGGCTGGACGTTGGACACGTTGAGGGCGAAGCCGGCGGCCCGGTCGACCCCCGCCGCCCGCAGCGCGCCCGCCAGGGCGGGCAGGTCCCGCACCCAGCCCGGGTGGCCCGCGTCGAGGTAGACGTGGGTGGCGGGCAGGGCGGTGAGGACCCCGACGGCCCGGCGCAGCAGCGCGAGCCGGGCCCGGGCGTCCAGGTCCCGGCAGCCGGTGACCGCGGCCGCCACGGCGTCGGGTTCGAGCACGACGACGGCCGGCCGGTCGCCGATGCCGGCGGCCAGCTCCCCGACCCACGCCAGGTAGGCGTCCTCGTCGGCGGCGCCGCCGGCGGAGAAGGAGCCGCAGTCGCGGCCGGGCACGTCGTAGGCGACGAGGACGGGCAGCGCCCCCGCCGCGGCGGCTGCCGTCGTCAGCGCCCGGGCCCGCTCGCGCGGTGCGTCCCCGGTGAACCAGGTCGCCGTCGGTGCCTGTGCCAGCGGTCGCAGCGCGTCGGCCAGGTCGGTGCGGCCGCTGTTCTCGTACGCGGCGAGCTGGCGCCGGGCCAGGGAGTCCGGGTCCGACCACAGCGGCCGCAGGCCGAGCCGGGGGACGGGCTCACCCACGGCGCCTCCCCCCACGGTCAGGGTGGCGAGGAGACCGCCGAGAACCCCCAGCACCCCGGCCCGCCGCACCCGTCCCGACCGCACGCCCACCTCACCGACACCCACCGATCGCGCGGGCCGGTCCCGCCGCTCCCAGTGCACCGCACGGGGCCGCACCCCGGCCACGACCGGTGACCGTCACGGACCCGGCCGGGTGAGGGGACCGCCCGTGCGGCGCAGCCCCCGCGCGTGCCGGTGGGGCGCGATCCGTGTTGGGCGGCCGGGGTGCCGCAGGGCACCGCTGCCGGTTCGACGGCTGGTCCGATGTCGGAACGGCGGTGGGATCGGCGAGAACGTCGCCCTGACGGCCACCAAGCCGTTCTCACCGCCGTTCCCATCCCCAGCTCGACGTCACGGTCATCCCGCTGTCGTGGACGTTGACGGTGCGGCCCTGTCGTCGACCGCACGTGGGGCGCCTTCAGTCCCCTGCTCCTGGGGCAGGGGGCTGCCCCGTCTGCCGCGCGTGGTCGATCACCCGACGCACGGCCTCACGCCGCTCGGCTCCGGTGCCTCCCAGCAGCCGCTGCACGTGCGGGGGCATGTCGTCCTCGCCGATCCACCCACCAAGAACGGCTGGAGGAGCAGAGGCGCCGGCCGGGGTGCTCTCCTCGTTCACGCCTCCGTCGTGCTGGGTCCTGCTCACCGACGACAGCCCCAGGGCGTCAGCACGTGCCTGCCGACCTCCCGCGCGAGGAGGCGCCGGACGGGCCGCGTCCGGTGCATCCCGCCGTCCGCGACGGCGCGGTCGTGCCGCAGGTGAGCGCGGCAGCTCAGCCGAAGAGGTCGACGGCGTGGAGGAGGACGTTGGCCCCCAGGCCCCCGCCGAGGGCGAGGGCCAGACGACGCCACCACGCTCGACTGCCCACCGGACGGAGGCCGGGCTCCTCGACGAGCCGCAGGCGCTCCGCGACCCGCCACGCACGAGACCGTCGTCGTTCCACGTCACCACCGTAGGGGCCAGCGCGCGGTGCGTCTGTTCGTCCCGCCCTCCGGGGGGGGGACGTGACGATCCGCGGCACCGCCGGGACGTCGCTGGAGCGGCACGTTCCGTCCCACCACCTCGCGGTGAACGTGTCGCGCCGGGCCACTTCCGCGGCGCGGTGCGTTCGCGTGCGGCACACCGGCGACGTCCGTCCCGCCGTGCTGGCAGGGCCCACCGTCGACCGTGCGAACTCACCCCGCGGACACGCCCCGTGGCACGGGTGCTGCTCAGCCCGTGACGGTCGTCGGTCTCCGCGAGCTGGCCCAGCGAGCCCCCGCCTCCCTCCGCCGAGGTCGTCTCCGTCCGCCGGTCACCGGGCGGTCGCGGAGGGGTGTGACCACCCGCGCACCGGGGCGATCCGGGGTGCAGCCACGGCGGTCCTCGACCCGGGCACCGCGGTCACCGTCACAACGCGCCGGCTCCGCCCACCGCCCCCGCCAGCAGCAGCGAGACGACGAACGCCTTCCCACCCCGCCACCGGCCAGGTCCCGGCGCCACGGGACGCCGCCCCGGCAACGGCCCCGACGCCAGCAGGAACACCGTCACCCCGAACGGCAGGGCGAACAGCCAGAACCACCCCCACCGGCTCACCCACCGCGGTTCCGGCCCGTTGACGAGCAGGAACACCGCTCCCAGCCACTGCAGCAGCGGCAGCACCCCCACCCAGCCGGACAACCCCACCCCCAGCACGGTGGCGGAGAAGGAGGATCGGGAACCGTGGTCGAGGCGGTCCACCCGCACGGTGGAGTCCCACTCCCGCACCCGTGCCCCCGCGTCCTCTCGCACGACGGGCAGGGGCGAACCGTCGTCACCGGTCATGGTGGTGCCCGGTTCCCGGGGGCCGGTCACCAGCTGCACCGCCACGTGGTGCGCCTGCCACCCCGAACGCCACCGCACGTCCTGCCGGACCGTTCCCGTCGTCCCCGGGGACGTGCCGCCGGTGACCTGGACCCGGGACACCCGCCCCGCCTCGACGTCGGCCTGCAGATCGCCCAGTGTCGCCGTGCGCTCACCCCACACCAGGGTGGCCAGCAGGACCACCGGCGTGATCACCAGCAGCAGGGCGCGCACCCCGGCCCACCCGCGCCAGGACGCCGGGAGCGCGGAGCTGGGAACGACGTCGGTGTCCAGCACGCCTCGACGCTACCGCTGCAGCCCCGCCCACCGAGGGGTCTCACCACGACGAGTGCGCGACGTCGCGCCCCGCCGACCTGCGCCCGGGCCCGCCCCTCAGTCCCGCGTCGCCAGCACCTTCGCGGCGAACGCGGCCGCCCGCTCGCGCAGCGCCTCCTGCCGCTGGGACACGCTCAGGCCCGGGTCCGGCTTGAGCGTCGGGGTGGCCCGCAGGACGCGGACGTGGTCGGCGCAGGCGAGGTCGGAGCAGGCGTACGTGCCGATCGTGTTGTGCTTGCGGCCCGCCTCCCCGGCGCGGGCGGCGACGAACAGCGAGACCTCCCCGGGTGAGCGGGTCGTGCGACACAGGTCGCACATGGCCGTGGCCCGCACCCCCTTGCCGGGCGTGGCCCGCAGGGCCAGGCCCACGACGGCCTCCCCGCAGGGGACGAGCAGCCAGCCGCGCTCGGGGGCCTTGGGGTCGCGCCAGCCGACGACCTCGTGGCCGGGGTCGCGCTCGAGCACCCAGCCCGGCACGCGCATCCGGTGCGCCTCGCCGCGGGAGCAGTTCGTCATCGTGGAGCGGACGACCTCGTCGGTCAGCCGACCGTCCTGGAGGTCCATCGTTGCCGGGGACACGAGCGCCGAGGGTACGCCGGTCAACCGGTCGGTTCGAAGCGGCAGGTCGCGTCGTACCGGGTGTGGCAGCCGTCGACGGCGGTCGGCAGCCGGTCGGCGGCCACGGGCCGGGAGAAGTAGTACCCCTGCGCGGTGTCGCACCCGACCGCCTGCAGCGCGTGCACCTGCGAGACCTGCTCCACGCCCTCGGCGACCACGCGCAGGCCGAAGCTGCGTGCCGCGCCCACGACGAGGCGGACGAGCTCGACGGTGCGCGGGTCCTCGGAGTCGACGAAGCTGCGGTCGATCTTCAGCACGTCGACGGGGACGCGGGCGAGCTGGCCGAAGGAGGTGTAGCCCGTCCCGAAGTCGTCGATGGCGATCTGCACGCCGATGGCCCGCAGCTCCTCCAGGCGGGCCCAGGCGGCGTCGTCCTCGACCATGACGGTCTCGGTGATCTCCAGGGCCAGCCGGTGCGGGGCCGTGCCGGACGCCTCCAGCGCCGAGCGGACGTCCTCGACCAGGTGCGGGGAGCGCAGGTGGCGCCCGGAGATGTTGACCGCGACCTTCAGGCCCGCGCCGGGCCCGCCGGCGGCGTCGAACGCGCGCAGCTGCGCCAGGGAGGTCCGCAGGGCCCACCGGCCGAGGTCGCAGATGAGGTCTGAGGTCTCGGCGACGGGGATGAAGACCCCCGGGGGCACGAGCCCCTCGCCCGGTCTCTGCCACCGCACGAGCGCCTCGACGCTGCCGACCCGGCCCGTGAGGAGGTCGGTGACGGGCTGGTAGTGCAGGACGAGCTCGTCCCGGGCCAGGGCGCGCCGCAGCCCGTCCTCGACGGCGGCGTGCGCGGCCAGGACCCGGCGCAGGTCGTCGTCGTAGACCTCGACCCGGCCGCGGCCGCCGTCCTTGGCGCGCTGGGCGGCGGTGTGCGCCTCCTGCAGCAACCGGTCGGCGGCCCCGCCGGCCTCGTGCAGCGGGGTGTCGGCGTCGAGGCGGCCGAGGGCGATCCCGACGCTGGCGCCGACGACGAGCGGGGACCCGGCCGGGGACCCGTCCGGGCCGGGCGGGGTGAGGGGTTCGGCGACGGCGGCGAGGAGCGCGTGGGCGAGGTCGAGCAGGCCCTTCTCGTCCTGCACGGGTTCGACGAGCACGACGAACTCGTCCCCGCCCAGGCGCGCCACGACGTCGGCGCTGCGCACCCGCTGGCGCAGGCGGTGCGCGACGGCCCGCAGGACGGCGTCCCCGGCGACGTGACCCAGGGAGTCGTTGACCGTCGTGAACCGGTCCAGGTCCAGGAAGAGCAGTCCCACGCGCTCACCCGTGCGGTGGGTGCGGCGCAGGGCCCGGTCGACCTGGGCCAGCGCCTCGGCGCGGTTGGGCAGCGTCGTGAGCGCGTCGTGGGTGGCCTGGTGGGCCATCTGCGCCTGCAGCCGTTCCCGGTCGCGCACCGCGCCGAGGATCTGCTGGACCGAGGCGTGCACGACGGCCCCGAGGGGACCGCCGACGGGACGGCGCAGGATCTCGTCGTCCAGGTCGCCGTCGGCGACGGCCTGGGCCTGGGCCTGGACCGAGCGCAGGCTCGCCACGGCCGCTCCGAGACCGTGCGCCACGACCCGGCTCTCCGGCGGGCCCTCGACGGCGACGTCCACGAGCTCGCCGCGGCTGATGGAGCGGGCGGCGGCGGCGAGCCGGTCCAGCGGGCCCGCGATCGACCGGCTCGTGACCAGCGTGCCGGCGACCGACAGCAGCAGCAGCAGACCGGTGGCCCCGGCGTACCGGGCGAGCTGCCCCTGGACCTGGGCGCGGTACCGCTCGGCCGCCCCGACCGCGTGGGCCGCCGCCGTGTCCAGCACGGCCCGCAGCGCGTCGTCGCGTCCGACGACGGCGGAGCTGAGGGAGACCAGGACCGCGGAGTCCGGGACGCCGCGGCCGCCGGAGGCCACGGCCTGCGACAGGGTGCGGTCGACGACCTGCGTCTGCTCCTCGGCCAGGGCGGCGATCCAGCCCGAGCGGACGGCCTGCTGGCCCGAGGCGGTGACGTCGTCGGAGGCGGTCCGCGAGCCGGCCCAGCTGCGCAGGAACAGCCGGCGCGCGGGGCTCTCGGCACCCTCGGGGGCGGCCAGGAACCCGAGGTAGTAGGGCACCTCCTCCCCGGCGAGGGTCGTGGCGTGGGCGGTGCGGCGCAGGTCGGCCAGGGCGTTCTCCAGCCCGAAGTCCCCGCCGCCCTGGGCGTCGGCGGCGGCCAGGTGCGCGTCGACGCCCTCGCTCAGACCGTCCACGAGGTAGCGGTACTTCTCGAAGAGCTGACGGTCGCTGGTCTCGCGCCGGCTGGGCGTGCTGCCGGCCCCCCGGGAGGCGCGGACGGCGGCCAGGCGGGTCGTGATCTCCAGGACCCGGGGCCGGGCCAGGGGGTCGCGGGCGGCCGCGGCGGCGGCGGCGTCGGTCCGGGCGCTCGCCTGCGCGACCAGGTCGCGCAGCTCCCCGGCCAGGTCCGCGTCCCCGTCGGGGTCCTGCTCCCGGTCGTCGAGGTCGGCCAGTTCGACCCCGGAGACGATCGGGATGGCCTCCTCGGTGACGCGGGCGCGGACGGCGGCCAGCGCGACGGCGGCGCGGACCTGGCGCACGGCGTCCTCGGCGGCCTGCACGCGCTGGAAGCGTTCCGTGACGAGGATCGAGGCGAGGACCGAGAACCCGACGATGGGCACCAGGACGAGCACGAGCAACCGGCTGCGCAGGCTGGCCGAGCGCCGGCCACGCCGCTCCGGGAGGTCCACCACCCACAGGTCATCGGCGCGCGGGCCCGCCGGCCTGAGCGCACTGGGCGGCGTGGATCGCGGTGGGCGGATTGTGCGCGGGCGCGTGGGGCGGCACACTCGTGACACCCATCTTCTAGAAGATGGGGTGAGGTCCAGCGAGGGACGGAGGTGCGCCGTGCGGCAGGACGAGAGCCCTCCCGAGCCCGGCACGCAGGGGTTCGACGTCGCGTCCGCCGTCCTGCCGTCCAGGACGGGGCTGGTCGTCTGCGACCTGCGCGGCCTGGTCCTGCAGGCCGGGGACGCCATCGCCGCCGACCTGTGGGCCTCCTGCGAGGCGGACCTGGTGGGCCGCACGCTGGGTGAGCTCCTGTCCTCCCCGGAGGCCGCCGGGGAACCGCTGCCCCTGGACCGCTGCGTCGAGGAACTGCGGGCCGGGGCCGAGGACGTCCGCACCGGCACCCTCGTGCGCCGCCCGGACGGTGAGGTCGTGCGCCGCACGGTGCTGCTGACGCTCGCGACCGCCCCCGAGGGCGGGCCGGTCGTGCTCGTGCAGCAGCTGGACCCCGGGGAGGACCCCGCCGGGGCCGGGGCCGGGGCCGGGGCCGGGGCCGTGGTCGGGGCCGGGTGGAGGTGCGGGGGAGTGGTGCGGCCCGCACCGGGCCGGGACGCGCTGACGGGCCTGCCGGACCGGGCCGGGGCACTGGCGGACCTGGACGAGCGGCTGCGCGCCCGCGGCGGGGTGCTGGGCGTCATCGCCTGCGACCTGGACCGGTTCCGCGTCGTCAACGACAGCCTCGGGCACGACGCGGGCGACCGGGTGCTGACCACCGTCGCCTCCCGGCTGGCCCTGGGGGTCCGCGGGCACGACCTGCTGGCCCGCCTCGGCGACGACGAGTTCCTCGTGGTCCTGACGGACCTGGCCGACCAGGCCGAGGCGGTCGACATCGCCCACCGCCTCACCCGCTGCGTGGGGGGCCCGTTCGTGGTCGACACCCCCGCCGGGCCGCAGGAGATCCGCTGCACCGCCAGCACCGGGCTCGTCGTCGTGGACCTCTCCACCCCCACCGCGTCCCCCACCGCGAACCCCACCGCCGGGGCGGTGCTGCGCGACGCCACCACGGCCCTGGCCGCCGCCAAGGCGGCCGGCGGCGGGAGCTGCCACGTCGTGACGCAGGCCCTGCGCGAGCGCGCCGCGCACCGGCTCACCGTCGAGAACGACCTGCGCCGCGCCGTGGAGGAGGGCGAGCTGCGGGTGCACTACCAGCCCGTGGTCGACCTGCGCGACGGCCGCCGGACCGGTTTCGAGGCGCTCGTGCGGTGGGCGCACCCGCGCCGCGGCCTGCTGCTGCCCGAGCAGTTCCTCGACGTCGCCCGGGACTGCGGGCTGCTGGCCGCCGTCGACGGTCTCGTCCTGGAGGAGGCCCTGGGGTTCCTGGCCCGCCACCCCGGCGTCCACGTCGCCGTGAACACCTCCGCGCGCCGCCTCGACGGGACGTTCGCGGCGACGGTGGCCCGGGGCCTGCGCTGCCGGGGGCTGAGCCCGGACCGGCTCACCGTGGAGCTGCTCGAGGACGCGATCGTGCCCGGCGACCCCGTCACCGAGAGCGAGCTGTGCGCCCTGGCCACCCTGGGGGTCGGGGTGCTCATCGACGACTTCGGCACCGGGTACTCGGCCCTGTCCTACCTGCGGCGGCTGCCGGTGACGGGGCTGAAGCTGGACCGCTCCTTCGTCGCCGACCTGCCCCAGGACGCCGGGTCGGACCGGATCGCGGCGGCCGTGGCCGGTCTGGCCGGCGGTTTCGGCCTGACCTCCACGTGCGAGGGGGTCGAGACGGCCGCCCAGGCCCGCCACCTCGCCGCCCAGGGCTGGCAGTCGGCCCAGGGCTTCCACTTCGGCGTACCGGCCCCGGAGGAGCGGTGGTTCCCGCTCAGCTCCGGTAGCTGCTGACGAGCTCGCGCAGGACCGCCGCCGACGTCTGCAGGTCCCCGGCCGTGTCGGCCGTGCCGGTCGCGTCCGCCGTCGTCCGCGTCGCCGCCTCGGCCAGACCGGCCACGTTGGCGGCGATGTCCCGGGACCCGCCGGAGACCTCGTTGACGTTGCGCACCATCTCGGCGGTCGTGGCCGACTGCTCCTCCACCGCGGCGGCGATCGTGGCCTGCAGGGCGTCGATCCGGGCGATCACGGTGCCGATCTCACCGATCGCGGTGGCCGCCGCCGCCGCGTCGGCCTGCGTCGCCAGCACCCGGGCGGTGATGTCGTCGGTCGCCCGGGCGGTCTGCTGGGCCAGTTCCTTGACCTCCCCGGCCACGACGGCGAACCCCTTGCCCATCTCCCCGGCCCGGGCGGCCTCGATGGTGGCGTTGAGGGCGAGGAGGTTCGTCTGCTCGGCGATGGAGGTGATGAGCTTGACGACGTCGCCGATCTCCCGGCTGGAGGCGGACAGCCGTTCCAGGGTGAGCCCGGCCGCCGTCGCGGACTCCACCGCCGCGGACGCGGTGCTGGAGGCCTCGGCCGTGGACCCGGCGATCTCGCCGATGGCGGCCGTCATCTCCTCCCCGGCCGCCGCGACGGTCTCGACGCTGACCGAGATCTCCTCGGTCGCCGAGGCGACCGTGTGCGCCTGGTCGCCGGAGACGCGGGCCCGGTCGGACAGGTCGGCCGAGACGGCCGCCAGGGCGTCGGCGGAGGAGGCCACCTCGCCCGCCGTGGCGGTGATGCGCTGCAGGACCCGCCGGAACCCGCCCGTGGCCGCGTCGAGCGCACGCGCCATCGTGCCGATCTCGTCGCGGCTGTCCAGGCCGGCCGTGACCGTCAGGTCACCGGCCGCCACGTCCTGCAGGACGGAGGTGACGTGCCGCAGCGGGGCGACGATGGAGCGCCCGATGGCCAGGGCCGCGACGACGGCCAGCAGCAGGCCACCGACCAGCACCACCAGCACGCTGAGCTGGGCGCGGTCGGCGATGCGGGCGAACTCCCGGCCCCCGGCCAGGGCGTCGCTCGCGCGCTGGGTCTCGGCGGCGATGGTCGTCTCGTACTCCTTGCGCAGGTCGCGGTTGGCCCCGAAGGAGAGCGCGGTCGCCCCGGCGGGGTCGGTCCCGTACCGGTCGTACTCCGCCTCCAGCGCGGTGAACCAGCCCGTGACCTGCGCCTCGATCCGGTCCAGGGTCGCGCGCTCGCCCGGGGCGGCGACGGCCCGGGACCGCTGCAGGGCCGCCTCGAAGGCGGTGCGGCGCTCCAGGCTCTCCGTGGCGAACGTCGGGTCGCCGGTGATCAGGTACCCGCGTTCGTCCGTGGCGGCGGCCTTGGCGGCCAGGGCCGCCTGCTGCAGACCGGTGATGTACGGCACGGCCCGGCCGACCTCGTCCTGCCGCTGCGCCTGCAGGTTCCCCAGGGCCGCCCACGCCAGGGCCCCGACGACCGCGGCGGCGACCGCCACGACGGCGGTGGCCATGAGCAGCCGGGTGGCGACCCGCCGTCCCCGCAGCCACCGCGCGAGGGGTCCGGGCGGTCGGCCGCCGGGGGTGCGGGGGTGCTGGGACACGGGAGGGACCTCTCGACGGGCGGGACGCGTGGTCCGTCCATCGAGCCGGGCCCGGCCGACCTGAGCCGCCCGCCCCGCCGTTCATCCGACGTTCAACCGTCCGGCGCGGGGCCGGGGCAGGACGGGACGGGTCCCTCAGCGCAGCCAGCGGTGCAGGCGCTTGGCCCGGGCCGCGGCCCACACCTCCTCGACGTCGGCCTCGGTGGCCGCCGCGTGCACCTCCTCCTGCGCGAACAGGCGCCCGTAGGCGAAGGCGACCTCCGGGTGGGCCGTCGCCGCGAGGTCGCGCAACCGCTGCCGGGTCACGACGGAGTCCTGGTGCTCCCCGAGCACCTCCTGCAGCTCGGTGACCGCCTTGGCGAACCGCTTGGCGTCCTTGCCGAACACCACGACGACGGCCTCGGCCGCGTACCGGGTCTGCTTGGCCGCCTTGCGCGCCTCGTGCAGCAGCTCGTCGCGCGCGGGGCCCGGACCGGTGTCCTGGGCCTGCTGCACGAGGTCGGCCAGCGCGCCGAAGGTCTTCGCGACCCGCTTCGGCAGCACCTTCGCGGCCTTGCGCCGGCCGCGGGCGGAGAACTCCGGACGTTCGACGAGGTCCTGCAGCGCGTCGAGCAGCGACTGGTGCCGTTCGGAGTCCAGCTCGGCGAGCACCCGGTCGTGCGCGGTGCGGTAGTCGCCCTCGAGCTGCTCGCGCACGCGCTGCGGGACCCCGTCGGGAGCGGCGCCGTGCTGGTCGGCGTGGTCGGCGCTGTGGTCGTGGTGGTCGGCGTCGAGGGAGGCCACCGACCGCACCAGGCGGTCGCGCAGCACCTCGGCGTCGCGCGCCTCACCCAGCTCGGCGGCCAGCCGGCGCAGCTCCGCGCGCACCGGCTTGGTCGACGTCGCCAGGAGCGGGCCGTAGGTCTTCAGGGCGCTGCGCAGCCGGCGGGTGGCCACGCGCATGGCGTGCACGCTGTCCGGGGCGTCGGCCCGCACCAGCGGGTCCTGGTCCAGGACGCGCTGCACCTGCTCGGCGAGGTGGGCGACGAGGACGTCCCCGGCGCGCGATCCCGGGCCGAGGTCGGTGCGGCGCGGGGCGGCGGGCGTCAGGACCCGGTCGGCGGGCCGGGGCGCGTCGGGCCGGGGCGCGTCGGCTCCCGCCGCCGGAGCGTCGTCCGTGCGCGGCGCAGGAGCGCCCGCGAGCACCCGCGCCACCTTCGAGCCGGTCTCGGCGACCACCAGTCCCGCCGCCCGCAGGTGCGCGTCGACGGCGTCGAAGAGCTCGCGGTCGCCGTCGAGGAGCTCCAGCTCCACCTCGCGCCACTCCTGCTCGTCCTGGCCCACGGACCCCCCGGCCAGGCGCTGGGCCCGCACCCGGTCGTCGGCCAGTTCCACCAGGGCGGTCCCGGCGGCGTCCACCAGCGTGCGCACCGTGCGGTGCGTCGTGATCCGCGCGACGGGGACGAGGGTCTGGTCCCCCGTGACGTCGGCCACCAGCCGGCGCAGGGGGGCCGGCACCGTCTTGACGGCCCGGCCCAGGGGCAGGTGCCGCTCCTGGCGCGCCCCCTCCCGCCAGGGCGTCTTCAGGTGCCACCCGGCGTCGTGCCCACCGGTGCGGCGGCGCAGCGTCGTGCGGGCCGCGCTCAGCCGCAGGTCGCGGGTGTCGAAGTAGACGGCCTCCAGCTCGTGCTCGACGGGGTCGCCCTCGCGGTAGCCGCGCTCGTCGGCCCCGGGCAGGTCCCCCAGCAGCGCGCCCAGGGTGGGGGCCTCGGCGTCGGGCGCGAGGTCGTACTTGACCTCGACCTCCTCGTGGACCTGTCCGGGCTCTCCGTGCTCTCCGTGCTGGGTGACCATGACACGGTTCTACCGCCCGCCGTGGCCGTCCGCCCCTCCTCGCCCTACCGTTCCGAGGGTGGCGCGGGACGGCGGACGGCACTGGGGCGGCAGCGGCGACTACGTCGAGGGCGAGCGCGTCTTCGCGCCCCCGCACGGCAGCTTCGACCCCGACTGGGTCGCCGGGCTCGTCCTGGACCGGCTCGGCGCCGACGCCGGTCTGGCCCGGACCGCGCTGGCGACGGCGGCGCTCGCGGACGCCGGCCGACGCGGCGCCGGCCTCGGCGCCCCCGAGCGGGCGGCGGCCCTCACCGAGCACGACGGCGTGCCCGCCACCACCGCGGGTGAACTGGTTCGCGCCGTCGACGACTTCGCCGCCGCGTACTGGCTGGACTGACAGTGAGGATGTACGAGGGCTTCGCGCCGGTGGGTCTGACCCTTGGTTCTGACTGACTTCGTGTCTTCAACGCGATCTGTCGACCGGCCGGCGCGAAGCCCTTGTGCACCTGCCGAACGGGCGTCGTGACCTCATAGGAGCCTGGCCAGAGGCCCCGTCACTGTCTTGTCCGCCCGCCCGACCGGCGCGTGCCGCCCGTACCGGTCGAGGTGGAAGGACGGCGAGACCACGATGACATCGCAGCACAAGAGGGTCCAGCAGGCAGGGCTCCAGCAGGCAGGGCTCCAGCAGGCAGCCGTGGAGGTGACCGGCGGTGTGGACACCCACCAGGACACCCACACCGCGGCCGCCTTGGACGCCACGGGTCGCCTGCTGGGCTCGGCGCAGTTCCGCGCTGACGCCGCCGGCTACGTGGCGCTGCTGAGGTGGCTGCGCACCTTCGGGACCGTGGTGCTCATCGGCATCGAGGGCACGGGCGCCTACGGCGCCGGGCTGGCCCGCTACCTGCAGGGTCAGCAGGTGCCGCTGGTGGAGGTCGACCGCCCTGACCGCAAGGCGCGCCGCTGGCAGGGCAAGTCCGACCCCGTCGACGCCGAGGCCGCCGCCCGCGCGGCCCTGACTCAGCGGCGCACCGGCACTCCCAAGCAGTGCGATGGCCAGGTCGAAGCACTGCGGATGCTGCGGGTGGCCCGCCGCTGCGCGGTGGCGCACCGCGCTGATGTGCAACGACGCCTCAAGGCGTTGATCGTCACCGCGCCTGAAGCGCTGCGCACTCACCTGCGCGATCTGCCGCTGCGACAGCTGATCACCACCTGCGCGGCGGTTCGCCCTGACCGCTCGCGCGTGGGTGAGCCCGCCATCGCGGCGAAGGTCGCGCTGCGGTTCCTGGCGCGGCGCCATGAGCAGTTGAGTCAGGAGATCGACGATCTGGACATCCTCATCGCCGCCCTCGTGCAGCAGATCAACCCTGCCCTGCTGGCGGTCAAGGGCATCGGTCCCGACGTCGCTGGGCAACTGCTGGTCACCGCCGGGCAGAACAGTGAGCGGCTGCGCTCCGAGGCCGCGTTCGCGATGCTCTGCGGGGCAGCGCCCCTGCCGGCTTCGTCGGGCAGGACGAACCGTCATCGCCTCAACCGCGGTGGGGACCGCCAAGCGAACAACGCGCTGTAGCGCATCGCGATCACCCGCATGGGCACTGATCAACGCACCCGCGAGTACGTCGCGCGTCGCACCAGTGAGGGCCTGAGCAAGTCAGAAATCATCCGCTGCCTCAAGCGATACATCGCCCGAGAGGTCTTCACCTTGCTCGAGCCACCCGCGGACAGCAACTCCCTACCTGCAGCCGCTTGACGAACCATAGGAGCATCGCACCCCCGACCGCACCGCGCACCCGGACGGCGGCGGGTCTGGACCGCGCGCCCCGCCGCTGCCACAGTGGTCGGGGTTCCGCACGTCGTCCGCCCCGGCCCCTGGCCGCGGCACGTCGAGGGGGTTCAGCGTGAGCACGACCGTCGAGCACGACGCCCCACCGGAGCTCAAACGCGTCATCGGGCCGAAACTGCTGCTGCTGTTCATCGTCGGGGACATCCTCGGCACCGGGGTGTACGCCCTCACCGGGCAGGTCGCCGGTGAGGTCGGGGGAGCGGCGTGGTTGCCGTTCCTCGTGGCTTTCGCGGTCGCCACCGTCACCGCGTTCTCCTACCTCGAACTCGTCACGAAGTACCCGCAGGCGGCCGGGGCCGCCCTCTACGTCCACAAGGCGTTCGGCCTGCACTTCCTGACGTTCCTCGTCTGCTTCGTCGTCATGTGCTCGGGCATCACCTCCGCCTCCGCAGCCGCGCGGGCGTTCGCGGCGAACCTCGTGGAGGGGTTCGGCCTGGAGTTCGGCGACGGCGGGATCCTGCTGGTGGCGCTCGCCTTCATGCTGCTCATCGCCGCGGTGAACCTGCGCGGGGTGAGCGAGAGCGTCAAGCTCAACGTCGTCCTGACCCTGGTGGAACTGTCCGGTCTGCTCATCGTCATCGGGCTGGGGTTCTACGCCGTCGCCGGCGGGAACGCCGACTTCTCCCGCGTGGTGCTGTTCGAGACGCCGGAGGACAAGAACCTCCTGCTCGCCGTCAGCACCGCGACGTCGCTGGCGTTCTTCGCCATGGTGGGTTTCGAGGACTCGGTGAACATGGCCGAGGAGACGAAGGACCCCAGCCGCGTCTTCCCCCGCACCCTGCTGACCGGGTTGAGCACCACCGCCGTCATCTACGTCCTCGTCTCGATCTGCGCCGTCGCCGTCGTCCCGGTCGGGGTGCTGCGCGAGAGCGAGACCCCGCTCGCCGAGGTCGCGACGACGGCGGCCCCGGGTTTCCCGGTGGCGCAGGCGCTGCCGTTCATCTCGATGTTCGCCGTCGCGAACTCCGCCCTCATCAACATGCTCATGGCCTCCCGCCTCATCTACGGGATGGGCCGGCAGGGCGTCCTGCCGCCGGCCCTGTCGGCGGTCCACCGTTCTCGGCGTACCCCGTGGGCGGCGATCGCGTTGACGACGGCCATCGCGCTGGCCCTCATCACCTACGTCTCCCTGGACCCGGGTTCCCCGGTCGTCGCGGTGCTCGGCGGCACCACGTCGCTGCTGCTGCTCACGGTGTTCTGCGTCGTCAACGTCACCGTCCTCGTCCTGCGCCGCGACCGGGTGGCGCACGAGCACTTCTCCGCCGGCCGGGTGCTGCCCGTCGTGGGCGCGGCGGCGTGCGCGTACCTCGTCCTGCCGTGGACGTCGGGCCGGGCGGTCGAGCAGTACGGGATCGCCGGCGTCCTCGTCGGGGTGGGTGTGCTCCTCGGGGCCCTCACGCACCTCTGGCGCCGCTCGGCCTCCCGGGCCGCGCGGTGAGCGGCGCGGACCTGTTCGCGCAGATCGCCGACGAACGGCGCGGGCTGGCGGACCTGTTCGCGGCGGCGAGCGAGCAGGACCTGCGGGCCCGCAGCCTGTGCCCGGCGTGGACCGTGCACGACGTCCTGGCCCACCTCGTCACGCCCCTCGCGGTGGGGCTGCCGCGGATGGTGCTCGCCGTCGCCCTGGCCGGTGGGGACTTCGACCGGGCCAACCGCCGCGTCACCCGCCGCCTGGCCCGCCGCTCGCGCGAGGACCTCGTCGACGCCCTGCGCCGCGGTGCGGACTCGCGGTTCACCCCGCCCGGCGCCGGCCCCGAGGCGCCCCTGGTCGACGTCCTCGTGCACGGGCTGGACGTGCGCCGCCCGCTGGGGGTGCGGCGAGAGGTCCCCGCCGCACGGGCGCGGCCCGCGCTGTCCTTCCTCCTGACCGCCCCGAAGGGCCTCGTCCCGGCCGGGCTGCTGGACGGGGTGCGGGTGGAGGTCGAGGACGTCGACCTGCGGCACGGGAACGGCGCGCCCGTCCGCGGCCCGGCCGACGACGTCCTGCTCGTCCTCACGGGGCGGAGGGCCGGGCTGGACGGGCTCACCGGTGCAGGGGCCGACCTGCTGGCCCGCCGGCTCGGCTGAGCGCGGCCGGGGGAGGCGTCGACGTGCCGGCGCCGGCCGCTGGACCTGCGGCGCGGCTGAGTCCCCGGCGTGCCCCACCTCACGGCCGGTCCCGGGATGCCGCCGGCCCCGCCGGGGGTTGCACTGGACGATGGCCACCAGCGCCCCGTCCCCACTCCCGAACCCCACCCGCGGTCCCGTCCTGTGGACGCCGCGGCACGTCCTGGTCACCGCCTCCGCGCAGACCGAACCGCACGGCCGCGCGATCCTCGACCGCCTCGCCGCCGCCGGGGTGCAGGACGTCCGCCTCCTGCCCGGCGACCGCCTCCCACCCCTGCGCGGGAAGGACGACCGGGAGACCTACGCCCGCGCCAAGCGCACCCTGGCCGTCGTCACCAGTGCCCCCTCCAAGCGCCGCCCGACGCCCATCCCGCCGAGCGCGGACTTCTCCTTCCCCCTCGCCGAGGGCTGCCCCGGGCACTGCCAGTACTGCTACCTCGCCGGGTCGCTCACCGGCCCGCCCATCACCCGCGTGTACGCCGACCTGCCGCGCATCCTCGCCGGGCTCGACGAGGTCGTCGGCACCGGCGGGGTGACGTCGGGGACGGCCGCGCGCGGGCACGAGGGCACGACGTTCGAGGCCTCCTGCTACACCGATCCGCTCGCGCTGGAGCACGTCACGGGGTCCCTCGCCGCCACCGTCGCGCACTTCGGCACGCACGACTGGCCCGGCCCGGTGCAGTTGCGCCTGACGACGAAGTACGACGACGTCAACGGGCTGCTCGACCTGCCCCACCACGGCCGCACCCGCGTGCGGGCCTCGGTCAACGTCGCCGGCGTCGAACGGTTCGAGGGCGGCACCGCCCGCGTCCCGGCCCGGCTGCGCACCCTCGGCCGCCTCGCCCGCGCCGGCTACCCCGTCGGCCTGACGATCGCCCCGATCATGCCGGTCGAGGACTGGCGCACCGCCTACGGCGACCTCCTCGACGCGGCCGCCGCCGAACTGCCCGCGAGCGCCGACCTGACGGTCGAGTGCATCACCCACCGGTTCACCCCGAAGAGCAGGGACGTCCAGCTCGGCTGGTACCCGGCGACGAAGCTCGACCTCGACGAGTCGACCCGCAGCCGCAAGCACGGGAAGTTCGGTGCGGTGAAGCACGTCTACGACCGCGACACGATGCGCGAGCTGCGCGGCTGGTTCGAGGCGGCGCTCGCCGACCGGCTGCCCACGGCCCGGTACCTGTACTGGACGTGACCCCGCCCGGCCGTGCCCGGCCCGGTCCCGTACCGCCGGCGGGGCGACCGCCGGTTGCCGCTCGCCGGGGTACGGGTGACGCTTCAGGTACCCGTTCGAGCAGAGGAGCACCCGTGAGCCCGAAGACCGTGCCGTTCGTCGTCCAGGCCCAGGGGACGGGGGTCGCCCAGGACCTCACCGTCCCGGGGGAGAACGAGCACACGTTCCAGGCCGACACCTACCCCTCGTTCGGCGGGCAGGACGCCGCGCCGAGCCCCCTGAGCTACGCCCTCGGCGCGCTGACGTCGTGCAACCAGGTCACGGGCAGCATCGTCGCCAAGGGTCTGGGGGTGCAGCTCGGCGCGTGGACGTTCCACGTCCAGGGCGACCTGAACCCCGCCGTCATCGGCACCGGCGCCGAGGGCAACGCGAACTTCGACCGCGTCAGCGTCCAGGTGCGGATCGAGACCGACGCCGACGACGCGACGTTCGCGACGCTGCGGGAGGAGACCGAACGCCGCTGCCCCGTGACGCAGTTGTTCAAGCGCAGCGGCACGGAGTTCAGCAGCGACTGGCAGCGCTCCCCGCTCACCTGAGCGCCGCGCGGGCCGGGGTGCCGGGGCCTCCTGACAGGATCACGAGGTGTTTCCCGCTCCCTGGCCCGCCCGTTCCGGCGCCCTCGTCCTGCGCGACCCGCGCCCCGACGAGCTGGACGGGTTGGCGGTGCTCCGCAACGACCCGGCCGTCAACCGGTTCATGCTGCGCACCCACGTCGAGCCCGAGGAGTTCCGCCGGGAGTGGTCGACGGTGCCCGGCAGCGACACCGACTTCTCCTGCGTCGCCGAGCACGGGGGCCGGACCGTCGGGCTGGGGTTCCTCGACGTCCTCGACGGCCTGGGCCAGCCGGGGATGCCCCGAGGCACCCAGGGCCGGATCGGCTACGTGCTGGACCCTTCGGCGTGGGGCCGGGGCCTGGGCACCGACCTGGCCCGCGGCCTGCTGAGCGCCGCGTTCGACGTGCTGGGCCTGCGGCGCGTGACCGCGAGCTGCAACGCGGACAACCCGGCGTCGGTGCGGGTGCTGGAGAAGGCCGGGATGCGCCGGGAGCAGCACGGCGTGCAGGACTCCTGGCACGCCGAGCTGGGCTGGGTCGACGGCTACGAGTACGCGCTCCTGGCTCCCGAGTGGGCCGCGCTGCACCCCACGGGTGCGCGGTGAGCCGGTGCTGAGCACCCTCCTCGTCGCCCACCCGTGGGTGACGCCCCTGGTCCTGGTGGTGGTCGTCGTCGTGGGGCCGTTCGCCGGGGCGTGGCTGGTCCGGCACCGCCGGCTCGCCGTGGTCCTCACCCTGCTGGCCCTCGTGCCCGTCGCGATCCTCACGCTGCTGCCCGTCGACCGCGAGCTCTACGCCCGGTGCGTGGCGGAGTGGGCGCTGCCGACGCCCGCGCGCGTGGAGTCCTTCGCCAACCTCCTGCTGTTCGTCCCGCCGGTGCTGCTGGCCGGGGTGGCGACCAGGCGCTGGCTGCTCGTCGCCGCGCTGGGGAGCGCGACCTCGGCCGCGATCGAGCTGGTGCAGGCGCTCGTCCCGGCGCTCGGACGCTCGTGCGACACCGGCGACTGGCTGGCGAACAGCCTGGGCTCGGTCGTCGGCGGGGTGCTGGCGTTCCTGGCGCTGCGGCTGGCCCGGCGCCGCGCGGCCTGACCGCGCCCGGTCTCACACCCGGTCTCACACCCGGTCGACGTGGGTGCGGACGTGGGACCGACCCGGCGGTCGTCGGGGCGACGCGCAGACCGGCCCCGTTCCCGCACCCACCGGGGCACCCACGTGGAGCGAGGTGCGGGTGTCCCGTCCGCGTCGCCGGGACGACGTCCACCGGGCACCCACGGCTGCCCCCACGCCCAGCCCCCTTCTCCCGGCCTGCTACTCCCAGCTCCCGGCCGCGACGACCTCGGCGACGGCCAGCACCTCCCGCGTGCTCAGTGCCCCGATCCCGACGAGGACCGGGACGTCCCCCGCGGACCGCAACCCGAGCCGGCCGGGCGGGGTGGGTGCCCGTTGCCTCCCCGAGGACGATCATCGTCCCCGAGGAGGCAACGAGGCCCACCCGCGCCGCCCGGCTCACCCCCCGACCAGCCGTCGCCGCAGCTCCCCGGCGCACCCCCGCACCGCGACGACCAGCGCCTCCCACCGCCCCGCGTCCACGGCCGTGCTCTCGAACGTCACCGCCAGGCTCGCCACCGGCCACCCCGCCCGGTCGGTGACGGCGACCGCGACGGAGGCGAACCCCGCGGTGATCTCCCCGTCCTCGACCGCGAACCCCCGCTGCCGCGTCCGCACCAGCTCGGTCCGCAGGTCCCGCAGCGTCGTCGTGCCCCGCCCGTCCAGGGTCGCCGCGTCGGGGAACAGCGCCCGCACCTGCTCGCGCGGCAGCTCCGCCAGCAGCGCCCGACCGCTCGCGGTGAGGTGCGAGGGCAACCGCACCCCGACGTCCGTCACGAGAGCGGGCCGCCGGGGCGCCCGCTCCTCCACGAGGTAGACGACCTCGCGGCCCACGAGGACGGCCAGGTGCGCGGACTCCCCGACGCGGTCGACGAGCCCGGCCAGCACGGGCCGCCCCAGCCGGGTCACGGGTTCCTGCCGCACGTACCCCGAGCTGAGCTCGAACGCCGCGATCCCCAGCCCGTACCGCCGCGCCTCGGGGAAGTGCAGGACGAAACCCTGCCCGGCCAGTTCCCCCAGCAACCGGTAGACGCTGGACCGCGGCAGGTCCAGCGCCCGCGCCAGCGTCGCCGCGGCGACGGGGCCCTGCTGCGCCGCCATGAACGACAGGATGCGCAGCGCGGCCCCGACGGTCGGTGCACCGGTCGACGACACCCCGGGAGTGTCCAGCACTCTGGACACCGACGCCGCGCCGGGCGCTGACGGGACGGCGCCCGCGCTGCAGAGTGAGGGACGTGAAGAGCGTCCTCGTCTCCACCGGACCGGTCGGCATCGCCGACGTCGTCGCCGTCGCCCGCCACGGTGCCCTCGTCGAGCTCGACCCCGTGGCGCTCGACGCCGTGGAGGACTCCCGCGCCCGCATCGAAGCCCTGGCCGACGACGCCGAACCCCACTACGGGATCTCCACCGGTTTCGGGGCCCTGGCCACCAAGCACATCCCCACCGACCAGCGCGCCGCGCTGCAGCGCAGCCTCGTCCGCTCGCACGCCGCGGGGTCCGGTGCCGAGGTCGAGACGGAGGTCGTGCGCGCGACGATGCTGCTGCGGTTGTCGACGCTCATGACCGGCCGCACCGGCGTCCGCGCGCGCACCGCCCGCGCCTACGCCGACCTGCTCAACGCCCACCTCACGCCCGTCGTCACCGAGTACGGCTCCCTCGGCTGCTCCGGCGACCTCGCGCCGCTCGCGCACTGCGCGCTCGCCGTCATGGGCGAGGGCCACGTCCGCGCCCGCGACGGGGAACTCCTGCCCACCGCCGACGCCCTCGCCGCCGCGGGCCTGGAACCCGTCGTCCTCGCCGAGAAGGAAGGCCTGGCCCTCATCAACGGCACCGACGGGATGCTCGGCCAGCTCGCCCTCGCGCTCGACACCCTCGACGTCCTGTTCGCCACCGCCGACCTCGCCGCCGCCCTGTCCGTCGAGGCGCTGCTCGGCAGCGACGCGGTGTTCGCCGACGACCTGCAGCAGCTGCGTCCCCAGCTCGGCCAGCGCGTCGCTGCGGGGAACATCCGGCGGGCGCTCGCGGGCTCGCCGATCGTCGCCAGCCACCAGGGTCCGGAGTGCACGCGCGTGCAGGACGCGTACTCGCTGCGCTGCGCCCCGCAGGTCCACGGCGCCGGCCGCGACACCGCCGCCCACGCCCGCGCCGTCGCCGAACGGGAACTCGCCGCCGCCGTCGACAACCCCGTCGTCACGCTCGACGGCCGGGTCGAGTCGAACGGGAACTTCCACGGCGCTCCCGTCGCCTACGTGCTGGACTTCCTCGCCATCGCGGTCGCCGACCTCGCGAGCATCTCCGAACGCCGCACCGACCGGTTCCTCGACCGCGCCCGCAACCAGGGGCTGCCGCCGTTCCTCGCGCACGACGCCGGGGTCGACTCGGGCCTGATGATCGCGCAGTACACCGCGGCCGGGATCGTGTCGGAGCTCAAGCGCCTCGCCGTCCCCGCGAGCGTCGACTCCATCCCGAGCTCGGCCATGCAGGAGGACCACGTCTCGATGGGCTGGTCGGGGGCACGCAAACTCCGCCGCGCGCTCGACGGCCTGACCCGCGTCCTCGCGATCGAGGTCATGACCGCCACCCGCGCCCTCGACCTGCGTGGACCCCTGGAACCTGCGCCCGTCACGGGCGAACTCCTGCGCCTCGTCCGCACCGTCGTCGCCGGTCCCGGCCCCGACCGGTTCCTCGCCCCCGAGATCGAGGCCGTCACCGGTCTCGTCGCCTCGGGGCGGCTCGTGTCCGCCGCCCGCTCGCTCACCCAGGTCGACTGAGGAGAACGCCATGTCCGGGAACCCCCACGGGCCCAGGCCCGTCCGCGCCCACCGCGGCACCGAGCTGCACGCGAAGAGCTGGCAGACGGAGGCCCCGCTGCGGATGCTCATGAACAACCTCGACCCCGAGGTCGCCGAACGCCCCGACGACCTCGTCGTCTACGGTGGCACGGGGAAGGCGGCCCGGTCGTGGGAGGCGTACGACGCCATCGTCCGCACCCTGGAAGCCCTGGAGGACGACGAGACGCTGCTCGTGCAGTCCGGCAAACCCGTCGGGGTGTTCCGCACCCACGCCTGGGCGCCGCGCGTCCTCATCGCCAACTCCCACCTCGTCGGGGACTGGGCCACCTGGCCGGAGTTCCGCCGCCTCGAGGCTCTGGGCCTCACGATGTACGGCCAGATGACCGCCGGGTCGTGGATCTACATCGGCACCCAGGGGATCCTGCAGGGCACGTACGAGACGTTCGCCGCCGTCGCGGAGAAGTCCTTCGGCGGAACCCTCGCCGGCACCATCACCCTCACCGGCGGCGCCGGCGGGATGGGCGGCGCGCAACCGCTCGCCGTCACCCTCAACGAGGGCGCCGTCCTCGTCGTCGACGTCGACCGCGCCCGGTTGCAGCGCCGCGTCGACCACGGCTACCTCGACGAGCTCGCCGACGACCTCGACGACGGCCTGGCCCGCGTGATCGCCGCCCGCGACGCCCGCCGTCCCCTGTCCGTGGGGGTCGTCGGGAACGCCGCCACGGTGTTCACCGACCTCCTCGACCGCGGCGCGCCGATCGACGTCGTCACCGACCAGACCTCGGCGCACGACCCGCTGAGCTACCTGCCCGAGGACGTCACGCTCGAGGAGTGGCACGAGCTGGCGGCGAAGGACCCCGAGGACTTCACCCGCCGCTCCCGCGCGTCGATGGCCAGGCAGGTTGAGGCGATGGTGGGGTTCCAGGACCGCGGCGCCGAGGTGTTCGACTACGGCAACTCCCTCCGCGCGGAGGCCCGCCTCGGCGGGTGCGACCGCGCGTTCGAGTTCCCTGGGTTCGTCCCGGCCTACATCCGTCCGCAGTTCGCCGAGGGGCGGGGCCCGTTCCGCTGGGCGGCCCTGTCGGGTGATCCCGCGGACATCGCCCGCACCGACCGCGCGATCCTCGAACTGTTCCCGCAGGACGAGAAGCTGCGCCGCTGGATCACCGCGGCGGGGGAGAAGGTCCGGTTCGAGGGGCTGCCCGCCCGCATCTGCTGGCTGGGGTACCAGGAGCGTCACCTCGCGGGCCTGAGGTTCAACGAGCTCGTCGCCAACGGCGAGATCTCCGCCCCGATCGTCATCGGCCGCGACCACCTCGACTCCGGCTCGGTGGCCTCCCCGTACCGGGAGACCGAGGCCATGGCCGACGGGTCCGACGCCATCGCCGACTGGCCGCTGCTCAACGCCCTGCTGAACACCGCGTCCGGGGCGACGTGGGTATCCCTGCACCACGGCGGCGGCGTCGGCATCGGCCGCTCGATCCACGCCGGCCAGGTCACCGTCGCCGACGGCACCCCGCTCGCCGCGGAGAAGATCGAGCGGGTCCTCACCAACGACCCCGGCACCGGCGTCATGCGGCACGTCGACGCCGGGTACGACCGCGCCGTCGAGGTCGCCCGCGAGCGCGGGTTGCGCGTCCCGATGTGGGAACAGTGAGCGTCCACGCGGAAGCCGCCTGGCTGGACGGCACGGTCGTCCGGGACGTGCGGATCGAGGTGGCCGCCGGCCGCATCACGGCGGTCACCCCGGGGGTGGCCGCGGAACCGGGCGACGAGGTGCTGACGGGCCTGGTGTTCCCGGGGTTCGCCAACGCGCACTCCCACGCGTTCCACCGCGCCCTGCGCGGCCGCACCCACCATCGCGACGGGACGGACGGCGGCACGTTCTGGACGTGGCGCACCGCGATGTACGAGCTCGCTGGACGTCTGGACCCCGACTCCTACCGGGAGCTGGCGACGGCCGCGTTCACCGAGATGGTGCTGGCGGGGTTCACCGCGGTCGGGGAGTTCCACTACCTGCACCACCGCCGGGACGGCACCCCGTACGAGGACCCGAACGCGATGGCCCTCGCCCTGCGCGACGCGGCCCGGACGGCCGGCATCCGCCTCGTGCTGCTCGACGCGCTGTACCTGACCTCGGCGCCGGGAGAACCCGTCCTGCCCGAGCAGCGGCCGTTCTGCGACGGCGACGTGCGGGCCTGGGCGCGACGGGTGCGACAGCTCCCGGCCGACGAGTTCTTCCGCGTCGGGGTGGCGGCCCACTCGGTGCGCGCCGTCGCCCCGGCCGACCTGTCGGTGGTCGCCGAGACGGCGTGGGACCTCGGCGCCCCCGTCCACGTCCACCTCTCCGAGCAGCCCGCCGAGAACGAGGCGTGCCGCCGGGCCTACGGCTGCACCCCGACCGAACTCCTCGACCGCGCCGGGGCCCTCAGCCCCGCCTTCTCGGTGGTCCACGCCAACCACGTCACCGACGCCGACGTCGCCCTCCTCGGGGCGCGGCAGGCCTCCGTCGTGGCGTGCCCGACGACGGAGGCCGACCTCGGCGACGGGGTGGGCCGGGCCCGGGTGCTGGCCGAGGCGGGAGCCGTCCTGGCCCTGGGCACCGACCAGCACGCCGTCGTCGACCCGTTCGCCGAGACCCGCGGGCTGGAGGCCGCCGCCCGGCTCGGCTCGTTGCGCCGGGGTGTGTTCGATCCCGCCGACCTCGTCGCCGCGCTGACGACGGGCGGGCACCGCAGCCTCGGCCTGGACGGCGGGACGATCGCCGTCGGGCAGCCCGCCGACCTCGTCGCCGTCCGCACCGGGTCGGTCCGCACCGCCGGCTCCGACCCCGCCCAGCTCGCGATGACCGCGACGGCGCAGGACGTGACGCACGTCGTCGTGGCGGGGGAGGTCCGCGTCCGCCAGGGTGGGCACACGGCGGTGGGGGAGGACCGCGTCGCCGACGTCCTGCGGAGGTTCGCGTGAGCACGCTCTACACCGGCATCGCCGAACTCACGACGAACGACCCCGAGCGGGCCACCCGTGAGGACCCGCTGGGCCGGGTCCTCGACGCCGCCCTCGTCGTCGAGGACGGTCTCGTCGTCTGGACGGGGCGGCAGCACGAGGCGCCCGAGGCCGACGACCGCGTCGACGTCTGCGGTCGCGCGGTCCTGCCCGGCTGGGTCGACGCGCACTCCCACCTCGTCTTCGCCGGTGACCGCACGGAGGAGTTCGAGGCCCGGACGGCCGGCCGGCCCTACGCCGCCGGGGGCATCGCCACGACCGTCGCCGCGACCCGCGCCGCCACCGACGAGGAGCTGCGCCGCGGTCTGCGCCGGCACGTCGCCGAGGCCCGCGCCCAGGGCACGACGACGCTGGAGACGAAGACCGGCTACGGCCTGACCCCCGCCGAGGAACTGCGCGCCGCGCTGCTGGCCACGGAGTTCACCGACGAGGTGACGTGGCTCGGGGCCCACATCGTGGCCCCCGGCGAGGAACCCGCCGACTACCTCGCCGAACTCGTCGGACCGCAGTTGCAGGCCGTCCGCGACCACGTCCGCTGGGCCGACGTGTTCTGCGAGACGGGGGCGTTCGACGAGGAGCAGTCCCGCACCGTCCTGCTCGCCGCGCGCGAGGCCGGGTTGGGCCTGCGCGTGCACGGCAACCAGCTCGGCCCGGGGCCGGGGGTGAGGTTGGCCGTGGAGGTCGGCGCCGCCAGCGTCGACCACTGCAACCACCTGTCCGACGCCGACGTCGACGCCCTGGCGGGGTCGGACACGGTCGCCACCGTCCTGCCCGCCTGCGACCTGTCGACCCGCCAGCCCCTCGCCCCCGCCCGCCGCCTCCTGGACGCCGGTGCGACCGTCGCCATCGCCAGCAACTGCAACCCCGGGTCCAGCTACACGAGTTCCCTCGCGTTCTGCGTCGCCACGGCCGTCCTGCAGATGGGGCTGACCGTCGCCGAGGCCGTGCACGCCGCGACCGCCGGCGGTGCCCGCGCGCTGCGGCGCACCGACGTGGGCCACCTGGCCGTCGGCGCCCGCGCCGACCTGCACGTCCTCGACGCCCCGTCGGTGACGCACCTGGCCTACCGGCCGGGGGTGCCGTTGACGCACTCGGTCCACTGACCGGGTCCCCCTGCGCCATGCTGCGACGGTGACCGCGGTCTTCGACGCCCCCGAACTCGTCCTGCGCGAACAGGGCCGCGTGTTCTCGACCCGCCACCACTACGACCTGCTGGCTCCCGACGGGAACGCTCTCGCGGTGGTCGAGGAGGAGCAGCGGCGCGGTTTCCTGGGGATCGTGACGTCCTCCCGCTACGTCGTGGCCGCCGACGGTGCGCCGGTGCTGTTCGTCGAGCGGCCCGCGCGGTGGGGTCAGCGCCTGGAGTTCCACGCCGTCCGGCCCGACGGCAGCCCCCTCGGCCGCGTCCGGCAGGAGAACTCCTGGGGCGCGCCGCGCCTGGAGATCGCGACCCCCGACGGCGTCCTGGCCCGGATGACCGGCGGGGCGTGGGGCAGCCGCGAGTGGACCGTCACCCTGCACGCCGACCCGCGACCGACGAGCCTGCGCACGGCGGGCGACCTGCTCGGCGGGGTGCACCGCCGCCACCGGACGTTCGGCCGCGCCGTCGCCGACGCCGACGAGTTCGTGCTGAGCACGGACCCGGCCCTGGACCCGGACCTGCGGGCCCTCCTGCTCGCCGCGGTCATCGCCCTCGACGGGGTGCGGGACCAGCAGAAGCGGTCGGCGGGCCGACGTGGTGCGACGTAGGCGCCGCCGCCGGGACAGGGCCGGTGAGGTCGCCCAGGGTTCCGCCGACGTCGTGGACCTGTTCTCCCTGGTGTGGACGGTCGTGAAGCTCCCGTTCACGGTCGTCAAGGCGGTCCTCGACGCCCTCGACTAGGGCGCGGGCTCCACGCCGGACCCGACGGAGGACCCGACGGAGGGCCCGCCCACGTCGTCGACGTACCGCGCGCGGTACTCCTCCAGGCCCATCCCCATCCGTCCGGCGGCGGCCCGGTCCTCGGCGTCCACGAACGCGTTCCAGTCGTCGACGACGCGCTGGGTCAGCCGGGGGCCCTCGACGCAGAGGAACGCCTGCCCCTCGGCCAGGTCGGGGGGCGGGGTGCACGGGGAGGCCCCCGGGTAGGCGGACGGGTCGAAGCAGCTCGTCCAGGAGAGCCCGGACACCGCGACGAGGTCGTCGGGGTCCGTCGTCGCCAGTTCCTCCTCGGTGGGCTCGTGCCGCGTGCAGGTGCGCGTCGGCATCGACGTCGCCGGCGGTCCTGCCTGCAGCCACTCCTCGTGCGCGATCTGCTCCGGGCTCGGCGTCCAGACGTCGACGTCGGGCGCCGTGGTGGGGACGTCGGTGGGCGTGCCCGCAGCGGGCGACGCGGCCCCGGCCCCGCAGGCGGTGAGGGCCAGGAGGACGGCCGCGAGCGGCGGGACGAGCACGAGACGCACCCACCGAGCCTGCCAGGGGACGCGGGCGGGCCGGTGGGAACACCGGCCCGTCACCCGTCCAGCCCAGCGCGGCGCGGGTGGGAGGATCGGGACGTGACGACCGCTCCCGCCTTCGGCCTGCTCCTCGACGTCGACGGCCCGATCGCCAGCCCCGTGACCCGCTCGATCAGCGCCCCCGGCCTGCTCGACAGCCTCCTGGAACTCCTCGCCGCGGGGATCCCGGTCGTGTTCAACACCGGCCGCTCCGACACGTTCCTGCGCGAGCAGGTCGTCGGCCCCGTCCTCGCCGCCGGTCTGCCCGCCGCGGCCCGGCTGCACGCGGTGTCCGAGAAGGGGGCGGTGACGTTCAGCGTCACCGCCGACGGCATGGGCCCGGTGGAGGTCAACGAGGCCGTCGCCGTCCCGCGCGAGGCCGTCGTCCGGCTGGAGGCGCTGGCGCGCACCGACTTCGCCGACGTCCTGTTCGTCGACCGCGGCAAGCGCGCGATGGTGTCGCTGGAGCAGCGCCTCGACGTCGACTCCGCCACCTACCTGGCCCGTCAGCCGGAGTACGAGAAGGCCGCGCTGCAGGTCTTCGCCGACCTCGACCTCGGCGTCACCTGGAAGGGCGCGACGATGCCCGACGCCCGGGGCGCCGTGGACTGGCGGATCGACCCGACGATCATCTCCACCGACATCGAGTCCGTGCTGCTCGGCAAGGACCGCGGCGCCGAGATGGCGCTGCGGATGCTCGCGCAGGACGGGGAGCTGCCGCGCGCCTGGCGCACCGTCGGCGACTCCCGCACCGACTACGCCATGGCCGACTGGCTGCACGCGCAGGGCCACGACGTCGTGCACGTCGACGTCCGCCCCGCCGACGGCGTCCCCGTCACGCCCTACCCCGTGCTCGAACCCCGGCACACCGTCCACGACGAAGCCGGTGCCGCCTGGCTCGCCCGCCTCGCGGCCGTGGTGCGGGGTGAGGCGGCCGACGACCGCGACTTCGACGCCTGAGGGTCAGGGTTCGGGCTGGCGGGCGATGAAGGCGGCCATGCCCGGCACGGTGAAGGCGACCACCCCGTGCTCGGGTGCGTGGATCAGCCCCTTCTCGATGAGCTTGGCCCGCACCGGTCCGAGGCTGCTGCTCCGCTTGCCCAGACGTGAGGCGACCTCCCCCGAGGGGCTCCCGACGTCGCCGTCGACCGCCATGGCGCGCAGGTACTGCTGCTCACCTCGCGTCGCCCGGTCCCAGCGGGCGCGGAAGAACCCGGAGTCGAGGGTGGCCCGGCCGGCGACGACGCCGACTCGTGCGTCGTCCAGGCCGATCGACGGACCCGCCGCGTGGTTCCACGTGTCCTGGCCGAACTGCTGGATGAAGTAGGGGTACCCCGATGCCTCGCCGAGGACCAGCGCCGTGGCCTGCGCCTCCCAGATCACCGATTCCTCCCGAGCAGGAGCCGCGAGCGCTTCCTCGGCGAGGACGGGGTCCAGGTGCTCGATGCGGGAGTAGTCGAAGAGCCGTTCGGAGTACGACTTCGCCTCCGACAACTCGCGCGGCAGGCTGGGCAGGCCGGCCAACGCCGTCGTGAGGTGCCAGCCTTCCTGCCCCGCGACGTGGACGGAAGAGCACAAGGCGGTCAGCTCGTCCGTGCCGAGGTCCTGTGCTTCGTCGATGAGGACGGCGAGCCCACCGCCTTCCTCGGCCGCTGCCGCTGCGACGTCCCGCAGCAGCTTGGACAGGTCGGTCTCGAGGACCCCGGTGTCGGCTCCACCGCCCGAGACGTCGCTCAGGTCGAGGCCGAACGACCAAGCACCCGAGGAGTCGTACGACGCCTTGAAGCTGGTCGCCGTCTTCAGCGCCCTGAGCAGGCGCACCCCCGCGGACGGACGCGCCAGGTCGGAGAGGGGGCCGTGCAGCGCTTCGCCGAGCAGTTCGCGCAGCGACTTCCCGACCCCCGCCTCGATCGTGGCGACGACCCACCCTCGACGACGTGCCTCCTTCGCGAACTCGCCCAGCAGCACGGTCTTGCCCACTCCGCACAGGCCGTAGAGGACGACCGGTTGCGCCCCTCGGCCCCTCTCGATGCGTTCGAGGGCCACCTGCCAGGCCCGACGCTGCCGGTCCCGTCCGACGAGGGCCACGGGCGGGCGGCCGGCGCCGGGTGAGTAGGGGTTCCGAACCTCGTCCACGCCTACCAGTCTCTACAGGAGTATGACGATCTGCAATACCTCGTCATACGCGGTCATACGTCGTCATACGTCGTCATACGTCGTCATACGTCGTCATACGTCGTCATACGTTGTCATACGTTGTCATACGTTGTCATACGTCGTCATACGTCGTCATACGTCGTCATACGTCGTCATACTCCGGTAGATCGCACCCCCGCCGCTCGTCCTGGCCCACCCACCGCCTGACCTACGCTCTCCCCGTGCCCGAGCCGCTCCCCACCCCCGCCGTGGACACCCAGGACGTCGACACCCAGTACGAGGACCTCCTGCGCCACGTCCTGGCGACCGGGACCCCGAAGTCCGACCGCACCGGCACGGGCACCCGCAGCGTCTTCGGCCACCAGATGCGCTTCGACCTGGCGAAGGGCTTCCCGCTCGTCACGACCAAGCGCGTCCACTTCAAGTCCGTCGCCCTGGAACTGCTGTGGTTCCTGCGCGGGGACGGCAACGTGCGCTGGCTGCAGGAGCGCGGTGTCACGATCTGGGACGAGTGGGCCGACGAGGACGGTGACCTCGGCCCGGTCTACGGCGTGCAGTGGCGCTCCTGGCCCACGCCCGACGGCCGCCACGTCGACCAGATCACCGAGGTCCTGCACACCCTGCGGACGAACCCGGACTCCCGGCGCATGGTCGTCTCGGCGTGGAACGTCGCCGAGCTCGACAAGATGGCCCTGGCCCCGTGCCACGCCTTCTTCCAGTTCCACGTCGCCGACGGGAAGCTGTCGTGCCAGCTCTACCAGCGCTCGGCCGACCTGTTCCTCGGCGTGCCGTTCAACGTCGCCAGCTACGCCCTGCTGACGGTCCTCGTCGCGAACGAGGTGGGTCTGGAGCCGGGCGACTTCGTCTGGACCGGCGGTGACGTGCACATCTACGACAACCACGTCGACCAGGTGCGCGAGCAGCTGACCCGCGCCCCGCACCCGTTCCCGACGCTGCGGGCCGCGCGCAAACCGCTGCTCGACGTGACCTACGAGGACCTCGAGGTGGTCGGCTACCGGCACCACCCCGCGATCAAGGCCCCGGTGGCCGTCTGATGATCGGCCTCGTCTGGGCGCAGTCCGCGGACGGTGTCATCGGCGCCGACGGGCGCATCCCGTGGCGCGTGCCGGAGGACCTGGCGCACTTCTCGGCGTTGACGACCGGGACCACGGTCGTCATGGGCCGGGCGACGTGGGAGTCCCTGCCGGCCCGCTTCCGCCCGCTGCCGGACCGGCGCAACGTCGTCCTGTCCCGCACCGCCGGCTACGACGCCCCCGGCGCCGAGGTCGTCACCGACCTCGACGTCGCGCTGGCGATGGGGACCGACGTCTGGGTGGTGGGCGGGCAGGCCGTCTACGCGGCGGCGCTCGACCGCGCCGACGTGCTCGTCGTCACCGAGGTCGACGTCCACGTCGACGGCGACACCCGCGCACCGGCGGTCGGTGACCCGTGGCGGCCGGTGGAGACGGGGCAGTGGCGGACGTCCTCGGCGGGTCCCCGGTTCCGCGTCGTGACGTGGCGGCGGGACGACCCCCCGACGGGGTGAACCCCTGGCGCGGCAGGGGTTCTCGTGCCACCGTGAGGCACCGGGCCCTGCTGGGGCTCCCCGCCGAAGGAGGCAGTCGTGGTGACGCTCTTCCTCTCCCTCGCCGTGATCCTGGTCGTGGCCGGTGTGGTCGGTCACCTGTGCTCGGCCTCCCGGCCCGGGGACCGCAGGCTCGGCCCCGTGCCCCCTTCGAGGCGGCACCGCTCCGACATCGCCTGGCCGGGCGTCTTCGGCCGCGGCGACGACTGACCGCTCCGGGCCCATCACCCGGTTGCCCGGAACAGCGGCGCGCCCGGGCCGGTTGCGCCCCTCGTGAAGGTGGAAATCTGGTCCGACGTCGTCTGTCCGTGGTGCTACATCGGCAAGCGCCGGTTCGAGAGCGCGCTGCGCGACTTCGAGCACGCCGACGACGTCGAGGTGGTGTGGCGGTCCTTCGAGCTCGACCCTACGACCGAGACGGTCCACGAGAAGGCGGACGGCCCCGGCGACGCCCACCTGCGGCGGCTGTCGGCGAAGTTCGGCCGGCCCGTCGAGGAGGTCGCGCCGATGGTCGCCCACGTCGACGAGACCGCCGCGGCCGAGGGTCTGGAGTTCCACCAGGACGTCTCCGTCCCGGCCAACACCGTCAAGGCCCACCAGCTCCTGCACCTGGCGGCCGAGCGCGGCGTGCAGGACGCCGTGAAGGAACGCCTGCTGCGCGCCCACTTCACCGAGGGTGAACCCGTCGGCGACGAGGAGACCCTGGTGCGCCTCGTGGCGCAGGCCGGGCTGGACGCCGAGGAGGCCCGCGCGGTCCTGACCGAGGACCGCTACCTCGCCGCCGTCCGCGCCGACGTCGCCGAGGCCCGCGCTCTCGGGGCCCGTGGGGTGCCGTTCTTCGTCGTGGACCGGACGTACGGGATCTCCGGGGCCCAGCCCACCGAGCAGTTCGCCCAGGTGCTGCGCCGGGCGTGGGCCGAGAGCCACCCGCTCACCCTCGTCGGGGAGACGTCCGCCGACGCCTGCGGCCCCGACGGCTGCGCGATCTGACGGTCGCGGGAACCGCCCACCGGCTGCGCAGGGTGCCCTCGTTGCCTCCCCGGGGACGATGATCGTCCCCGGGGAGGCAACGAGGCACCCCGCGGTCCGCGTGCCCCCGTCGTCAGGACACGTTCACCCCGAAGTCCTGCGCGATCCCGAGCAGACCGGAGGCGTACCCCTGCCCGACGGCGCGGAACTTCCACTCGCCGCTGTGGCGGTACACCTCCCCGAACACCATCGCCGTCTCGGTCGAGGCGTCCTCGGACAGGTCGTACCGGACGACCTCGCTGCCGTCGGCGCGGTTGACGAGGCGGATGAAGGCGTTGACGACCTGCCCGAAGCTCTGCCGGCGCGCCTCGGCGTCGTGGATGGAGACGGCGAACACGATCCTGTCGACGTCGGCGGGCACGCTGCGCAGGTCGATCTCGATGCTCTCGTCGTCCCCCTCGCCCTCACCGGTGCGGTTGTCGCCGGTGTGCCGGACGGTCCCGTCGGGGCTGGCGAGCTGGTTGTAGAAGACGAAGTGCGCGTCGGACAGCACCTTCCCGCTCGTCCCGAGCATCAGCGCGCTGGCGTCGAGGTCGAAGTCCAGGCCGGTCGTCGTGCGCACGTCCCACCCCAGGCCGACGGTCGCCTCGTCGAGGTTCGGGGCCACCTTGGCCAGCGAGACGTTTCCACCCTTGGCGAGAGTCACACCCATGCCCCCGAACCTACCTGCGCGGGCTGGACGTCGCCCGGGCGGTCGCCGGGTCCACGAGCCGGTCCACGAGCCGGTCCACGAGCAGGTCGACGAGCACCTCCACGGCCGGGGCGGGCAGGCCGAAGAGGGCGCGCAGGTAGATCGGTGCGACGAGGTGGTCCAGGACGCGGGTGGGGCTCGGGGCCTGCTCGCCGCGCGCCTGCGCGGTCGCCAGGATCGTCTCGGCCTGGCTGCTGCGCCCGACGAGGCAGGCCGAGCAGGCGGACTCGACCCGTTCGGGCGCACCGGGATCGGCGGGTCCGGCGGCGACGGCGGCGCGCAGCAGGGCCAGTTCCTCGGGGCGGCCGGCCTCCTCCACGAGCGCGGCACCCCAGGCCAGCAGGTCCCCGCGCAGCGAACCGGTGTCCGGCACGGCCGAGCTCGTCCCGAACCGCACGAGCGCGGTGTCGGCGAGCAGTCCGGCGACGTCGCCCCAGCGGCGGTAGACGCTGGTGGCGTTGACCCCGGCGCGGGCGGCGACCTGCGGCACGGTCAGCGGTTCCCCCGCGGCGAGCAGGTCCACGACGGCTCGGTGGACGGCGGCCGTCACCTTCGCGCTGCGCCCGCCGGGGCGCGCCATCGTCGGCGTCATGGTGGCAGCTTAACGCAAACGGTGTTGCGTTAGCCGGCGACCCCGAGTAGTTTCCCCATGACACTTCCCCGACGTCCCAGGAGCGCCCGTGCCCCGCCCCGCGACCAGTCCCCGCACGGGGTTCGTCCTGGTCACCCTCACGCTCGGACTGCTCGTCGCCGCGAGCTCGGCGCCCTCACCGGTCTTCCCCGTCTACCAGGAGCAGTGGGGGGTCGGCCCGGCGGCGATCACCGTCGTCTTCGCGGTCTACGCCGCCGTGCTGCTCGTCGCCCTGCTGACCGTCGGGTCCCTGTCCGACCACCTGGGCCGCCGCCCCGTGGTCGCGGCCGCCCTCGTGGGCGTCCTGGTCTCCATGCTCGTCCTGTCCCGGGCCGACGACGTCGCCACCCTCGTCGCCGGCCGTGCGCTGCAGGGCTTCTCCACCGGCACGGCCATCGGGGCGCTCGGGGCCTGGCTGCTCGACCTCGCCGGGCCCGACCGCACCGCGCTGGCCCAGCTCGTCAACGGGGCCGCCCCGCCCACGGGCCTCATGGCCGGCGGTCTGGGCGCCGGGGTGCTCGTCCAGTTCGCCCCCGGACCCACCCGGCTCACCTACCTGGTCCTCGCCGGGCTGCTGCTCGTCGCGCTCGTCGCCGTCGCCCTCACCCCCGACGCCGTCGGCCGCGCACCCGGTGCGCTGCGCTCGCTGCGGCCCGTCGTGCGGCTGCCCGCGTCCTCCCGCGGCCCCTTCGCCGCCAGCCTGCCCGGGTTCCTCGGCAGCTGGGGCCTGGGCGGCCTGTGCCTGGGACTGGGACCCTCTGTCGTGGCCGGGGTCCTCGGCCTGCACGACCACGTCGCCGGTGGCCTCGTCGTCGCCTCCGTGGCCGGGGTCGGCGCCGTGACGGGTCTGCTGACCCGGCACCGGGACCCCCGCCGCGTCGTCACCCTGGGGATGGCCGGGCTCGTCGTCGGCCCCCTCGTCCTGACCCTCGGTCTGACCCTGTCGTCCGTGCCCGTCTTCTTCGCCGGGGCGCTGCTGTCCGGGGTCGGCTTCGGCGCCGGGTTCCAGGGCGCCCTGCGCGGCGTGCTCGGCACCGCGCCCGCCCACGAGCGCGCCGGGGTCCTCGCCGCCGTCTACGTCGTCAGCTACCTCGCGTTCGGCGTGCCCGCGGTCGTCGCCGGCTTCCTCGCCCCGCACCTGGGCCTGCGGCCCGTCGTCGACGGCTACGCCGCCCTCGTCGTCCTGGCCGGTGCGGCCGGTCTCGTGACGAGCGTCCGCGCCGGCCGCCGGGTCCCGCGCCACTCCGCGGACCTGCCCGGCCAGCGCCGGCGCTCGTCGGACGCCCGCCCGCTGCGCGAACGCGCCTGACCTACCGCTGCGAGCGGTGCAGCACCAGCCCCGCACCGCAGACGACGACCAGGACCCCCGCCGGCCACATCACCCGGGCCGGCGGGGGTGCGGCGGAGAAGGAGGCCGCGACCAGCAGCACCAGGACCGCCCCGGACACGGCCGTCGCCAGGACCAGCAGGGCCGTCACCGTCGATCGTTCCACCCACCCACGGTAGGCACCGGGTCAAGCTCCCGGCGCCGCCTGCCGATCACCACGGCGTGACCCTGCGCCCCGGTCAGCACGTCGCCTTCAGCGGCCACTTCCTCCTGCCCCGCGCCGACCTCCGGGCCCGCGCGCGCCGGGCCGGCCTGCACGTCGACGAGGTCGTCACCGAGGCCACCGACGTCCTCGTCGCCAACGACGCGGGATCGGGGTCGGCCGCCGTCCGCGCCGCGCTCGCCCTCGGCACCCCCGTCCTGGACGAGTACACCTTCGAGAGCTCCCTCCCGCTGGCCGCCTGAGCCCGCGCCGGGATCGGCCGCCGCCCCGCGGCCGGACCGGACCGACGAGACCGGTACCGGGTTCGGAATCTGGCAGGACGCCGTCGCCCCCCGCGTCCTAGGGTGGGGGGGACGGCGGCGCCCGGCCGCGTCGAGCCCCGCCCGGCGCCGTGCGAGGCACCTCCGCGACTGCCCCCGAGGATCCCCCGCGCATGTCCGCGCTCCAGACCGCGCCCCCCACCCGCCGCCGCTCCACCGTCGGGCTCGTCGTCCTGCTCGGCGCCATGGCCGCTCTCGGCGCCGTGACCATCGACCTCTACCTGCCCTCGCTGCCCGAGGTCGCCCAGGACCTCGGCACGACCCGCGCCCGCACCCAGCTCACGATCACCGGTGTCCTCGTGGGCTCCGCGCTCGGCCAGCTCGTCGTCGGCCCCCTCTCCGACGCCTTCGGCCGCCGCCGGCCCGCGATGGTCGGCTTCGCCGTCTACGTCGTCGCCAGCGCCCTGTGCGCGCTCGCCCCGAACCTGCCCACCCTCGTCGCCTTCCGCGTCCTGTCCGGGGTGGGCGCCTCGGCCGGCGCCGTCATCGGCATGGCCGTCATCCGTGACCTGTTCACCGGGCCCGCGGCCGCCCGGCTGCAGTCCCGGCTCGTCCTCGTCATCGGCGTCGCCCCGCTGTTCGCCCCCACCGTCGGCGGGGCCATCGCGAACCACACGGGCTGGCGGCCGGTCCTGGGCCTGCTCGTCCTCGCCGGCGCCGGCGTCCTCCTCGCCGTGTGGCGCTCGCTGCCGGAGACGCGGCGGGAGCTGTGCGACTCGGCCGGGCAGGCCCGCACCGAGGCACGGGCCGCTCCGGTCGTGCCCGAGCGGACCCGCCGCGTGCTGCGCACCTTCGCCGGCTACCGCGAGCTCGTCCGCGACCGGCGCTTCCTGGCCCTCGCCGCGATGCCCGGCCTCGCCCTCGCCGTGATCATGTCCTACGTCTCGACGTCGGTCTTCGTGCTGCAGGACGGCTTCGGCCTCGTCGGCACCGGCTTCGCCGTCTTCTTCGCCCTCAACGGCACCGCGCTCATCGGTGGCACGCAGCTCAACGCGGCCCTCGTCGAGCGGATCGGCTCCCCCCGGTTGCTGCGGGTGGGCGTGACCGCCGCCGCCGTCTTCGGCGCGGCCCTCACCGTGTCGCTGCTGTCCGGCACCGACCGCCTCGTCCTGTTCGCCCTCCCGCTGTACCTGCTGCTGCTCAGCCTGGGCCTCATCATGCCCAACGCGGTGGCGCTCGCCCTGGAACCGTACGGCGACAGCGCCGGGGCGGCCGCCGCGCTGGTGACGGCCCTGCAGTCCGGGGTGGGCGGGCTCGTCGGCGTCCTCGTCGGCCTGCTCGGCGGGGACGCGCACGCGATGGCGTTCGTCGTCCTGGGCGCGGTCGTGCTCAACGTCGCGCTCCTGCTCTCGGTCTGGCCCGCGGTCCGGCCCGGCGCGGGACCGACGGCCACGCCCTAGGGTGAGGTCATGAGCTCGATCACGGACGCCCAGCCCGCGGGCAGCGACGTCGACCCGTCGGTGCGCCCCCAGGACGACCTCTTCCGGCACGTCAACGGCCGCTGGCTGGCGACGACGGAGATCCCCGACGACCGCGCCGTCGACGGGGCCTTCATCCGGCTGCGCGACCAGTCCGAGGCCGAGTGCCGCACCATCGTCGAGGCCGCCGCCGACGCCGCGGCCACCGGCGAGGCGGTCCCCGGCACCGTCCGGCAGAAGATCGGCGACCTGTTCGCCAGCTTCATGGACACCGACCGCATCGACGCGCTGGGCACCACCCCGCTGGACCCCGAGCTCGCCGCCGTGGACGCGATCACCGACCACGCCGACCTCGTCCGCCGGCTCGGCGCCTTCGAGCGCTCCGGGGTCGGCGGCCCCTTCGCCTACTGGGTCGACACCGACAACGCCAAGTCCGATGAGTACGTCGTCTACCTCACCCAGTCCGGTCTCGGCCTGCCCGACGAGTCGTACTACCGCGAGGAGCAGTACGAGCAGGTCCGCGCGGCCTACCTCGGGCACGTCGAACGCATCCTGACCCTCGGCCACCGCCCGGACCCGGCCGGTGCCGCGCAGCGCGTCCTGGACCTGGAGACGGCGCTCGCGGCCCACCACTGGGACCGGGTGCGCAACCGCGACGCCAACGCCACCTACAACAAGGTGGACCGCGCGGGTCTGGACGCCCTGCTGCCCGGTGTCGACCTGGCCGCCTGGCTCGAGGCCGCCGAGCTGCCGGCGTCGGCCTTCGCCCAGGTCGTCGTCCGCCAGCCGAGCTACCTGAGCGGCATGGCCGAGGTGCTGCTCGCGACGCCGGTCCAGACGTGGAAGGACTGGCTCGGCTGGCGCGTCCTGCACCAGGCCGCCGCCTTCCTGCCCGGGGAGTTCGTCGAGGAGAACTTCGCCTTCTACGGCACGACGCTCACCGGTGCGCCCCAGCTGCGCGAGCGGTGGAAGCGCGGGGTCGGTCTGGTCGAGGGCACCCTCGGTGAGGCCCTCGGTGAGCTCTACGTCGCCGAGCACTTCCCGCCGGCCGCCAAGGCGCGCATGCAGGAGCTGGTCGCCAACCTCGTGGAGGCCTACCGCCAGGACATCGAGGCCCTGGACTGGATGACGCGGGAGACGAAGGACCGGGCGCTGGACAAGCTCGGGAAGTTCACCCCGAAGATCGGCCACCCCGACCGGTGGCGGGACTACTCGGCGCTGACGATCGACCGCACGGACCTGATCGGCAACGTCCGGCGCGCCTTCGCCGTCGAGGTGGACCGCGAGCTGGCCAAGCTCGGCGGGCCCGTGGACCGCAGCGAGTGGTTCATGACGCCGCAGACGGTCAACGCCTACTACAACCCGGGCATGAACGAGATCGTCTTCCCCGCCGCGATCCTGCGCCCGCCCTTCTTCTCCCTCGACGCCGACGACGCGGAGAACTACGGCGGCATCGGCGCGGTCATCGGCCACGAGATCGGCCACGGCTTCGACGACCAGGGCTCGAAGTACGACGGGGCGGGCAACCTCAACGACTGGTGGACCGACGCCGACCGCGCCGAGTTCGGCCAGCGCACCCAGGCCCTCATCGACCAGTACGACGCCCTGGAACCCCCCGAGACGCCGGGCAGGACGGTCAACGGCTCGCTGACGGTCGGGGAGAACATCGGCGACCTCGGCGGGCTGACGATCGCGCACAAGGCCTACGAGATCGCCCTCGGCGGCCAGGAGGCCCCCGTCGTGGACGGCCTGACGGGCAGCCAGCGCCTGTTCTTCGGCTGGGCGAAGGTGTGGTGCGGCAAGGTCCGCCCCGCCGAGGTCGAGCGGCGCCTGGCCATCGACCCGCACTCCCCGCCGGAGTTCCGCTGCAACGCGGTCGTGCGCAACCTCGTGGAGTTCCACGACGCGTTCGGCACCCGGCCCGGGGACGGCCTGTGGCTGGACCCGGCCGAGCGGGTCCGCATCTGGTGACCGGCTAGTCCGCGAGCGCGACCCGGTCGCGGCCGCCGCCCTTGGCCTCGTACAGGGCGCGGTCGGCCGAGAGCAGGAGCTCGTCCGGCGTCGTCCCGTGCTCCGGTGCCGTGGCCACGCCCGCGCTGATGGTGATGCGCAGCGACTCCACGCCGACGCGCACGCCCGCGCAGGCGGCGCGCAGGTCCTCGGCCCGGGCCCGGGCGGCGTCGGTGTCGAGGTGGGGCAGCAGGACGACGAACTCCTCCCCGCCGTAGCGGACGACGTCCTCGGGGCGGGCGTGCGCGCCCAGCGCCCGGGCGACCTCGACGAGCACGTCGTCCCCGACGGCGTGCCCGTGCGCGTCGTTGATCGCCTTGAAGTGGTCGACGTCCAGGAGCACGAGCGAGAGCGGCCGACCGGTCTCGACCGTCGTCCGCAACCGCGCGGTGAGGTCCTCGACGAACCGCCGCCGGTTGCGCAGGCCGGTGAGCGGGTCGCGCGCCGCCTCCTCGGCCAGGTCCGCCTGCAGCCGCTCGATGGTGGCGACCTGGTCCCGCAACCGCTCGTTGGCCCGTTCCAGCGCACGCTGCGCCTGCAGCCGCTCGGTGACGTCGCGGGCGACGACGACCCGTCCCAGCGGGGTGCCGCGGTCGTCGCGGATCCAGCGGGTGCGGACGTCGAGGTGGTTCCCGCCGGCCAGCCGGACGACCGTCTCCCCCTCCCCGGCCCTGACGGAGTCGGCGACGACCGCCTCCACGAGGTCGCCGAAGGGCCGGCCGACGACGGCGTCGCGCGGCCCGGCGTCCGGTCGCAGCAGGGCGTGCCCGGCGGGGTTGACGTCGACCAGGCGTTCCCGGAAGTCGACGACGAAGACGGCGTCGGTGACGGTCTCCACGACGAGCGAGCGGGCGACCGGCACGAGGCGCAGCAGGTCCTGCTGCAGCACGGCGTAGGCGAAGAGGACCCCCGTGACGGCGAAGGCCAGCGGGGTGACGTCGACGGCGAGGGCGATGCCCGGCAGGACGACCGCCAGGTTGCACACCAGGGGGGCCAGGACCGCGACGAGCATCGTCGTGGCCTGCCGGCGCAGCAGACCCCGCGTGCTGCGGCGCAACCGCCAGACCGAGGAGGCGGCCGAGAGGACCACGGCGTAGCTGTAGGCCGTGTTCACCCAGAACAGCGGCCCCACGGTGACGATCCGCCGCGGGGGTCCCCGACGTGCTCGACGGTGGCGTGGAACCAGTGCAGGTGCGGGTCCACCGCCAGGGCCACGAGGGCCAGGGCGGGGACGACGCCGAGGGCGAGGACGCGGCGGGGGCGCAGCGCACGGCCGCCGACGGCGTCGACGAACAGCCGCAGCGAGAGCACGGTGCCCCCCACGCCGAGGAACTGGGGGAAGACCGTCAGGTCGAGCCACCGGGCGGGCAGCCAGGTGTTCTGCAGGACGACGGAGACGCCCCACAGGGTCACCGAGGCCAGCCCCGCGGCGAGGGGGAGCGCGGCGGGGGTCTCCCGCCGCCGCCGGAACGCGAGCACGCCCGTCGTCGCCGTGATCGTCGCGGCGAGGGCGATCAGCAGCGCGATCGGTTCCACCGCCGTCATCGACGTCCTCGCCCCCGGTGCGTCAGGCCGGCCGCGGTGACCGGTCCTCCAGCCTGGCATCGACCACCGACGGTGGGCAGGACATGGGCCGTCCGGGGGACACCGGACGGCCCGCACGTCCTCGCCGGGTCAGCGGCCGGGCGGGCTGGGGGGCAGCCGCGGGTGCAGGAGGTGCGCGACCAGGGCCGTCCAGCCCGTCTGGTGGGTGGCTCCCAGCCCCTCACCGGTGTCGCCGTCGAAGTACTCGTTGAAGGTGATGTGCTCGCGCCACAGCGGGTCCTCGCTCGCCTCCAGGCGCTGCCCGTCGGCCGGCCGGCGCCCGTCGACGGGGCGGAAGAGGTTGACGAGGCTGTCGTCGATGAGGTCGGCGGCCTGGACGAGGTCGATGCGCCGTCCCGAGCCCTTGGGCACCTCGATGGTCAGCTCGTCGCCGAAGAAGCGGCCCAGCGTGCGCAGCTTGTCGGCCAACAGGACGTTGACCGGGAACCAGATGGGCCCGCGCCAGTTGGAGTTGCCCCCGAACATGCCGGTCCGGGACTCACCCGGTTCGTAGACGACCGAGGAGCTCTGCCCCTCGACCGACGTCCAGACCTCCTCCTTCACCGCCGCCGACAGCGAGCGGATGCCGAAGTCGGACAGGAACTGGTCGTGGTCGAACATCCGCTCCAGGATCCGGACCAGCCGGGGCCGGTCGACGAGGGACAGCAGCATCCGCCGCCCCTCCGGCGTGGAGCGCGTCAGCAGCGGCAGCGTGAGGTCGGGCCGGCGCTTCTGCAGCCAGCGCAGCCGGGCGGTGAGGTCGGGGGTCTCCTCGGCGATCCACGACGGCACGTCGGTGGACCCCAGGATCGGCAGCAGCCCGACCATCGAGGGCACGCGCATGGGCTCGGAGGACCCGTCGGGCCGCAGCAGCACGTCGTAGTAGAAGCCGTCCTCCTCGTCCCACAGCGACGCGTCGTGGGAGCCGAAGGAGTTCATGGCCTGCGCGATGGACAGGAAGTGCTCGAGGAACTTCGTCGCGGCGTCCTCCCACGCCGGGTCGTGCCGCGACAGCTCCAGGGCGATCTTGAACATCTGCTGGCAGTAGAAGGCCATCCAGCTCGTGGCGTCGGACTGCTCCAGCCGGTACCCGGGGGGCAGCTCGGCGGACCGGTCGAACAGGCCGATGTTGTCCATCCCGAGGAAGCCGCCCTCGAAGAGGTTGGACCCGCTGGAGTCCTTGCGGTTGACCCACCACGAGAAGTTCAGCAGCAGCTTGGTGAACACCCGCACGAGGAAGCCCTGGTCGCGGTAGCCGTCGAGCCGGTACACGTGCCAGGCGGCCCACGCGTGCACGGGCGGGTTGACGTCGCCGAACGCCCACTCGTAGGCGGGGAGCTGCCCGTTGGGGTGCATCGACCACTCGCGGCACATGAGCACGAGCTGTTCCTTGGCGAACTCGGGGTCGACGTGGGCCAGGGGGATGGCGTGGAAGGCCAGGTCCCAGGCCGCGAACCACGGGTACTCCCACTCGTCGGGCATGGAGATGACGTCGGCCAGCGACAGGTGGCTCCACGTGACGTTGCGCGCGCCGCGGCCCTTGCGGGACTCCGGCGACGGTTCGGTCTCGGGGTCCCCGCCGAGCCACTGCCGGACGTCGTAGCGGTACAGCTGCTTGGTCCACAGCAGACCCGCGTAGGCGCGGCGGGCGATGTGCCGGTCGGACTCGCCGAGGCCGGGGTGGATGACCTGGTCGTAGAAGTCGTCGGCCTCCCGCCGCCGGTCGCGCAGCACGGCGTCGTAGCCGGGGCCGAACGTGTCCCGGCTCGGGGCCGGCGGGGACAGCCGCAGGCGTACCTGGACGGTCTCACCGGGGGCGACGGAGTCGAAGGAGTACCAGAACGCCGCCTTGGTGCCCTCGCGGCGCGGGTTCACGGCGGTCGTGTCGCCGTGGACGATCCGCCGGTCGACGCCGTCCTTGGTGAAGGCCGTGGGGTTGGACGCGGCCCCGAACAGCTCGACGAGGTTGGTCTCGTTCTCGCAGAAGAGCACCTCGGGAGAACCCTCGGCGCTGACGTGGTACCGGCCGAGGTGGCCGTGCTCGCACTCCACCGACTCCAGCCCGCCGACGGCCAGCGTCGGCGGCAGCAGCTGGGTCATGGTGCCGCGGCGCCGGTCCCAGCCCCAGGACCAGGTGTTGCGGAACCACACCTGCGGGACGAGGTCGAGGGGGGCCGGGTCGGGCCCGTGGTTGGTCGCCGTGACGACCATGCACAGGTCGTCCGCGCCCGCCTTGGCGTAGGTGACCTCGACGTCGAAGAAGCGGTTGCCGTCCAGGACGCCGGTGTCCCCGAGCTCGTACTCGCGCTCGTCGCGCCCGCGCTGGGCGTTCTCGGTGCGCAGCTGCTCGTAGGGGAACTCGGCCTGCGGGTACCGGTAGAGCCACCTCATCCAGGAGTGGCTGGGGGTGCCGTCCAGGGCCCACCAGTACTCCTTGGCGTCCTCGCCGTGGTTGCCCTCGCCGTTGGTCAGCCCGAAGAGACGCTCCTTGAGGAAGGGGTCCTCGCGGTTCCACAGGGCGACGCCCAGGTTCAGGAAGCCGAACCGGTCGCACACGGCACCCAGGCCGTCCTCGCCCCAGCGGTAGGCGCGCGCCCGCGCCTGGTCGAAGGGGAAGGCGGACCAGGCGTCCCCACCGGGGGTGTAGTCCTCGCGGACGGTGCCCCACTGCCGCCCGGCCACGTACGGGCCCCACAGTCGCCAGGGGCCGTCGGCGCCGGGCGATTCCGCCATGCGGGCGTGCTCGGCGCTGCGGTGCTCGGGAGCCGGCTCGGGGGAGTGGGTGGCCTCGGTCACCGGCACAGTGTCCCAAGAGCGGGCGAGGCCCGCGTGGTGACGGCCGCGGACGGCGGGAAGGCTTGCCGCGCAACGCGTCGCACCGGAGGGACCGAGGCGATTTGCCTGGGCGACGCCTGGCCGTCTAATGTTCTTCATGTCGCCGCGAGCAACGGGGCGGACGCCGAGGGTCACAACCCGAAGGGTCCGCACGATGCCTGGCGGCACCGGAAGCTTCTTGAGCGGGGCTGGGTTGAGGTTTGGCCTGGTTCCCGGTTAAGGTGGGAAAGTTGCCCCTCTTCCGCTGACCCTCTCGCTGAGGGTCGGTTCGGGGTGGGTGCGTCCGGTTCTTGAGAACTCAACAGTGCGCTAGAAAAATGTTGATGCCAATGCATTAACCCCCAATGGTCTCCACTCCTGTGTGGGTGGGGATCGGGGTTCCTTTGGGATCTACCC
>NZ_JBGFTU010000022.1:0-71176 GCF_041276425.1 Kineococcus halophytocola | reverse complement strand
CCAGCCCGGCCGGCGCCGCGCAGAGCTCGGTGGAGGTGAACTCCGACCTCACGATGCAGGCCTTGACGGCCTGACCGCACGAAGCATCACGAGGAAACCGTCGTACACCACCTCTGGGGACTTGACCAGCAGACCTCGCACCGCGCGTTGTACGCCAGCACCCAGCACGCCGCTGCCGCAGCCGCTGCCCACTGCTCACCGACGAGGAACCCCGGTCGGGCCTGCTGGTAGTCCGTGAGCAGGGCCGTTACCTGCGCCACCGTCGGCGCAGCCGCGTTCGCGGCCCCGCCCGCGGTGTAGGAGCCGGCACACATCCCGACCAGCACCGCTTCGGGGCGCGCGGTCAGGCTGTCCCAGTCGAAGGCCGCGCTCACCACGACCACCTCCTCCGGGCTCCCACCGTCGGTGGTCTGGACCAGCACGTTGCCGTCGTACCAGTCGCTGTGCCCGATGACGTCGGGCCCCAGCACGCCCCGGCTCTCGAGCCTGGCCAACACCTGAGCCGCTTCGACCGCGAGGTCATCCACCCACCCGAAGCGCTCGGACCGCGACGTGAAGTCGAAGATCGAATCGTGCGGTGACGGCCAGGGACCGTGCTCGTAGCGCGTCCACGCCGGCGCACCGGCCCGCAGCGGCTCACGCAGCGCCGGGTCAGCGGCCAACGGTCGCAGCAGGTCGATCTGCTCCGCCAGGCTCGCGGCCAGGGCGCGGCGGATGGGCGCCCGGGTGGCGTCAGAGAGTTCGCCCTCGCTCGTCAGGGTCTCGACCACCACCACCCGCCCGTCTACCGCGGTGGGCCCGTGCAGTGGCCGCGGGCAGGGGTAGCCGTGAGCGGCGAGGTGGCGCTGAGCTCGCACCGCCGCGCCCAGGTGCGCGAGGTCCGCGCCGGGGCGGTGCACCTTCACCGCGACCTCGCGCCCGTCCTGGAGTCGGCACCCGAACACGGCCGAGACCCGCCCGGAACGGAAGAGGACGCGGTCCAGCGCAGAGCCGAGCTGAGCGCGCAGGCGCTCATCGAGCCAGGCGTCGACCTGGCGCCGCGGTACTGGACCGAAGGTGGCTCGTTCGATCCCTTCCACGACCTCCTCAGCCGTCACCGGTGACCAACTGGGAGTCCGCGACGATCATGCGGTCACCTTCTCGGACATCAGCGAGAACCGCGCGGTCATCCCGCGTAGTGCGCGGTCTCGACTGGCCGCCGCCATCGCGGTCGTGACGAAGGGCGGAAAATCGTCGAGGTCTGATGTGCCCCCGTAGACGCGCTGCGATGCTCGAACGGTGAGCGAGCCTGACCGCGACGTCGAACGCACCAACCGCAGAGTGCGTCCCTGGATCCTCGGGCTCTGGATGGTCGTCGTCGTGGGCTACGGCGGCTTCACCCTGACCAGGAACAGCGGGTGGTCGATCGTCTTCAGCCTGCTGATGGTCGTAGGTGGTCTCATCGTGATCGTGGTCGTGATCCGAGAGCTGCTCAAGCACCGGAGAGGTCACCGGTAGCGGCTTCTGCGCGGCCGCTGCCCACGCGGTCCCTGCGGTGCGCGCTGCGCACCGTCATCCCGCGGACAAGGAGGTCGACGACCGCACGGACACGCCGACGAGCGAGCACTCGCCGCACGCGACGACCACTACGTGTCCACCGATGAGCTGGAACCCGGAGAGCGCCCGGCGGCCGCGGTCGACGAGTTCAGGACCTCCGCAGAGATCCACGTCGTCAGCTGCTGGGTGACCGCGATCGGCGGCGCGTGGCCGGGTCGGTGTCCACGGCCCACGACGACAGCAACCGCAGGTTGTCCGCGGACGTGCTCCCCGGCTCGGTGGAGTAGACGAACAGCGTCTGGTCGTCCTCGCCCGTCAGGGCGAGAGCCTCGAAGTGGATCGTGACCTCCCCCACCACGGGGTGCTGCAGGCGCTTGGTGCCGTGGGTGCGTTCGTGCACGCGGCGATCAGACCACCACCGGGCGAACTCCGGGCAGCCGATCGCCAGTTCCCCGACGAGGGAGTTGAGCAGCGGGTCCTCGGGGTGGCGGCCCGCGTCCAGGCGCAACGTACCGACCGCCTCGGCGGCCAGCACCGGCCAGTCGGGGAACAGCGCACGGGCGGCCGGGTCGAGCAGCAACCAGCGGACGTAGTTGCGCTGCCGGGCCGGTAGCGCGGTCCAGTCGCTCAGCAGCGCCCGGGCCAGCGCGTTGGAGGCCAGGACGTCGGTGCGCCGACCGATCACGAACGCCGGGTGCTCACCGAGGGAGTCCAGCAGATGGTGGACCGCGGGCCGCACCCGCTGCACCACCGGGCGCTCGGTCCTGGACGTGGTCGGTCCCGCCAGGTCGTGCAGGTGCGCGCGAGCCGCCGCGTCCAGGCCCAGCGCGCGAGCCAGCGCGTCCAGCACGGCGCTGGAGGGACTGGCGTGGCGGCCCTGCTCCAGGCGGGTGTAGTAGTCCACGCTCACCCCGGCGAGCTGGGCGACCTCCTCCCGGCGCAGTCCGGCGACCCGCCGCCCCGGCGCCACCGGCAGCCCCGCCGCGTCCGGGGAGGTCGCCGCGCGGCGGCTGCGGAGGAACTCACCCAGGTCCCTGCGGTGCTCGGCGCGGGAGGTCACACGACCAGTGTGCCGGTCGGCACCGGGCGCCGGCGGGTCGAAGGGGGGTACGCCGTACCCAGGCAGGAGTGGGCGAGCCAGCGGCCCTCCCCGGGCGCTGCTGACGACCCAGGCTGGTGGTGTCCCACCCCCTCCGACCTGAGGAGACCTCGTGTCCACGTGGTTCATCACCGGTACCTCTCGCGGCCTGGGCCGCGAACTCGTCACCCAACTGCTGGCCCGCGGCGAGCACGTCACGGCCACCACCCGCTCGACCGAACGGCTGACCGCCGCCCTCAGCGACGTCGACACCTCCCGGCTGCTGCCCCTGGAGCTCGACCTGACCGACGAAGCCGCCGTCACGCAGGCTGTGGAGCAGACCCGTGAGCGGTTCGGGAGGATCGACGTCGTCGTCAACAACGCCGGCTACGGCTTCCTCGGCGCCGTCGAGGAGACCTCCGACGCGGACGTGCGGGCCATGCTCGACGTGCAGGTCGTCGGGGTGTGGAACGTCCTGCGCGCCGTCCTGCCGATCCTGCGGACCCAGCGCTCGGGCCACGTCATCAACATCTCCTCCATCCTCGGGCTGACGTCCTTCCCCGGCTGGGCGCTGTACTGCGCGGGCAAGTTCGCCCTGGAAGGGCTCACCGAGTCCCTCGCCGCGGAGGTCGCCGACCTGGGGATCGCGGTCAGCCTCGTGGAGCCGGGGTACTTCCGCACCGACTTCCTGACCTCGAACTCCCTGGTGCTGCCGGAGGAGACCACCGACGCTTACCCCGCGCTGCGCGAGATGACGCAGGCGCACCTGCAGATGGCCGGCACCCAGCTCGGTGACCCGGCCAAGGGCGCCGCCGCCCTCATCGACCTCGCGGGGGCCGGCAACGGCGGGCGGCTGCGTCACCTGCTGGGCTCGGACGCCCACACCATCGCCGTCTCGGCTCTCCAGACGCGCCGAGCAGAGGTGGAGGCCGGCGAGCAGGTCGCCCGATCCACCGACGTCGTCACCGCCTGACCGTGGTGGGTGGGCCACGCGAGAGCCTGGCCCACCCACCTGCCGGTGCCAGGAAGTGACCGGACGGCGGAGCAGCGACCGGCGACGTCGCGGTCATCCCGCGTCGTGCGCGACGGCGGGTCATCCCGCTCACATGCACACCACCCCAGCCGGCGACGCGGCATCACTGTGCGCCCCGTCCACCAGACCCCTGGAAGCGGCCGGCGTCATCAGCCCTGCAGGCGGCGCCGCGCGCACCGCCGAGCCTGCACGCCGAAGAAGATCGCCGCGACGGTGAACGCGACCGCAGGCAGGTAACCGAGGGTCTTCTCCCCGCTCAGGGCGTCGACCCACGACGGCATCGAGATCGCCAGGAAGGCCACCGCCAGGGCCATCCACATCCCCGGCTTCTGCGTCCAGGCCACCGTCTGGTGCGTGCTGCCTCGCTGCGTCATGCGATCGACCCTGCCCGATGCGACACCGCGCTCCATCCCTCGTTCGTCGCGGTGTCGATCAGCCCGCGGATGACCAGGAGCGACCATCTGGTCACGACGGTGACGTCACGGTCATCCCGCGGATGGTGTGCAGTGCGGAGTGGAGTTCGCCGGAGTGGTGTACGGCGCCCTCCGGTGAGGACGTGTCCACCACCGTTCGAGGCGGACACCGCGTGATGCTTCGACCTGGCGGGACGGCTGGACCCGGGTGTGCAGCACGGCGGCCGGGCGGCGCAGCCGGTGTCGCGCGAGGGGTTCGGCCTCCCGTCCTGACGCCCGCTCAGAGCGGCCGGACCGCCCACGCCCGCGCCGCCACCAGGGCGACGGCGGCAGCTCCCAGGACGAGACCGCACTCGGTCAGCACGACGTGCGGGGCGGTGCTGAACCCGGAGACGTGCCCGATCCAGACGGCGACGGGCAGGGACAGCGCCGCCGAGGCGGGCAGCCCCAGGACGCCGGCGCGCAGCGTGCGGTTCAGTCCCGCGGCCGAGCGCAACGCCCACCGGACGCAGGCCAGGACGACCGCGACGAAGGCGACGCCGAAGACGACGTAGGCGCCCAGCACGATCGGCAGGTACCAGGACGGGTCACCGTCGGCGCCCACCGTGACGCCGGCCCACCCCAGGACCGCGGGAACCGCGGAGACGGTCCAGGCCGCGAGCGGGAGCAGGAGGACCAGACCGGCAGCCAGTGCCATCACCGCCCCGACCCCGGCCGCGACGAGCACCCGCCCGTACATCGGCCAGGCGACGAGCCACCCGTTCTCGCGGGCGACCTCGGTGGCGACGTCCGGCACCGACGTCCCCAGCACCGACTCCGGCGTGCGGCCCTGCCGGTGCGCGTCGTGCAGGTCGGCGCTCACGTCGCGGGCGACGGCGTCCCGCAGGGCGCGCGGGACGCCCAGGACCCGCCACCGTCGCTGGAGCAGCGCGACCACGCGCCGCACGTCCTCGGGGGTCGACCGGTCCCCCGGCGGCACCGGCGAGATCACGCGTCCCTCCCCGCCCACACCCCGGTGCTGCGCAGGACGGTCTCGACGTCGAGGGTCGCCGGGACAGGTGCACGACGCACGAGGCCGGTCACGTCCTCGACGTGACCGGCCTCGTGGTTCCGGTGGAGGCAAGGGGACTCGAACCCCTAACCCCCTGCTTGCAAAGCAGGTGCGCTACCAATTGCGCCATGCCCCCGGGGTGGTGCTGGAGCTGAGGGTCAGCGCACCGTGTCGGTGGCCTGGGCCCACAGCTCGCGCTCGGCCTTCTGCGACGCCCGACGGCGCCACGCGAAGACCCCTCCGGCGAGCAGACCCACCACCAGCAGCTTCTTCACGTTCGGGCCTCCTCACGGGACGGGTCGCGGCGGCACCCGCCGCGACGGCGAAACGCTAGCACGCTGCGTGATCGCCCTCAGGTCGACGGCGACGGCGCCGACCGAGGGGTGTCATGACCAGGGACCCGGGCCGCACCGCGCTGGTGCACGAGTGGCTCGCGGCCCGTGCGGGCGCCGAGCAGGTCTTCGAGGTGCTCGTCGGGATGTGGCCCGACGCCGACCTGCACGCCCTCAGCGCCACCCCCGGCGTCCGCCTCGACCTCGGTGGGCGCGACGTGCGCACCACCGCGCTGGACCGGCTGCGCGGGCACCGCGCCCTCGCCCTGCCGCTCATGCCCGCCGCGTGGGCCCGGCACGCCCGCGACGTCCAGCGCAGCTACGACCTCGTCCTCACCTCCCACCACGCCTTCGCCACGTCCAACCGCCTCGTCGCCCCCGGCGGGGTCCACCTCGCCTACGTGCACACCCCGGCCCGCTACGTCTGGACCCCCGAGCTCGACGGCCGCGGCACCTCCCCGCTGCTGGCCCCGGCCCGGCGGGCGCTGGCCGCCGCCGACCACCGCGCCGCCCGGCGGGTCACCGCGTTCGCCGCGAACAGCACCGAGGTCGCGCGCCGGATCGAACGGTGCTGGGGCCGGGAGGCCGTCGTCGTGCACCCGCCCGTCGACGTCGCCCGCTTCGCTGAGCCCGGGCCCGACACCCTCGACCTGCCCGAGGGGTTCCTGCTGGCCCTGGGCCGGTTCGTCCCCTACAAGAACCACCTGCTCGCCGTCGACGTCGCCGAACGCGCGGGCCGGCCCGTCGTCGTCGCCGGGACCGGCCCCCTCCTGCCGGTGCTGCGCGACCGCGCCGCGACCGCGTCCGTGCCCGTCGTCGTCCTCGACCGCCCCGGCGGGCAGACCGTGCGCGAACTGCTGCGCCGCGCCGCCGTCCTGGTGTTCCCCACCGTGGAGGACTTCGGCATCGTCCCCGTGGAGGCCATGGCGTCGGGGACCCCCGTGCTCGCCCCCCGCCGCGGCGGCTCCGGTGAGACCGTCCTGGACGGCGTCTCCGGAGCCCTCGTCGACGACCTCACCGTCGGCGCGCTCGTCGAGGCGCTGCCGCGGGCGCAGGCGTGCGCCGCCGCCGACTGCCGAACCCGAGCCCTCGCCTTCGACGTCGAGCGCTTCCGCGCCCGCGTCCTCGACTGGGTCGGTGAGCACACCGGGGTGCTGCGCCCGTGACCGCCCGGTGATCCTCCTGGTGGCGCTGGGCCTGGCCGGCGCCTTCACCGGCGTCCTGTTCTGCCTCACCGCCAGCGACCGGACGCGGCTGACCGTCGCGGCCTTCCTCGCCGTCCCGCAGGTGTTCGTCGGGCCGCTGGGGGCGCTGAACCTGCCGCTGAGCCAGTGCTGGATCGTCCTCGTGGCCGTCTGCTGGCTGCTGGAACGCAAGGGACTGCCCCTGCGCGACCCGGTGTTCCGCGCGGTCCTCGTGCTCACCGCCACGCAGGCCGTCGCCATCGGCTGGTCACCGGACCCGATGGCCGGGCTCCTGGAGGTCACCCGGCTGCTGTCCTTCGCGTTCCTCCTGCTGTACGCGACGCGGGTGGAACGCGAGCGCGCCGGCGCCCTCACCGGCCCCTTCACCGTCGTCCTGGGCTGGGCGGTCCTCGACGCCGTGCTCGTCTGGCTGTTCCGCCTCTCCCCCGCGGCCGAGTCGGCGTTCCTGCACTCCCCGCTGGCCCCGCTCGTCGTCGGCCCCGGCGCCATGCGGGCGTTCTTCACCGACGGCGCCAACAACGTCACCGACCCGCTGAAGGCCGGTGGGTTCTTCATCAACGCCAACGTCTCCTCGATGTTCCTGGGCGTGGCGACGTTCTGCTTCCTCGCCCTCGGCGTCGGCCTGCGCGGCGCGGCGCACCGACGCCGCCGGCGCCTGTACGCCGCCGGTGCCCTCCTGTGCTGGTCGGCGACGTTCGCGACGGGGTCCAAGACGGCGGCGGCGCTCGCGCTCGTCCTGCCGCTGGCCGTGCGCGGGGTGCAGGTGCTCGGGCGCCCGAACGCGCGCTGGTTCCTGCCGCAGGCCGCGGCGGCCATCGGGCTCGGGGTCTGGCTCGCGCCGCGGTTGCTGGAGCGGTACGTGCCCGGGTACGCCGGCGCCTCGACCGAGAGCCTGGCCAGCCGCGCCCCCATGTGGGAGTTCGCGCTGCGCATGTTCCGCGAGCACCTCGTCCTCGGCCTCGGGTTCGGCGGGTGGTCGCGCACCATCGAGCAGTTCGCGGCCCTGGGCGTGGACGCCCTGCCCCCGCACAACCTCCTCATCGCCGCCTGGGCCGCCAGCGGCCTGCCCGGGGTGGCGGGGCTGCTGCTCCTCGCGGTGACGGTCCTCGCCGTGTTCACCGCGACCGTCGTCCGGAACGTGGGGACGCACCTGGCGCGGACGACGGCGTTCGCGCTCGGCGCCTGGTGGTGGGTGCTGATCCACGGCATGGGCGACAACACCGCGGTCTACGGCGAGGCCAAGTCGATGATCCTGCTCGCGATGCTGCTCGGGCTCGTCGCGAACCGCCGCGCCGCGCAGCGGGCCGCGACGGCCGGGCGCGAGGGGGCGCCGTGCCCCGCGTAGCCGTCGTCCGGCACACCTTCGGGGTGCCGTCCGAACCCTTCGTCCTCACCCAGGCCCGCGCCTTCACCCGGTGGGAACCGGTGCTCGTCTCCCGCGACGAGGTCCCCGCCGAGGTCGCCGCCGGTCTGGCGGTGCACTCGCTGGTGGGCACCGCCGGGCCGCGGGCCGCCGCCCTGCACACGGCCGGTCTGGCCTCCGGGGCGCTGACGGCGGCGCTGCGGTCCCTGGGCGTCGACGCGGTCCTGGCCCACTTCGGGTTCGAGGCCGCCTGCGCGCTGCCCGCCGCGCGGCGGGCCGGGGTCCCGCTGGCCACGGTGTTCCACGGGGTGGACGCGACCACCTCCCGGTCCGGGCTGCTGCGCTCCCGGCACGTCTCCTGGGCCACGTACGCGCGGCGGTGCCGCGTCCTGGCCCAGCGCGGCGACCTGTTCCTGCCCGTCTCCGACCACCTGCGCGGACGCCTCCTGGACCGGGGTTTCCCCGCCGGGCGCACCGTGACGCACCACCTGGGCATCGACCTCACCGGCCTGCCCGCGGCCGACCCCGTCCCCGGGACCGTCGTCCACGTGGGCCGGCTCGTGCCCAAGAAGGGGCACGCCACGTTGTTCCGGGCCCTGGCGGGGATGCCGGGGGTCCGAGTGACGTGCGTCGGGAACGGGCCGCTGCACGCGGAACTCACCGCCCTCGCGCGCGACCTGCGCCTCGACGTGGAGTTCACCGGAACCCTCGACCACGCGCAGACGCTGCGGCGCATCGCCCGGTCATCGCTGCTGTGCCTGCCCAGCACCACCGGGCCCACCGGCGACCAGGAGGGGCTCGGCCAGGTGCTGCTGGAAGCCGGCGCCCTGGGCCGGCCCGTCGTGGCCACCCAGCACGGCGGCATCCCCTCCGCCGTCCTGGACGGCACCACCGGTCTGCTCGTGCCCGAACAGGACCCGGCCGCCCTGGCCGCGGCGATCCGCCGCGTCCTGGAACGCCCGCGCCTGGCCGCCGACCTCGGCGCCGCCGCCGCCCGGCACGTCCGGGAGAACTTCGACGTCCGCACGCAGACCGCGCACCTGGAACTCCTGCTCGACGACCTGGTCGCCGGGGATCCGCGGTGAGCGGGGTCCTCGTCCTCGCCCGGTCCCTGCCGCTGCACCACGCCGGCGGGATGGAATCGGTGACGTGGGACCTGTGCCGCGCCCTGGCCGCCCGCGGGGCGGACGTCACCGCCGTGACGACGCACCTCCCCGGGTTCCCCGGGGAGTTCGGCCGCGACGGGGTGCGCGTGCTCGCCCTGCCCGGAACCGTGCCGGGGCGGTACTCGCGGTCGTGGTGGCGCGCCTCCCGGGCCGCCGTCGCGGCCGAACTCCCCCGGAGCCCCGGTGGCGTCCTGTCGGTCAGCGCGGGGGGTTTCGGGGTCCTCGACCTCGCCCGGGCGGCCGGTGCCCGGTGCGTCCTGGCGGCGCACGGGACGTCCGTGGACGAGATCGCCTCGAAACTCGGCGGTCGTCGGGTGCGGCCCCTGCTCTCGCTGCCGCGCAACGTCTCCTGGCTGGGACGGGACGTGGTGACGTACCGCCGGTTCGACGACGTCGTCGCCGTCGGCCCGCGCGTCGCGCGGTCCCTGACGCGGTTCCCGCTGGGCCGCGCCGTCGGGATGCCCCCGGTCCACCTCGTGGAGAACGGCGTCGACACCGGGGTGTTCCGGCCGGACCCGCAGGCTCGTCACCGCGTCCGCGCGGAACTCGGCGCCGACGGTCCGCTGTTCGCCGTCGTGGGGCGGTTGCACCCGCAGAAACGGGTCGACCGCTCGGTCCGCCTGCTGCGGGAGTTCCCCGACGCCACCCTCGTCCTGGCCGGGGACGGACCCGAACGCCCGGTGCTGGAGCACCTGGCCCGCGAGCTCGGGGTCGCCGGCCGGGTGCGGTTCACCGGCGCGCTCGACCGTTCCCGGGTTCCCGCTCTGCTGGCCGCCGCCGACGTCTCGCTGCTGACCTCGCAGTGGCGGGAGGGGTTGCCGATGGCGGTTCTGGAGTCCCTGGCCTGCGGGACCCCCGCGGTGACGTCCCTGACGACGGCACCCGTCGAGGGGGCCGAGGTGCCCCGGGTCGAGACCGGGGATCCGGGCCGGCTCGCCGCGGCCGTGCGCGCGGTCCTGGCCCGGGGAGGACCCGGGACGTCGCTGCTGCCGGAGCGGTACGCGTTGTCCGGCGTGGCCGCCCGGTACGCCGCTGTCCTCGGCCTGCCGTGACGGGCGACGGCGTCCGGCGCCTCGTCCTGGGAGGTCTGGCCGGGAAACTGCTGGGGATGCTGCGCGAGGTCCTGCTCGCGGCCGCGTACGGGACGGGGGTCCCCGCGACGGCGACCCGGGTCGCGCAGACGGGGACCCTGGTCCCCGTCGACTTCTTCACCGCCGACGTCCTGTCCGCGGGGTTCCTCCCCCTGCACAAGGAACTGCTGCGGACCGACCCCGACCGCGCCCACGAGCTGTTCCGCGCGCTGCGCCGGGCCCTGTGGGTGCTCTCGGCCGTCCTCGTCGTCGCGCTCGTGACGGGTGCGGGCACCGTCGTCGGCCTGCTGGCCCCGGGGCTGGAACCGGCGACCGCCGCCGCGAGCGCGCAGTTCCTGCGCGTCATGGCCCTCGGCGTCCCCAGCTACCTGCAGTTCTCGCTGCTGAGCTACCTGGAGATGTCGCACGGCGGGTTCCGGCTGGCCGGGGTGCGCGCCACGGTGCAGAACCTCGGGATGGTCGCGGCCCTCGGCGCGGCCTGGCTGCTGGGCGAACCGGTGGTGCTCGCCTCGGGGTTCGCGCTGGCCTACGTCGGCCTGCACGCCTGGGGTCTGGGGCAGGTCGCCGACCTGCTGCCGGCCGGCTCGACGACGGGGACGCGCGAGGCGCTGCGGCGGGTGTGGCGCCGGGTCCGGCCGCTGCTGCTGCTGCCGGTCGTGCTGCAGGGGTCGGTCGTCGCCGAACGGGTCGTGGCCTCCCTGCTGGGGGACGAGGTCGTGGCCGCCGTCGACTACGCCCGCTTCGTGGCGACGACGGGGGTGAACCTGCTCGCCGTCCCGCTCGGGCTGGCCGGGTTGGCGGCGCTGGCCGGGCTCGACCGGGCCGACGCCCGCGAGCGCCTGGCGGGGACGGTGCCCGGTCTGCTGCTCGTCGTCGCCCCGGTCTCGGTGGTGCTGACGGTCGGCAGCGCGCCGGTGGTGCAGGTGCTCTACGGGCGCGGGGCGTTCGACGCCTCCGCGGTGGCGACGTCGGCGGCGGTCCTGACCGGGTTCGGCGTGGGGTTCTGGGCGCAGTCGTGCGCGTACGTGCTCGTCAAGGCGCTGAACGCGGCGGGACGCAACCGCACGGCGGCCGGGGCGCTGCTCGCCGGGCTCGCGGTGACCCTGGGGGTGAACCTGTCGCTGCACGCCGTCCTGGGCCCGGTGACGCTGGGGCTGGCCGCCTCGGCGGGGGCGCTCGTCACGACGGTCCTGGCCGCCCGGCCCCTGGGGGTGGCGGGGTTGCTGGCGCGGTGGGTGCTGGCGTGCCTGCCCGTCGCGGCGGCGGCGGGGGTCCTGGGCTGGTGGGTGGGCCGCGGCCTGGAGGGCTGGCCGGCGCTGCTGGCGGTGACCGGGTCGGTCGCGGCGGTGTGGGCGGCGGCGGGGCTGGGGGTCGGGCCGTGGCGCCGGGTCGGGCGGGACGTCGTCCGCGGCGCCGTGGGCCGGCCCCGCGCCCGGGGTTCAGGTCGCTGACCGTCGTCCCGATGGAGAAGCGGACGGAACCGGGCAGGCCGGGCTCCGCTGTCGTCGGAAGGTGGTCCCCGTGCTGGCTCGGCTGCGCGACCTGCGCGTGAGCGCGAAGCTCGCCCTCGGATTCGGTCTCGTCAGCGCCCTGCTGGTCCTGGTCGCGGGGGTGGGTCTGCAGCGCCTGGGCGCCGCGCAGGACACGATGGACTACCTGTCCACGGCGGGGATCGCCTCGGTCGACCGCGCCGACAAGGTGCAGACCGCCTTCGCCGTCGTGCGGCTGGACGTCGCGAACGCGGCCCTGACCCCGGACGCGGCGGGCACGACGGCCGCGCTGCAGCAGCTCGACGCCGACGGGAAGGCCCTCGACGCGGCGTGGCAGGAGTACATCGACACCGACCCCGCCGCGAGCAGCGCCGAGCTGACGGCTTACACCGACGCCCTGGCGGCCTACCGCGACGCGACGCAGGCGCTGGTCCCGCTGGCCGAGGCCAACGACCTCACCGGCTTCGTCGCCCAGCGCACCGCCACGCTGAACCCGCAGGGAGCCAAGATCGCGACGGCCCTGGACCGCATCGTCGAGGTCGAGTCGGCCGACGCCGTCCGGCTGGCCGACGAGGGCAAGGCCGCCTACCGGCAGGCCGTGGTCGTCCTCCTCGCGTGCGTCGCCGTCGCCCTGGCCCTGGCCGTCGTCGTCGCGGTCCTGATCTCGCGCTCCATCGCCCGCCCGCTGGGCCGGGCCGTCACCGTCATGGAGGGGCTGGCCGCCGGCCGGCTCGACCAGCGGGTGTCCTACACCTCCAAGGACGAGGTCGGGCGCCTGTCCGCCGCGGCGGACGCCTCGCTGGACTCGCTGGCGGCGACCGTGGGCCGGATCAGCGCGAACGCCACCTCGCTGGCGGCCTCCAGCGAGGAGCTGACGGCGGTGGCCACGCAGTTGTCCGGCGGTGCCGGGGAGTCGGCGGCGCAGTCGCAGGTCGTCTCGGCGGCGACCGAGGAGATCAGCGCGTCCATCGGGACGGTCGCGGCGGCCGGGGAGCAGATGACGTCGGCCATCCGGGAGATCGCCTCGGCCACGGCGGACGCCTCGGCCACGGCGGCGACGGCCGTGTCGGCGGCCCAGGGGGCCTCCGAGACGCTGGCCCGGCTGTCCACGTCGAGCCGGGAGATCGGCGACGTCGTCAAGCTCATCACCTCCATCGCCGAGCAGACGAACCTGCTGGCGCTCAACGCGACCATCGAGGCCGCCCGCGCCGGCGACGCCGGCAAGGGGTTCGCCGTCGTGGCCGGGGAGGTCAAGGAACTCGCGCAGCAGACGGCGCGGGCGACCGAGGAGATCGTCGCCAAGGTCGGCGCGACGCAGGCCGACGCCCAGGCGGCCACGGCCGCGATCGAGCAGATCGGTGAGGTCATCGTGCGCGTCGACGGGCTGCAGGCCACGATCGCGGCCGCGGTGGAGGAGCAGTCGGCGACGACGGCGGAGATGGTGCGCAACGTCACGGAGGTCTCCACGGGGTCGCAGGAGATCTCGGTGAACATCTCCGGGATCGCGGCGGCGGCCTCGCAGACCACGACCAGCGCCGGCCACACGGCGACGACGGCCGAGGACGTGGCCCGCTCGGCGGCGGAGCTGAACGCCCTCGTGGGGACCTTCCGCCTCTGACGGACCCGCCGGGCACACCGGGCCCCGGACCGCGCTGCTTGCGCGGTCCGGGGCCCGTCGTGCTGCCGGGCCGCACCGGGCGGGGTCAGCCCGCGAGCAGCTCGCCGGCGAGCGCCCGCAACCGCCGTCCCCGGCTCTCCCAGTCGTGCCCGTCGGCGAGCCGGGTCATCCGGGCGGGCCGGTCCGGGTCCTCCTGCGCCAGCAGGGCCTGGACCTGGGTGGGGAAGGCCGGGGCCTCGCGCACGAAGACCGCGCCGTCGACCGGCGCCACCGCCGGCAGCGGGGTGCTGACGACGGGCAGCCCGGCCGCGAGGTACTCGAACGTCTTCAGCGGGGAGATCCCGCGCGTCAGCGGGGAGATCCGGTAGGGCACCAGGCCCACCGCGCACGAGGCCAGTTCCCGCGCCAGCGCCGGGGGGTCCAGCGGGCCGAGGATCCGGGCACCGGCCGCGGTGAGGTCGCGCCACAACGGGGCGGCGGGCTCGACGAGGGGCCCGACCAGCCGCAGGTCCGGGCCGAGCACCCGCGCCAGGTCGAGCAGCAGCCCGCCGTCGAGCTTGTGCGGGGCGAGGGTCCCGGCGAAGACCGCCGAGGTCCCCCGGGAGGTCGTGGCCCGCGCGGCGGCGGTGAACAGGGCGACGTCGCAGACGTTGGGCAGGAGCCGCGTCGTGGTGAACCCCTGCTCGTGCAGGTGCTCGCGGACGGCCGGGCTGGTGGCCAGGGCGAGGTCGGCGCGCAACCGGCGCTCGGCGTCCAGGAGCCGGCCCCGGTGCACGCCCGGGTTCTCGTGCAGGAGGTCGACGAGGTGGTAGACCGTCCGGTCGGCCAGGCGTTCGAGCCCGTACGTGAAGGGCGTGAAGGTCCACAGCAGCCGCGGTCCCGGGTGCTGCACCCAGCGGCGGACCTGCCGGTGCAGCAGGGCGGTGTTCACCGGGCGGGTCGCGCCGCCGTGGTGGGGCACGACGCGGGGGCTGACGACCTCCACCCCGGCCGGCAGCGGGCGGCCGGTGAGGGTGGGCGCGGGCCGCAGCCGGCGCAGGACGCGGCGGGCGTCGGCGGGGCGCAGCGACCGGGTGCCGGCGCCCTCGACGAAGACGACGGGCCAGGAGGCCGCGAGCGCCGCCGTCACGCGGTGCTGGTTGGTGGCGACGGGGGCGTTCCAGTCCGCGGTGCCCAGCACGAGGACGAGGGGCTCGGCGGTCACCGACCGGCCGCCGTGAGGACCTGCCCCACCGTGCGCACGAGGATCTTCACGTCCAGCCACAGCGACCAGTTCTCCACGTAGTGGTTGTCGAAGCGGGCGCGCTCGGAGATCGAGGTGTCCCCGCGCAGGCCGTTCACCTGCGCCCAGCCGGTGACCCCGACGGGCACCCGGTGCCGCCACAGGTAGTCGTCGTGGTCGAGGGTGAACCGCTCGACGAAGTGCGGGCGTTCGGGCCGCGGGCCCACCAACGACATCTCCCCGCGCAGCACGTTCCACAACTGGGGCAGTTCGTCCAGGGACAGCCGGCGCAGCCAGCCGCCCACCGGCCCGGCGCCGTCCCCGCCGGACCAGCGGACGTCGGAGGCGGCGTCCGGGGGCATGGTCCGCAGCTTCAGCAGCGCGAAGGTCCGCCCGTCCAGCCCGACCCGCTCCTGCCGGAACAGCGGCCCGGCGGCCACCTCGTGCCGCACCAGCAGCGCGCAGAGCACCAGGACGGGCAGGACGAGGACGAGACCGGCCGCGGAGGCGGTCACGTCCAGGACCCGCTTGAGGGGCCAGGTCACCGCGCGGAAGGCCGGCCGGCGCAGCTGCACCAGCGGGATGCCGCGCACGGACTGCACGAGCCGGTGGGTGTTCGTCACCTGCCAGAACCGCGGCACCGTGAAGATCTCCACGGCCAGGCCCTGGCAGCTGCGCAGCACGTCGACGACCACCATCTCCGGGACGTTGGAGTGGGCGATGACGACGATGTCGACCCGGTGCTCGCGCACGAGGCGCTCCAGGTCGGCGATGCCCCCGAGGACGGGCAGGGGACGGACCCCGGCGGGCAGGCGCGGGTCGTCGTCGACGAACCCGACGGGCGCCAGCCCGTGCTCCCCCGAGCGCAGCAGCTCCACGAGCTGGGCCCCCAGCCCGCCGCACCCGACGACGAGGGTGCGCATCGCGACCCGGCCGGCCACCCGGTACCGGATGCGCACGGCGTAGACGACCGCCCGCGCGCCGACGAGCAGCAGGGTCTGCACCAGCGCCGCCCACAGCGCCCACGGCGTGACGTCACCGAGCCCGAGGGCCCCCTCGGCGATGGCGGCGACGCCGACCGCGGCGACCCCGGCCCCGGCCAGCAGCGGCAGGTCGTCCAGGACGCTGAGGTCCATCCGCGGCCGGTACAGGCCGGCGAGGGCGTGGACGGCGAGGGTGGAGGTCGAGACGACCACGACGGTGGGCTCGCCCCGGCCGAGCAGGAGCACGACCGTGAGCACGCACACCGCGTCGGAGGCCAGCAGCAGCGCCGTGAGCTGGGACCGCTTGCGCCGACCGCGCCGCACCGCGCCCGCGGGCCCGGCACCGACCGGGCGCACGCCCGCCCCCGGGTCGCTGGTCATGGCCATGTCGGTCCTCCGTCGCACGGTCCCCGTAGCACACGGCCCGGGCTCAACACCGTGGTTCGTCGTCGCGCGGGCGTGTCGACTTGAGGTGGGGACGGGCCCGTCGACCGTTTCAACCCGTTCGGCGCACCCCTCCGCGGGGGTCGTCGCGCCGGCCGGGTCACCTGCCCGGTCGGGTCAACTGCCCGGGCCGGGCGCCGATGGAGGGCCCGTGGACCTCGTCGACTACCTGCGCGCGCTGCGCAAGCACTGGATCCTCGTGGTCCTGTCGGTGCTGCTCGGCGGCGGGGCGGGGTTCGGCGCCTACGCCACCAGCGCGCCCGTCTACCGCGCCGACTGCCTGATGTTCGTGTCCATGTACGACAGCGGCAACGCCGCCCTCCTCATGCAGGGCAGCATGTTCACGCAGCAGCGCGTGCAGTCCTACACGAGCGTCCTGGAGAGCCCCAAGGTCCTCGGGCCCGTCATCCGCGAGCTGGACCTGGACACCACGCCCCGGGCGCTGGCCGACCACGTGGGCTCCAGCGCCCCCATCGGGACCGTCCTCATCGAGGTCACCGTCGACGAGTCCTCCCCGCAGCTGGCCGCCGACGTCGCGAACTCCATCGCGAAGCACTTCGGGACGGCCGTCAGCGAGCTCGAGCAGGCCACGCCCGAGACGATGAGCCCGGTGCGCATCACCGTGCTGCGCCCGGCCGAGGTCCGCCCCGACCCCATCGCCCCCGACCTGCTCAAGGCGCTCGCCGTGGGTCTGCTCGCCGGAGCCGTGCTCGGGACCGGCCTCGCCGTCCTGCGGGAGGTCCTCGACACGACGGTGAAGACGCTGACGACGATCTCCGACCTCGGCGCCCCCGCCCTGGGCTCGGTGCCCGCCGGCGCCGGCGGCGAGCGCCCCGAACTCGTCGTGGAGGGCTCACGCTCCCCGCAGTCGGAGGCGTTGCGCCAGATCCGCACGAACCTGCAGTTCGCCGACGTCGACCACCCCCCGCGCCTCGTCGTCGTCACCTCCGCGCTGCCCGGGGAGGGCAAGAGCACCACGGCGGTGAACCTGGCGCTGACGTCGGCGACGGCCGGGCTGCGGACCATCCTCGTCGAGGGCGACCTGCGGCTGCCGCGGGTGGCGGACTACCTCGGCGTGGAGGACAGCGCCGGCCTGACGACCGTCCTGGCCGGGCGCGCCGACCTCGACGACGTCCTGCAGCCCTACGGCGACACCGGCCTGTCCGTCCTGGCCGCCGGCCCGATCCCGCTGAACCCCGCCGCCCTCCTCGGATCCCGGCACATGAGCGACCTGCTGCAGCGGCTGCGCGACCGCGCCGACCTCGTGATCGTCGACAGCCCGCCGCTGCTGCCGGTCGCCGACGCCGCCGTCCTGGCGCGGCAGGCCGACGGCGCCCTGGTCGTCGTCAAGCACGCCAGGACGACGCGCGAGCACCTGGTGCGCGCCCTGGAACGGCTGCGGGCCGTCGACGCCACCGTCCTGGGCGGGGTGCTGACGATGGTGCCGGCGAAGGCGTCGGAGTACAGCTACGCCTACGAGTACGGCTACGGCTACCAGCCGGCGACGCCGCCGGACGCCGAGCACGTCCTGCTGGAGCGCTGAGCCCCACCCGTCGCGGTTCAGACGACCGCGACGACCACGGCCAGCGCCTCGTCCAGCCGCCGCGCGGCCCCCACCTGCACCTCCAGCTCGGCCCGGTGGACGTCCTCGACGTCGTCGACGGCCGGGTCCCTCGGCGCGGTCGGCCCCCGCCAGGCGGGTGCGGCGGCGGCGAGGGCCTTCCACCCGGCGGCCGGGGAGGCGCTGGCGGGCAACCTCCCCCCGGCCCCGAGCATTCGGGCGATCCGCGCCAGCTCCAGCACCGTGAACACGCGCCGCTGCGCCGGGGGGACCAGGGAGATGACGGCCCCGCGCTGCTCGCGCGTCATCGTCAGGACGAGGTCGGCGGCCCCGACGGTCCCGGCGTCGAGCTGACGGCCCGCCTCCCCGCCGGTGAGGTCCGGTCGGCCCAGGGTGCGCAGCACCGTCGCGACGTCGCGGTCCACCGGCTCCCCCGCGAGGGCGTTCGTGCCGGCGCTGGCGACGCGGATGGTCGCCGCGCGCTCGGCGAAGCGCTCGGCGAGGTGGTGGCGCAGCAGCGAGGCCGCCATCGGGGAGCGGCTGACGTTGGCCGTGCAGACGAGGAGGACCTCGAACCTGGTCCTCACCCCGGCCTCCTCACGGGGCCATCTTGAGCATCTGCCGTCGTTCCCGCAGCGCGGCGAGCAGGGCCGCGGTCTCGACCTGGTCGGTGCCGTCGAGGAGGCACTGCTTGGCGGCCAGGACCGCCGCGGCCGAGACCTGCTCGTGGCTCAGGCCGCTGGCCGTCGAGGCGACCCGCGGCCACTCGACCGAGGACAGGTCGAACTCCCGGAGCCGGCGCAGCACGACCTCCTGGACCACCCCCGAGCTGGGCAGCGGGTAGTCGACGACGGTGTCGAAGTGCCGCAGGAGGGAACGCTCGAGGAGCTGCGGCCGGTTCGTCGTCACGACGAGCACGCCGGCGGAGGCGTCGGCGTCGAGGAACCCGGTGAAGGCGCGCAGCACGTCCCGCAGCCGGGTGCGGCTGCGCTCACCGCCGTCGGGGTCGATGAGCGCGTCGACGTCGTCGAACAGGCACACCGCCCGGCTCTGGGCCAGCAGGTCGAAGACGAGCGACAGCTTGGGGACGGCCTCCTCGGCGGGGAGGTCGGCGAAGGTCTCCAACCGGACCGTGAACACGGGCACGGCCAGCTCGGCGGCCAGCACCTCGGCGGTCATGGACTTCCCGGTGCCCGGTGGCCCGGTCAGCAGCAGCGTCCGCAACGGCTCGAACCCGCGGGCGCGCAGCACGTCGGCGTGGCGCTGCTCGGTGAGCACCCGGTGCAACCGGGCCATGACGTCGCTGCCAAGGGCGAGGTCGGCCAGGGCGGCCCGGGGCAGGGTGACGGTGAGGACCTGCGCCAGCTCCCCGCGGGGCTGGACCACGGTGGTGGGGGCCGTCGGCGGCGGGCTCGGCGGGCGGGCGGTGGAGCGCCGGGTGTCCAGCAGCGAGCGCAGGTCCTCGACCTCGCGGGCGCGGTCGCCCTTGCGCCCGGCGCTGTCCAGGACGGCGGTGAACGCGGCGCGGAACCTGGCCTCGTCGCCCGCGGTGTGGCTCTCCACGAGCGCCCGCACCTGCGCGGCCGTGGCCAGCAGCCGTCCTTCCACCCCTGGATCTTACCGTGGGTAGTGCCACGGTCACCGGTGTTCGGCGGTGCCGGGGGCCGGGCACGACGAAGCCCCCGTGGACGACGTCCACGGGGGCTCAGGGTGTGGGCCTAGGAGGACTTGAACCTCCGACCTCTTCCTTATCAGGGAAGCGCTCTAACCGACTGAGCTATAGGCCCGTTCGCTGCACGCAGCGGGGACAACCTTACCGGACCCGGGCGGGTGCTCGGGACCGGCGCGGGCTCAGTCGTCCGAGAGCGTGACGTGCAGACCGCCGACGAGGGCGGAGGACACGTTGTACAGGAACGCGACGATGGTCGACAGCGCGGTCAGCAGCACGACGTCCACGACGGCGATGACCGTCGCCAGCGAGAGCACCTTGCCGAAGCCGACGTAGTCGAGGAGGTCGAAGTCGACGTCGTTGCCCACGACGTCGGTCAGGAGGCCGTTGAGGTCGGAGAAGACCCCCATGCCCTCCAGGACCGTCCAGACGACCGCCGTGGCCACCACCAGGGCGATGCCGACGGCCACCGACAGCAGGAACGACAGCTTGGTGACCGACCACGGGTCGACCCGCGCCAGCGTCAGCCGCACGCGGCGCGGGACGGCGTCCACCCCGTTGCGGGGACGGGGCTGCTGGGCGGCGCCCTGCTGCCCGGGGGCCGCTGCCGGCCGGTCGCCCGCGGGGCGAGCGGTCCGACCGGTCGTCGGGGCCTTGCCCTGCGGACCAGCCGCTGCCGACGAAGCTGTCGCGCGTTCGGCGGGGGTCACTCGTCACCTCCGGTCTCGGGCTCGCTCGGCGGAGCCTCGGTCGACCGTACGCCATCGACCGACCCCACCACAGGGTCGGCGCCCGGTTCCTCCACAGGGGCTCCACCGATCGGGGCCTCGTCGGCGCCGTCTGCCGCCGCCTGGTCGTCACCGCTGCCCGCCGCGTCCAGCAGCGGGTCCTCGGAGGCCTCCTCGGCCCCCACCTCGGCGCCCACCTCCTCGTCGATGACCCGCTCGGCGTTGCGGGCCACGGCGAGGATCCGGTCCCCGGTCTCGGGGCGGGCGAAGGTGACCCCCATGGTGTCGCGGCCCTTGTCCGGCACCTCGTCGACGCGCGAGCGCACGACGCGCCCACCCCGCATGACGACGAGCACCTCGTCCTCCGCCGAGACCGTCAGCGCCCCCACGAGGTCACCGCGTTCCTCGGTGAGCTTGGCCACCTTGATGCCGAGCCCCCCGCGGCCCTGCCGGCGGTACTGGTCGATCCGGGTGCGCTTGGCGTAGCCGAGCTCGGTGACGACGAAGACGAACAGGTCGTCGCGGGCGACGGCCATCGCGAGCAGTTCGTCGTCGCCGCGGAACTTCATGCCCGTGACCCCGGAGGTCGCCCGGCCCATGGGCCGCAGGTTCTCGTCGGTCGCCTCGAAGCGCACGCTCATGCCCTTGCGGGAGACGAGGAACAGGTCCTCCCCCTCCCCGACGAGGGTGGCGCCGAACAGTTCGTCGTCGACCTCCTCGCCACCGTCCGGGCCGGCGTGCGAGCGCAGGTTGATGGCGATGAGACCGCCGGAGCGGTTGGAGTCGTACTCCGAGAGCCGGGTCTTCTTGACGATGCCGCCGCGGGTGGCGAGCACGAGGTACGGGGCCTGCTCGTAGTCCTCGATGTCCAGGACGGCGACGATCCGCTCCCCCGGCTGGAAGGCCAGGAGGTTGGCCACGTGCTGACCCCGGCCGTCGCGGCCGCCCTCGGGCAGCTCGTACCCCTTGGCGCGGTAGACCCGGCCGAGGTTGGTGAAGAACAGCAGCCAGTGGTGGGTCGTCGTGGTGAAGAAGTGCTCCACCACGTCGTCCTCGCGCAGCGAGGCCCCCCGCACCCCGCGCCCACCGCGGCGCTGGGCCCGGTACAGGTCGGTCCGGGTGCGCTTGGCGTACCCGCCGCGGGTGACGGTGACCACGACGTCCTCGACGGGGATGAGGTCCTCGGCCGTCATGTCGCCCTCGAAGGGCAGCACCTGCGTCTTGCGCTCGTCGCCGTACCGCTCGACGATCTCGGCCAGTTCCTCGCCGACGATCCGCCGCTGCCGCTCGGGGCGGGCGAGGATGTCGTTGTAGTCCTCGATGAGCCGCATGAGCTCGTCGTACTCGTCGATGATCCGCTGCCGCTCCAGCGCGGCCAGGCGGCGCAGCTGCATCTCCAGGATGGCGCGGGCCTGGATCTCGTCGATGTCGAGCAGTTCCATGAGGCCGTCGCGGGCGACCTCGACGGTGGCGCTGGCCCGGATGAGGGCGATGACCTCGTCCATGGCGTCCAGGGCCTTCAGCAGCGCGCGCAGGATGTGGGCGCGCTCCTCGGCCTTGCGCAGCCGGAACCGCGTGCGACGGACGATGACGTCCATCTGGTGCGTGATCCAGTGCTTGAGGAAGGCGTGGATCGGCAGCGTGCGCGGCACCCCGTCGACCAGGGCCAGCATGTTGGCGCCGAAGTTCTGCTGGAGCTGGGTGTGCTTGTAGAGGTTGTTCAGCACGACTTTCGCCACGGCGTCGCGGCGCAGGATGATGACGAGCCGCTGCCCGGTCCGCCCCGACGTGTGGTCCTGGACGTCGGCGATGCCGGTGAGCCGGCCGTCGCGGACCAGCGAGGCGATGTTCTCGGCGAGGTTGTCCGGGTTGACCTGGTAGGGCAGCTCGCTGATGACCAGGCACGTGCGGTTCGAGATCTCCTCGACCGTCACGACGGCGCGCATGGTGATCGAGCCGCGCCCGGTGCGGTAGGCGTCGGTGATGCCGCGCTGCCCCAGGATCAGCGCCCCGGTCGGGAAGTCCGGGCCCTTGATCCGCTGGAGCATGGCGGCGAGCTGCTCCTCGTCGGAGGCGTCGGGGTTGTCCAGCAACCACTTCGCGCCCTCGGCGACCTCGCGCAGGTTGTGCGGCGGGATGTTCGTCGCCATCCCGACGGCGATGCCGGCCGAGCCGTTGACCAGCAGGTTCGGGAACCGGCTCGGCAGGACGTCGGGCTCGGTCGTGTGCCCGTCGTAGTTCGGGGAGAAGTCGACGGTCTCCTCGTCGATGTCCCGGACCATCTCCATGGCCAGCGGGGCCATGCGGCACTCGGTGTACCGCGGGGCCGCCGCCGGGTCGTTGCCGGGCGAGCCGAAGTTGCCCTGACCGTCGACCAGCGGGTAGCGCAGCGACCAGTCCTGGGCCAGCCGGACCAGGGCGTCGTAGATCGAGGTGTCACCGTGCGGGTGGTAGTGCCCCATGACGTCGCCGACGACGCGGGCGCACTTGGAGTACCCGCGGTCGGGGCGGTACCCGCCGTCGTACATCGCGTACAACACCCTGCGGTGCACGGGCTTCAGCCCGTCCCGCACGTCCGGCAGCGCGCGCGAGACGATGACGCTCATCGCGTAGTCGAGGTACGACCGCTGCATCTCGGCCTGCAGGTCGACCTGCTCGATCCGGTCGCCGGTGGGGGGTTCGGTGGTGCTCTCGCTCACGGGGTGGTGCCTCTCAGCTCACGGGTCTCGACGATGTTCCACGTGGAACGGTGCTCACACGTCGAGGAACCTCACGTCGCGGGCGTTGCGCTGGATGAAGGTGCGGCGGGAGTCCACGTCCTCCCCCATGAGCACCGAGAAGACGGCGTCGGCCGCCGCGGCGTCCTCCAGGGTGACCTGGAGCAGCGTGCGGTGGGTGCGGTCCATCGTGGTCTCGGACAGCTCGTCCCAGTTCATCTCCCCCAGCCCCTTGTAGCGCTGGGTCTTGCCCTCCTTGGGCAGCTTCTTGCCGGCCGCCAGGCCCGCCTCCATGAGGGCGTCGCGTTCGCGGTCGGAGAAGGCGAACTCGTGGTTCTCCATGCCCCCCAACCACTTGATGCGGTACAGCGGCGGCTGGGCGAGGTAGACGTGCCCCCCCTCGACGAGGGGGCTCATGTAGCGGAACAGCAGCGTCAGCAGCAGCGTGCGGATGTGCTGACCGTCGACGTCCGCGTCGGCCATGATGATGATCTTGTGGTACCGCAGCTTCTCGAGGGTGAAGTCCTCCCCGATGCCGGTGCCGAAGGCCGTGATGAGGGCCTGGACCTCCTGGTTGCCCAGGGCGCGGTCCAGCCGGGCCTTCTCGACGTTGAGGATCTTGCCGCGGATCGGCAGGATCGCCTGGGTCCGCGGGTCGCGACCGCGGGTGGCCGACCCACCGGCGGAGTCGCCCTCGACGATGAAGACCTCGCACTCGGCGGGGTTGTTGGACTGGCAGTCCTTGAGCTTGCCGGGCAGCGAGTTCCGCTCCAGCAGCGACTTGCGACTGGCCTCGCGCGCCTTGCGGGCGGCCTGGCGGGCGATCGAGGCCGACTGCGCCTTCTTCGCGATCGTCCAGGCCTCCTTGGGGTTGGCCTGGAACCAGTGCCCGAGGTGCTCGCGCACCTGGGCCTGCACGAAGGTGCGGGCCAGGGTGTTGCCGAGCTTCGTCTTCGTCTGACCCTCGAACTGCGGCTCGGACAGCTTGACCGAGATGACGGCCGTCAGGCCCTCGCGGATGTCGGAGCCGTCGAGCGACTCGTTCTCCTTGAGGATGGCCGGCTTCGCCGTGCGCGCGTAGTCGATGACGAGGTTGGTCAGCGCCGTGCGGAACCCCGCCTCGTGCGTGCCGCCCTCGGAGGTGTTGATGTTGTTGGCGTAGGTGAAGACGGCCTCGGAGTACGCCGTCGTCCACTGCATCGCGATCTCGACCGCGATGCCCTTCTCCTTGTCCTCCGCCTCCAGCGAGATGACCGTCTCGTGCAGCGGGTCGTTCTTCTTCAGCGCGTTGAGGTGCTTGACGTAGTCGATGAGCCCGTCGTCGTAGCGGTAGCTCGCCGCCCGCGCCGGGGCGTCGTCCTCGCTCTCGGCCGTCTCGTCCTCGGGGTGGGCGCGCTCGTCCGTGAGGTTCAGCGTGAGGCCCTTGTTGAGGAAGGCCCGCTGCTGGAAGTTCGTCCGCAGCGTGTCGTAGGAGTAGTCGGTCGTCTCAAAGATCTCGTCGTTGGCCCAGAACGTGATGGTCGTCCCGGTGGCGTCGGTCTCCTCGCCCTTCTCCAGCGGCGCCAGCGGCACGCCGTTCTCGTAGGACTGCCGCCAGGCGAAGCCCTGCCGGCGGACCTCGACGTCGAGCCGGGTGGACAGGGCGTTGACGACCGAGCTGCCGACCCCGTGCAGACCACCGGAGACGGCATACCCGCCGCCGCCGAACTTGCCGCCGGCGTGCAGGACGGTGAGGACGACCTCCACGGCCGGGCGACCCTCGCCGGGCATGACGTCGACGGGGATGCCGCGGCCGTTGTCGACCACCCGCACGCCGCCGTCGGCCAGCAGCGTCACGTCGACGGTGTCGCAGTACCCGGCCAGCGCCTCGTCCACGGAGTTGTCGACGATCTCGTAGACCAGGTGGTGCAGCCCGCGCTCACCGGTGGACCCGATGTACATGCCCGGACGCTTGCGGACGGCCTCCAGGCCCTCCAGGACGGTGATCGCGTCCGCGCCGTACTCGGGGTTCGGGACCCCGTCGGGGGTGACCGCGTCGGCCAGGGAGGGGGCGTCCTCGGGGTTCACGTCCTGCGGGTCCACGTCCTGCGGGTTCGCGTCCTCGGGACCGGGCGTCTCTTGGTCTGGCACGAGAGCGTGCTCTCCCTCCGCGTCGAGGCGGCCGAGCGCGGGCGAGGCGAGCCGGCGGCCCGTGACGGCGTAGCCGGACGTGACCAGGCGGTCGGGGGGTCCGGCCCCCGTGCGATCCAGGTGCCCGCGTGACCACCAGGTTCGTCGACAGTCTACCCCGTCCGGGTCACCTCCCGTCGCTGCGCACGGCCCTGCGCGCCCCCTGAGCGGCGCGACCCCCTCCGGCGTGGGGGACCACGCACCGGGGGGTCGGACGGTCCTGAGCCGGTACGGGGCCGACCCGCCGGTCAGCCACCGGTCAGCCGTAGGTGTCGCGCGGTCCGCGCCCCCCGGGGGCCGACCGGCCGCCCTTGCGCCACGACGGACCCCGCGGTCCGCGGACCACGACCTTGGTGACGACCCCGTGGCCGAGCTCCTCGTCGAGCCGGCGCACGAGGTGGCTGGTCAGCAGCCGGACCTGGGTGGCCCAGGCCGTCGACTCCGCGCGCACCACCAGCGTGCCGTCCTTGAGCGTCTCGGGGGCGCAGTGCCCGGCCAGCTCCGGGCCGACGACGGCGTCCCAGCGGCCGAAGGCCCCGCCCACGGCGACGGGCTGCTCCCAGCCGCGCTCCCCCACGAGCCGGCCCAGGGTGGAGTCCAGGCTCTGCGGGTCGCGCGCGTCCGGCCAGGCCCCCGACCGCGCCGAGGCACCGGTGCGGCGGTGGGCCTCCGCCCGCCGGGCCTCGGCCCCGGACTGCCGCGTCCCGCCCAGCGGGGCCCGCCCCGGTCGCAACCCCTTGGCCGCGGCCGCCGCCCGGGCCCGGCCCAGGGCCGTGCGGGCCAGGTCGGCCCCCGCCGCGTCGGCCCCCGCCGCGTCCGCCCCCGCCGCGGGGTCGGCGTCCGCCGGCCCGGGGTCCTCCGCCGGCCCCTCACTCACTCAGGTCCTCCCGCACGGCGGTCCCGGTGCTGACGTGGACGCGGTCGGCGCGGTCGGAGCGCAGGGCGGCCGGCACGTCCTCGGGGACGGCGGCGGTCACCAGGACCTGCTCGGCGTCGGCGACGACCTCGGACAACCGCTCGCGCCGGCCCGCGTCGAGCTCGGCGAAGACGTCGTCGAGCACGAGCACCGGCCCGCCCGGGTCCTCGTGGGCGTCGTCCTCCAGCAGCAGGCGGTAGCTGGCCAGCCGCAGGCCCAGGGCCACCGACCAGCTCTCGCCGTGGCTGGCGTACCCCTTGGCCGGCATGCCGCCCAGGGTGAGCACGAGGTCGTCGCGGTGCGGGCCGACGAGGCACACACCGCGGTCCAGCTCGGCCTTGCGCTGGTCGGCCATCGAGGCGGTCAGCGCCTCGCGCAGCTCCTCCCGGCTCGGGACCGCACCACCGGGGGTGGTCGCGACGCCCTCGGCCAGCAGGGGCAGGGCGGAGCGGTACCCCAGCTCCAGGTCGCCCTGGCCCTTGCTGACGGACCGGTAGGCCTCGGCGGCCGGTTCGCGCAGGTCGCCCAGCAGCGCGAGCCGGGCCGACAGGAGCTCGGCACCGGACGCGGCCAGGTGCTCGTCCCAGACGTCGAGGGTGTGCGGGTCGGCACGCCCGGAGCGCAGGGCCGCCCCGGCGGACTTCAGCAGCGCCCCGCGCTGGCGCACGACCCGGTCGTAGTCCGCCCGCACCCCGGCCACCCGCGGCCACCGCGTGACGAGCAGCTCGTCGAGGTAGCGCCGCCGCTCGGTCGGATCGCCCTTGACGAGCGCGAGGTCCTCCGGGGCGAACAGCACGGTCCGCAGGACGCCCAGGACGTCGCGGCTGCGGCGGACGGGGTTGCGGTTCAGCCGCGCCCGGTTCGCCCTGCCCGGGGTGATCTCCAGCTCGACCAGGGCGCGGCGGCCGCCGCGGACCAGCTCGGCCCGCACCACGGCCCGGGACGCCCCCTGGCGGACCAGCGGGGCGTCCCCGGAGACGCGGTGGCTGCCGAGGGTGGCGACGTAGCCGACCGCCTCGACGAGGTTGGTCTTGCCCTGCCCGTTGAGGCCGACGAAGGTCGTCGTCCCCGGCCGCAGGTCCAGCTCCAGGCTCGAGTACGACCGGTAGTCGACCAGCGAGAGGTGCGCGACGTGCACGCGGCCCCGCTCCTCCCCGTCAGTCCTTGGTGGACCCCGACCCCGAGGTCGGACCGGCCGAGGTCACCGCGTGACCGCCGAACTGGTTGCGCAGCGCGGCGACGGCCTTGATCGAGGGCGAGTCCTCCTGGCGGGAGGAGAAGCGCGCGAACAGCGCGGCGGCGAGCACCGGCATCGGGACGGCGTTCTCGATGGCCTGCTCCAGCGTCCAGCGGCCCTCGCCGGAGTCCTGCGCGTAGCCGCGGATGTTGTCGAGCTTGGGGTCCTCCTCCAGGGCGCGGACCATGAGGTCCAGCAGCCAGGAGCGCACGACGGTGCCGCGGGTCCAGGCCTTGAAGACGGCGGGGACGTCGGTGATGATCCCCTTCGCCTCCAGCAGCTCGTAGCCCTCGGCGTAGGCGTGCATGAGGCCGTACTCGACGCCGTTGTGGACCATCTTGGAGTAGTGGCCCGCGCCCACGCCGCCGGCGTGCACGAAGCCCTCCTCGCGGGGGCCCTCCGGGCGCAGCGCGTCGAAGACGGGCAGGGCCAGGTCGACGTGGCCCTTGGCCCCGCCGACCATGAGGCCGTAGCCGTTCTCCCGGCCCCACACCCCGCCGGAGACGCCGCAGTCGAGGTACCCGGTGCCGCGCTCGGCGAGGAGCTTGGCGTTCACCTCGTCGTCGGTCCACTTGGAGTTGCCCCCGTCGATGACGAGGTCGCCGTCCTTCAGCAGGGGGGCCAGGTTCGCGACCGTGTCCCGCGTGATCTTCCCCGACGGCACCATGACCCAGACCACCTTGGGCGAGGGCAGGGCCTCGACGAGGGCGGCGAGGCTGGGGACGTCGGTGACGTCGGGGTTCGGGTCGTACCCGGTGACCTCGATGCCCTTGTCGCGCAGCCGGGCGCGCATGTTGCCGCCCATCTTGCCGAGACCGACGAGACCGATGTGCATGACCAGACGCTTCCCTTCTCGCGCCCGGCCGCTGTGGAGCCGGGCTGTGTGTCCGCCGGGCTCAGCCGGCGAGGCGGACCGGCATCAGCAGGTACCGGTAGCTGTCGTCGTCGTCCCCGTCGAGGTCCGCCTGGCCGGTGATGACCGCCGGACGCGTCGCCTGGGTGAACGAGAGCCGGGCGAACGGCGCGGCCAGCGCACCGAGTCCATCCAGCAGGAACTGCGGGTTGAAGGCGATGGCGATGGATTCACCGACGAGGGTGGCCTCCAGGGCCTCCGTCGCCTGCGCGTCCTCGCCCTGTCCCGCCTCCAAGGACAGCACGCCGTCCTCGAAGCGCAACCGCACGGGGGTGTTGCGCTCGGCGACGAGGGCGACGCGCTTGACGGCCTCGGTCAGCGCCGCCGTGGACACCACGGCGTGCGTGGGCGACTCCGCCGGGAACAGGGCCCGGACCTTGGGGTACTCCCCGTCGACGAGCAGCGAGGTCGAGTACCGGCCACCGGCCTGGAAGCCGATGAGGTCGCTGGCCCCGTCGGCCAGCGCGAGGCTGAGGTCGCCGCCGGAGCCGAGCGAGCGCGCGACGTCGGACAGCGTGCGCGCCCGCACGAGGGCGACGGCGGACAGGTCCGGTGTGCTCGGGCGCCAGCGCAGCTCGCGCACCGCGAGGCGGTACCGGTCCGTGGCCAGGAGCGTCAGCCGGTCGCCCTCGATCTCCATCCGGACCCCGGTGAGGATCGGCAGCGTCTCGTCGCGGCTGGCCGCGATGGTGACCTGTCCCACGGCCTCGGTGAAGTCGCCCCCGGGTACCTGCCCGGTCGCCTCGGGCAGCTGCGGCAGGGCCGGGTACTCCTCCACCGACATCGTCAGGAGCGTGAAGCGGCTCGGCCCGCAGGTGAGCACGACCTTGGAGCCCTCGGTGGTCAGCGTGACCGGCCGCGGCGGCAGGCTGCGGGAGATGTCGGCCAGGAGCCGGCCCGAGACGAGGACGCGCCCGGCGGTGCGCACGTCCGCCGGCAGCTCGGCCCGGGCGGACACCTCGTAGTCGAAGGTCGACAGCTTCAGGGTGCCCTCGTCGGTGGCCTCCAGGAGCACACCGGCGAGCACCGGCACCGGGGGGCGCGAGGGCAGAGCCCGGGCCGCCCACGCGACGGCGTCGGCCAGCACGTCGCGCTCGACCTGCAACTCCACCAGGCACCGCCTTCCAGTCGTCCCGCACGGCTGCGCACCGCACCGCTCCGTACCGCGTCTGCGGCCCCGGAGGGCGTCTGCAGGACGCGGCGGTTTCCGACAGTAGTGGAGAGCCCGGGCGGGTGCGCACGCGCCTCCACCGCCGCGATCGGCGGCCCTCCGGGGCACATCACTCTGCGTGATCACTTGCCGGGAGGGTCTGCACCGCTTGTTCGAACGAGGTTCCACAGGGGGTGGGGACGGTCGACCTCAGGGCCCTCCAGGTCCTCGTCAGGGCTGCTTCCCCACCACCAGTCCACACTGGACGTGGGTTGACGGACTTCACCGTAGAGGGATCAGTCGTCGTAGTCACCCTTGTGCACGCTGTGGACAGCGGGGCATCGTCGCAGGTCAGAGGCCGATTCGGGCTGCACGGACCGTGTGGAGGGCCTGAGGACGGGTCGTCCCCGTCGTCCACAGGCCCGTGGACCGGCCGCGCTCCGTCCACCGCCGTCCCCAGGCGGTCCCCACCGTGTCCACGCTCCGTCCACGGGGTTGTCCACCGTCCGCGGCCGCGTCGTCCACATGCCTGTCCCCAGCGTGTGGACAACTGTGGACGACCTGCGGGAACCCCCGTCCGGGGACGACGAGAGCCCCGCCGGCGTCGCTGCCGGCGGGGCTCTGAGGGGTCGTGCGGGGCGGTGGGCGCCCGGTCAGGGCGTCAGGCGCCCGCCTGCTTCTTGATGCGGTTGGTCAGCTCCGTGACCTGGTTGTACGTGCTGCGCCGCTCGGCCATCTGCTGCTTGATCTTGCGCTCGGCGTGCATGACGGTCGTGTGGTCGCGGCCACCGAAGTGCTGGCCGATCTTCGGCAGCGACAGCTCGGTCAGCTCCCGGCACAGGTACATGGCGATCTGGCGGGCCGTGACCAGCGTGCGCGAACGGGACGTGCCGCACAGGTCGTCCAGGGTGACCGAGAAGTACGACGCGGTCTGCCCCATGATCGCGGCCGCCGTGATCTCCGGCGTCTCGTCGTTGGGGATGAGGTCGCGCAGCACGATCTCGGCCAGGCTCATGTCGACGGGCTGGCGGTTGAGGCTGGCGAAGGCCGTGACGCGGATGAGCGCGCCCTCGAGCTCGCGGATGTTCGAGGAGATCTTCGAGGCGATGTACTCGTTGACGTCGTCGGGGACCTCCAGGCGCTCGCCGATGGCCTTCTTGCGCAGGATCGCGATGCGCGTCTCCAGGTCCGGCGGCTGGACGTCGGTGATCAGACCCCACTCGAAGCGGCTGCGCATCCGCTCCTCGAACCCCGACAGCTGCTTGGGCGGCAGGTCGGACGTGATGACGACCTGCTTGCTCGCGTTGTGCAGCGTGTTGAAGGTGTGGAAGAACTCCTCCTGCGTCTGGACCTTGTTCGACAGGAACTGGATGTCGTCGATGAGCAGGACGTCCACGTCGCGGTGCCGGCGCTGGAAGGCCTGGGCCTTGTCGTCGCGGATGGAGTTGATGAAGTCGTTGGTGAACTCCTCGGAGTTCACGTACCGCACCTGCACGCCCGGGTAGAGGTTCTGGGCGTAGTGCCCGATCGCGTGCAGCAGGTGGGTCTTGCCCAGCCCGGACTCCCCGTAGATGAACAGCGGGTTGTAGGCCTTGGCCGGGGCCTCGGCGACCGCGACGGCGGCGGCGTGGGCGAAGCGGTTGCTGGCCCCGATGACGAAGGACTCGAAGATGTACTTCGGGTTCAGCCGGGCGTTCTCGACCTTGGTCGTGGAGCGGTTGCGCGGCACCTGCCGGCCCGTGCCCGCACCGCGGTCGACCTTGTAGCCGGTGAAGAGCAGGTCCGGGTCGGAGTCGTCCAGCGGGGAGTCCTCCTCCAGGCCGGCCCCGCGGTGCTCGCCCTGCGCCGGGACGACGGTGCCCTCGGCCTCCAGCGTGGACCCGGACCCGACCCGTTCGCGCTCGACGCTGGGCACACCGTCGTCGCCGGAGCGCTCCCCCGTGCGCTCGGGGGCCAGCACCTGGCCGATGGAGGGGTCGACGGTCACCGCGAGGCGGATGGCCGAGCCGTAGGCGTCCGAGAGCGCCCGGGTCAGCGGTTCGCGGACCTTCTGCTCGATGACGTCCTTGGTGAGGTCGTTCGGCACCGCCAGCAGCGCGGTCCCGTCGAGGAGGCCGAGCGGGCGGGTGAGCCGCACGAACGCCCGCTGGTGGGGAGTGATGCCCCCGTCGTCCAGCTGCGCGACGGCACGTTCCCAGACGCTGGGGAAGTCCCCTCCGTCGGTCTGCATCGAGCCCTCTCCCGTCGTACCGGAATCCGTCTGACGGGACTCGTCCACACCCCTGTCCACACCTGTGGAGGACGACGGGGGTGCGACGAACCGCCCGTCGCAGGCACCTCGATCGGATGCGGGCGTCGGTACGTCGAGCGGGACCGTAACAACGTGGACGGCCCCCGTTCAAGTGCCGTCCGCCTCGCCGGTGCCCGCTGGACGCCCCGTGCGACCTCGCGCGACCGGAGCACCGTCGCTGCGGCGTGCCGGCCTCCCGTCGGGGGCCTCGTCCGGCGGGTCGCCCCCCGGACCTGAGGAGGAACGGTACCGTCCTGCCACCACCCGGACGGGCGAGCGGCCGGCCCTGTGGACGGGTCGCGTGCGCGGACGCCTGCGCGCTTTGACCGCGTCGGGTGCTGGACCGTACTCTGCTGGGGACTGTGCTCCGCATCGCCGACCCGCCCGTCTCCGCGTGGTGGTCCCGGCAGTCCGGCGGGGCCCACCCGCACGAGTCCCAGGAGTCCCGCCGTGAGCAAGCGCACCTTCCAGCCGAACAACCGTCGCCGCGCCAAGGTGCACGGTTTCCGTCTGCGCATGCGCACCCGCGCCGGCCGCGCCATCCTCTCCGCGCGCCGCAGCAAGGGCCGCGCGCAGATCGCCGCCTGACCTCGACCCCCACGCCCGCGTGCTGACCGCGGAGCACCGCCTTCGCCATCGGGACGACTTCACGGTCGCCTTCCGGACCGGTCGGCGTGCGGGGACGCGGCGCCTGGTCCTGCACTGGGCACCGACCGACCGAGCCCACCCCACGCGGGTGGGCTTCGTCGTGTCCAAGGCCGTCGGCGGGTCGGTGCAGCGGCACCGCACCCAGCGCCGGCTGCGGCACCTCGCGGCCGCCCGCCTGCCCCTGCTGCCGGCCGAGGGCGGGCTGCTCGTGGTCCGCGCCCTCCCGGGAGCGGCCGAGGCCACCTCCGCCGAGCTCGGCGTCGACGTCGACCGCGGGTTGACGCGGCTGGGGCTGGTCCCCGGTGGCTGACCCGGCGCCGACGCCCCCACCCGGTCGTCGGTGGTGGCACCCGCTGCGCTGGCCGGCACTGCTGCTGGTCCTGCTCGTGCGCGCCTACCAGTTGCTCGTCTCGCCCGTCCTGGGCCCGACGTGCCGCTTCTACCCCTCGTGCTCCGCGTACGCCGTCGAGGCGTTGCGGACGCGCGGTGCCGTCGTCGGGACCTGGCTGACCGTCCGGCGACTCCTCCGCTGCCACCCGTGGAACCCTGGTGGGGTGGACCCCGTTCCGCCCAAGGGGCACTCCCGGGTGTCAGCGCCCTGAGGTCAGCCCTGTGAGCCCGACCCCTGTGAGAGGACGAACCGCCCCATGATCGAGTTCTTCTACGACCTGCTGTATCCCATCCAGTGGGTGGTCGCGTGGATCATGGTGCGCTTCCACGACCTGCTCACCGCGGTCGGCTTCGACCCGGCCGGCGGGGCCGCCTGGTCCCTGTCGATCGTCGGCCTCGTGGTCGTCATCCGCATCCTGCTCATCCCGCTCTTCGTCAAGCAGATCAAGGCGATGCGCGGGATGCAGGTCATCCAGCCCGAGATGCGGAAGATCCAGCAGAAGTACAAGGGCAAGAACGACCCCGCCTCCCGGCAGGCCATGCAGCAGGAGATGATGGCGCTCTACCGGTCCTCGGGGACGAACCCGATGGCCAGCTGCCTGCCGATCCTGCTGCAGTCGCCGATCTTCCTCGCGCTGTTCCACACCCTGAACGGCATCGCCCAGGAGAAGCCGGTCGGTGCCCTCAACCTCGAGCTGGTCCAGCAGGCGGACCGGGCCACGATCTTCGGGGCGCAGCTGTCCGACGTCTTCATGCGGTCCTGGGGCGACGGCAACTGGAACGCCATCATCCTCACCGCGGTGATGATCGTCCTGATGTCCGCGTCGCAGTTCGTGACGCAGAAGCAGCTCATGGCGAAGAACACCTCCTCGGCGTCGATGGAGGGCAACCCCTTCGCGCAGCAGCAGAAGCTGATGCTCTACATCCTGCCGATCATCTTCGCCGTCTCCGGCGTCAACTTCCCGATCGGTGTCCTCCTGTACTGGCTCACCACCAACGTGTGGTCGATGGGTCAGCAGTTCTTCGTCATCCGCCGGATGCCCAACCCCGGGTCGCTGGCGGAGAAGGAGCTGCAGGAGCGCAAGGCGCGCCGAGCGGCCCGCCGCGGCCTGGTCCTGACCAAGGACGGCGAGCCCGAGACGGCCACCGGTGCCGAGCACACCACCCCGGCCGCTCCGGTGCGTCGTCAGCGCCAGCAGCCCAAGCGGGGCACCAGCCGTCAGCAGCGCCGGCCCGGGGGCTCGCGGTCGAGCCAGGGCCCGAACCGCTGACACCCCGCCCGACAGACCAGCTCCACCGCCACACCAGCCAGGAGGACGTGTGAACGACACGACGGACGCGATCGAGGAGACCCCGGTGGACGCCACCGCGGAGACCCCCGCGACGGTGACCGGGGAGACCCGCCGCCCGGGGGCGACGAAGTCGCGGCTCGAGGAGGAGGGCGACATCGCCGCCGACTACCTCGAAGAGCTGCTGGACATCGTCGACCTCGACGGGGACATCGACATCGACATCGAGAACGGCCGCGCCTCGGTGGCGATCGTCGCCGACGAAGCCGGGACGCCGGCGCTCTCGCGCCTGGTCGGGTCCGAGGGTGAGGTGCTCGAAGCCCTGCAGGAGCTCACCCGGCTCGCCGTCCAGGCGCAGACCGGTGACCGGACCCGACTCATGCTCGACGTGGCCGGTCACCGGACCACCAAGCGCAGCTCGCTCGTCCGGCTGGCCCACGAGGTCGTGGCCCGGGTGCAGGCCTCCGGGACGGCCGAACGCCTGGAGCCGATGTCCGCGTTCGAGCGCAAGGTGGTCCACGACGCCGTCGCGGAGAAGGGGCTCGCCAGCGAGTCCGAGGGTGAGGAGCCGCGGCGTCGCGTCGTGGTCCTCCCGCCGTCCGGGGACGATCCCCAGGGCACCCAGGAGTGAGCCGACCGCGCCTCGTCGGCCGATAGGCTGACGGGGTGTCGGATGATGTGCCTGAGGGCGGTGGTGTTCCACGTGGAACACCACCGCCCTCCGTCGTTCCCGGGGTCGTTGACGAGGCCCTCCGTCCCGAGATCGAACGGGTCTTCGGTGACCGCGTGGGGCAGGCGGCCGCCTACCACGGGTTGCTCGCCACGGCCGGCGTCGAACGGGGTCTCATCGGGCCACGCGAGGTCCCACGCTTGTGGGACCGCCACCTCCTGAACTGCGCATACCTGGGCGACGTGGTCGAGGCGGGTACCTCGGTCCTCGACATCGGCTCCGGAGCCGGTCTGCCCGGGATCCCGCTGGCCCTGTCCCGCCCGGACGTGCAGGTGCGCCTGGTGGAGCCCCTGGAACGGCGCTACACCTTCCTGCGGGAGGCGATCGCCGAGCTGGGCCTCCGGGACCAGGTGGCGGTGGCCCGGGGTCGCGCCGAGGACGTGCGGGGCGAGTTCTCGGCCGCCGTCGTGACGGCCCGGGCAGTGGCACCGCTGGCCACGCTGTACCGCTGGGCCCTGCCCCTCGTCGTCACCGGCGGGCACCTCGTGGCCATCAAGGGCCGGAGCGCAGCGGACGAGATCGCGGCGGCGGCCGATGTCCTCCACCAGATGGGGGTGACGGCCGAGCCCGAGGTCTTGCGGGTGGGGCCGGACGAGGAGACCGGGACCACGGTTGTCCGGGTGGCGCGGGGCCACGGCCCCCTGCGCACCTCCACGACGGCGGCACCGACGGCAGGCAAGCGTCGCGGATCGCGAGGTCAGCGACGGTGAACCACGGGAAGGATCAGAGCGTGAGTCAGCTCGGATGGTTCGGGAGCGCGACGGCGACAGCACCGAGCGGTGGACTCGGGTGGTTCGCCACCCACCCGGCCGTCGACGTTCCACGTGAAACGGAGGTCGGCGCAACACTGCTGGCGGCCGAGAACGAGCCTGTTTCACGTGAAACGGAGCCCGTCGAGTCAGCGCCGGAGGGGGCGGACGTCAGCGCGGTTCCACGTGAAACCACGCTGACGGGGATCACCGACTCGAACGTTTCCCGTGAAACCGGGACCGCCGTCGAAGCGCCGGTCGAGGAGCCGCCGCTCGCCCCCGTCGTCGAGCTGCGGACCGCACCCGTCGACGACGTCCCTGACGACACCCCGACGGCATTTCCTGACGACACTGCCGCCGAGGAACTGGCCGCGCCGCCCGTTCCACGTGAAACGCCGGTGCCGCGGACCCCCGAGCGTTTTCCGCGTCCCACCGAGACGCGCATCATGACGATCGCCAACCAGAAGGGTGGCGTCGGCAAGACGACGACGGCCGTCAACCTCGCCTCGGCTCTGTCCGCCGCCGGGTTGAAGGTCCTCGTGCTCGACCTCGACCCCCAGGGCAACGCGTCGACGGCGCTGGGCATCGACCACCACTCCGGTGTGCCGGGCATGTACGAGGTGCTCGTCGAGGGCAAGCGGCTGGCCGAGGTCGTGCAGCAGTGCGAGGAAGCCCCGGACCTGTGGTGCGCCCCCGCCACCGTCGACCTCGCCGGCGCGGAGATCGAACTCGTCTCGATGGTGGCGCGTGAATCGCGCCTGCAGCGGGCGGTCGCCAAGTACTTCAAGGGGCTCGCGCAGGCGGGGGAGCGTCGTGTCGACTATGTGCTCATCGACTGCCCGCCGAGCCTGGGCCTGCTGACGATCAACGCGTTCGTCGCGGCACCCGAGGTGCTCATCCCCATCCAGTGCGAGTACTACGCGCTGGAAGGCCTCAGCCAGTTGCTGTCGAACATCGAGCTGATCCAGGAGCACCTGAACCCGGACCTGGCCGTCACGACGATCCTGCTCACCATGTACGACGGACGGACGCGTCTGGCGGCGCAGGTCGTCGACGAGGTGCGGCACCACTTCGGCGACCAGGTGCTGCGCTCGCTCGTGCCGCGCTCGGTGCGCATCTCCGAGGCCCCCAGCCACGGTCAGACGGTCATGGCCTACGACCCGCTGTCCTCCGGTGCGCTCGCCTACCTCGAGGCGGCCCGGGAGATGGCTCAGCGTGGCGTGCAGGAGACGTCGGTACCCGCGGGGGATGCTGACGTGGGTTCGCCCCCGGCGGCGGCGGACCCGTGGGCACGGTGGACAGACGGTCGGGTGACACGGCGCGGCATCGCGTCGAAGGAGGGTGAAGCGTGAGCGACAAGCGACGTGGTCTCGGACGTGGTCTCGGGGCCCTGATCCCCAGTGGCGGGGGGACGACCACCGCGACACGACCCGGTGCCGCTGCTTCCTCGGTGCCGCCGGCCATGCGCCCCGCCGCCCGGCCGTTCGACGTCTTCTTCGACCAGCACCCCACCTCGGCCGCGGACACGGCGGAGGACGCCACGATTGAGGACGCCGTCGTCGAGGACGCGCCGGCGCACGAGGAACGCATCGGCGACCTGGCCGTCGTCACGGCGGAGGCGGACCCGCCGCGCGACGCGGAGGATGCGACGCCCGAAGAGCCGGCCGCCGCGGACGAGGTGGGCTCCGAGGAGGACGCCGCGGACGAAGCCGCTCCCGAGGTGACCGCTCCCGAGGCGGTGCGTGAGGAGACCGTGGGCAAGGAGACGGTGGGGGCGCAGACCCGTCCCGCGCCGGAGGCGGCCGACCTCGTCGAGGTCCCCGGCGCCCGCTTCGCCGAGGTCCCGGTCGCGGCCATCACGCCGAACCCGCGCCAGCCCCGCACCGTCTTCGACGAGGACGATCTCGCCGAGCTCGTGCACTCGATCCGGGAGATCGGCGTCCTCCAGCCGATCGTCGTGCGCCCGGTCGGGGCCGGTGAGGACGGGGCGCCGCGCTACGAACTCGTCATGGGGGAGCGGCGCTGGCGCGCGACCACCGAGGCCGGGTTCGACACGATCCCAGCGATCGTCCGGGAGACGGCCGACGACGACCTGCTGCGGGACGCGCTGCTGGAGAACCTGCACCGCAGCCAGCTCAACCCGCTGGAGGAGGCGGCCGCCTACCAGCAGCTCCTGGAGGACTTCGGCTGCACCCACGAGGAACTCGCCTCGCGCATCGGTCGCTCGCGCCCGCAGATCAGCAACACGCTGCGCCTCATGAAGCTGCCGCCGCTGGTGCAGCGCCGGGTGGCCGCCGGGGTCCTCAGCGCCGGGCACGCCCGCGCGCTGCTGTCCCTGGAGGACGGGGCGTCGATGGAGCGACTGGCCCAGCGCGTCGTCGCCGAGGGGCTGTCGGTCCGGGCGGTGGAGGAGATGATCGCCCTCGGTGACGCGGACGCCGCCCCGCGCCGGCGCAACCCCGCCGAACCGCAGCCCGAGCTCGACGACCGGGCGACGCTGCTGGCCGACCGCCTCGACACCCGGGTGAAGATCAGCATGGGCCGCACCCGGGGTCGCCTGACGGTCGACTTCGCCGGGGTCGAGGACCTCGACCGCATCCTGCGGCTGCTGGGCAGCCAGAACTGACGCACTCGCGCAGCGCGGACCCGACGAACCCCGGCAGAGGGGTCGGGTCCGCGCTGCGCGACCGTGGCGACCGTCGGCGGCGGCGTGAGATCGTGCCTGCGGGGTGGAGCTCACGCCGAACGCCACCTGCACCGCTGAGCACGCACCGGCACGGCGCCACAGCCCTGCCCGGACGGCACGTCGACGGCGTGCCGGACACGAGACGAGAGGCCGTACCGGTGGGACGACGCATGGCCCCGCTGACGCTGGACACCGTCGCCGACCTGCCCAAACCGTCCCGGCAGTGCGTGTTCTGGGAACTGGACGAGACCGCGGCGGCACGCGCCGCGGAGGCCGGGTACCCCGACTTCGAGAAGGAGGCGTGGATCTCCACCGTCCTCCTGCAGTGGGGGCCGTGCGGGCGCCTCGTCTACGTCGACGACCAGCCGGTCGGGTTCGTCATGTACGCGCCGCCGCTGTACGTGCCGCAGCAGAGCCGCTTCCCCACCTCCCCGGTGAGCGGGGACGCCGTCCTGCTGACGACGGGGTGGATCGAACCGGCCCACCGGGGGGAGGGGCTGGCCCGGATGCTGCTGCAGGGAGCGGCCAAGGACCTCACCCAGCGCGGGGCCAAGGCCGTCGAGGTGTTCGGCGGTGGGCCCGCGGCCGTCGGCGGCGACGGCAGCACGCAGGCCGCGCACGACCACGGCGAACCGTGCGTCCTGCCGGCGCACCTGCTGGAGTCCGTCGGCTTCACCGTGGTGCGCCCGCACCACCGGTTCCCGCGGCTGCGGCTGGAGCTGAAGAACGCGCTGTCCTGGCGCGAGGACGTCGAGGCCGCCCTCGAACGGATCCTCGGCAGCGTCCGCGTCCCCACCCTCACCGGCGTCGCCCCCGCCTGATGCACGAGAGGCCGGCACCCCCGCGGGGTACCGGCCTCTCGTCGTGCGCGGGACTCCTCAGCCGACGAACTCCGCCAGCTCCTGCAGGAGCGCCGGCTTGGGCCGGGCACCGATGATCGTCTTCACGACCTCACCGCCGGAGTACACGTTCAGCGTCGGGATCGACGTCACGCCGTACTTCGCGGCGATGCGGGGGTTCTCGTCGGTGTTGACCTTCACGACGGTGAGCTTGTCGCCGTGCTCGGCCGCGATCTCCTCCAGGATGGGCGCGACCTGGCGGCACGGGCCGCACCAGGGGGCCCAGAAGTCCACGAGGACGGGCTTGTCGGACTGCAGGACGTCGGCGTCGAAGGTGTCGTCGGTGGTGGCGGCGGTGGCGCTCACGGGGTCTCCTCGGTCGTTCGGGGCGGGGTCAGTGCTGGGGACGTTCGACGGTCTCGGCCGTCGGCACGTCCGGGTCGGTCTCCTCGCGGGCCGGCTGTTCCTCCAGGCCGGCGTCGCCGCGGGCGGCGAGGAACTTCTCGGCGTCCAGCGCGGCGGAGCAGCCCATGCCGGCGGCCGTGATGGCCTGCATGTACTCGTGGTCGACGACGTCACCGGCGGCGAAGACCCCGGGGAGGTTCGTGCGGGTGCTGCGGCCCTCCACGAGCACGAAGCCGTTCTCGTCGAGGTCGACCTGGCCCTTGACGAGGTCGGTGCGCGGTTCGTGACCGATGGCGATGAACAGCGCCGTGGCGGCCACCTCGCGGGTCTCACCCGTCACGGTGTCGCGCAGCGTCAGACCCTCGACCTTGGTCTCGCCCGTGATGGCGACGACCTCGGAGTTCCAGGCGAAGGAGATCTTGGGGTTCTCCTCGGCGCGCTTGGCCATGATCCGGGAGGCGCGCAGCTCGTCGCGGCGGTGCACGATCGTCACCGAGCGGGCGAAGCGCGTGAGGAACGTCGCCTCCTCCACCGCGGAGTCCCCGCCGCCGACGACGACGATGTCCTGCTCGCGGAAGAAGAACCCGTCGCAGGTGGCGCACCAGCTCACGCCCCGGCCCGACAGGCGCTTCTCGTCGGGCAGACCGAGCTCGCGGTAGGCCGACCCGAGAGCGAGGACCACCGCGTGGGCGCGGTAGGTCTGACCGCCGCCGGTGGTGACCTCCTTGACCTCACCGTCGAGCCGGACGTCGACGACGTCGTCGGTGATGAGCTCGGCCCCGAACCGCTCGGCCTGGGACCGCATGTTGTCCATGAGGTCCGGGCCCATGATCCCCTCGGGGAAGCCGGGGAAGTTCTCGACCTCGGTCGTGTTCATCAACGCGCCGCCGGCGGTGACGGACCCCTCGAAGACGAGGGGCTTCAGCTCCGCGCGGGCCGCGTACAGGGCGGCGGTGTACCCGGCCGGCCCCGAGCCCACGACGATGACGTTGCGGACGTCCTGCGGAGTGGCCCCGTTGCTGGACTCGCTCACCTGTGCGGACCTGCTTCCCTCGATCGGTGCCGGACCCCGCGGTCCGGGGCTCCGTGCTGTCTGTCCAACCGATCGTAGGGGGCCCCTGTTCCCCCGGTCCCGGCGCGCCGGGGGCCCCGTCAGGGGACGGGGACCGTGCTGAGCGCCGGGTCCCCGGGTGTGCAGCCGAGGGCCACGACGACCACCTCGGCGTCGCCGGGGGTCGCGTGCACGACGAACGCGGCGGGTCGGCCCTGCCACGAGGCGATCTCGACGGCGAGGACGGAGTCGGGGGTGACGCCGAGCTGCTTGGTGCAGGCCAGGGCCTGTTCGGCCGTCGCCCGCTGGACGTCGTCGCCCGTGGCCGGGGGAGTCGTGGGCCCGTCGGTGGGCCCGTCGGTGGGCTGGGGCGCGTTGAGCATCGTGGGCTTGCGGCCCGTCGACCCGGCGCCGGGGGTGGCGTCGTCGGCGCGGCCCTGCGGCGCCGCCCGGTCCGCCGTGCCGGCCGGGTCCTGCCCGAGCAGGTCCTCGCCGAGGTCCCGGACGGCGGCGGCGTCGGCGTAGTCGCGCCCGCTCTGCAGGACCTGCGCCGACGGCGGCACCTCCTCGGCGGAGGCCGCGGCCACGGACCCGCCCCCGGCGGCGCTGCTCGAGCCCGAGTCGGCGCCCGGGGTGCCCTGCAGCCCCACGAGCAGCGCGCCCCCGCCCACGACGGCGACACCGGCCGCGGCCGCCAGGACGCGCGGCACCCGGGTGCGCCAGGAGGAGCGGCGGCGCTCGGTGAGGGACGCGACGGGGGTGCCGGGCTGCTCGTCCTGCGCGGTCCGCCGGGCGGCCAGCAGCGCCGCGTCGAGGCGGGCCACCACGTCGGCCGGCATCGGCCCGACGTCGGCCGAGCCGCGCAGCAGGTCGCGCACGCGGCGCTCCTGCGCGTCGAGCTCCTCGCCGTCGGCGCCGTCGAACTCCTCACTCACCGTGGGCACGCCTCTCTCGGGTGGGTCCCGTCGTCGGTCCCGCGACGGGACGGCCACTACGACGCGGCGCCCGCCTCACGGGTTCCCCGCCGGCCGCAGCAGCTGCGCCAGGGCCAGCCGGCCGCGGGAGCAGCGGGACTTCACGGTCCCCACGGCGACACCGAGCACCTGGGCGGCCTCGGCCACGGGCACGTCGTACATGTCGACCAGGACGAGGGCCGCGCGCTGGGCCTCGGGCAGCCGCGCCAGGGCGGCGGTCACGTCGAGCTGCGCCTCCACGTGCGGGGTGGCGTCGTCCACGACGGCCAGGGCCGCCCCCGTCCGCGTCCCGTCCTGCCCGGAGCCGACCTCCTCCTCCAGCGGGCGGGTGGGGCGCACGGCCCGCCGCCGCGCCCGGTCCAGGCAGGCGTTGACGACGATGCGGTGCAGCCACGTCGTGACCGCGGAGTCCCCGCGGAAGCGGTCGGCCGCACGCAGGGCGGACACGAGGGCGTCCTGGACGGCGTCGGCGGCCTCCTCGCGGTCCCCGGTGGTGCGCAGCGCCACCGCCCACAACCGGTCCCGGTGCCGGCGGACGACCTCGCCGAAGGCGTCCGGGTCGCCCGCGACGTGGGCCGCGACGAGCTCGGCGTCGGTCCGCGCGTCCTGGGCTCCCGCCCCGGTCACGGCGCGGGCGTGCCGGTCACGGCGATCTCGGCGACCGAGGCCCGGAACACCCCGTCGGTCGTCGGCAGCTCGGTGAACCACACGACGAGGTAGCGGGTGCGGACCGGCTGCGCGGGCGTCAGCGTCTGCTGCCCGCCCGCCGGGGCGCCCGCCACGGGCCGGGACCCGTCGAGGCCGGGGCCGGGCGCGGTGAGCAGGGACACCGCCCCGCCCTCGCCGCCGTCGGTCAGGGCGACGGAGGTGACGTCCACCTCGGCGCCCAGGTCGAGCAGCAGCCCGATGCCGTCCTTGAGGTTCCCGAAGGCCGCGGTGGTGTAGCGCTGGCTCTCCCACGTCGTCGCCGGGTCCCCGTCGACGGCGCGCGGCGCGGTCGCGGAGTCCTCCCCACCGCCCTGGGGGTCCAGGGCCGAGATCGCCGCGACGGGCAGGACGGCGGGCACGGCCGCCCCGCCGGGTTCGGGCGTCGGGGCCGGTGCGTCCGCCGGGGGCGCCGGCGCGGGGGCTGAGGCCGGTGCCGAGACCGACGGGGCCGGCGGGCGCTGCCCCCCGGTGCCCGGCACGGCGATGTCGCTGAGCTGCCACAGCGCCAGCACCAGGCCGACCGCGACGAGCCCGCCGAGGACGGCCAGCACGAACCGGGAGTCGTCGCGCGGGGGGCGGGCGGTGGAGTGCGGCCGCGTGAACGGCACCGGCGGCTCGGCCTCCGGCACGACCTCGTCGCGGTTCTTCAGCCGGCCGCGGACGGCGGCCGTGGCGGCCTCCCCGCGCAACCGGCGTAGCGTCTGGTCCCAGACGTCCATCGACCACGGGGCCAGCTGCAGGGCGAGCTCGGCGGGGTCGTGGGGGCCGTCCTCGTGCGGGCCGAACGTGACGGCGCACAGGGTGTCGAGGTCGTTGGGGACGTCGGGCCGCACGTCCTTGGGCGGCGGCGGCCCCGCCCCGAGGGGTGTGGAGGGCAGACCCGGGCACGGGGTCAGGCCCTCCACGGACGGCCACCGGCCCACGAGCCCGGCGTAGACGAGCGCGACCAGGCCCACGGCGTCGGCGCGGTTGGCCAGCGCCGCCGCGCGGGCCGGGGACACCGCCGGCGGGTCGACCTCCAGGGCCGCCTCGACACCCACCCCGCGCACGCGCACGACCCCGTCGGGGTCCAGGAGCACGTCGTCGGGGGTGAGCCGGGTGTGGTGCAGCCCCCGGCGGGCGGCGGCCTCCAGCGCCGTGGCGACCTCCCCGACGAGCGCCCGCACGGCCGCGGGCCGCATCGGGCCCGACCGCAGCAGCTCGGTCATGGAGGCCCCCTCGACGGCCTCCTCCACGACGTAGACCGTCGCGGTCCCGGGGTCGAGGGGGTCGCCGGGGTCGTTGGGTGCCTGCGCGGGGTCGGCGTCGGTACCGGCGTCGAGGATGCGCGGCACGTGCGGGTCGGTGAGCATCGCCGTGCGTCGCGCGGCGTCCAGGAACTCCTCGGCGCGCGGGTCGCTCGCCGGCAGGGTGCGCACGCGCACGGCCCGGTCGAGCGTGAGGTCGCGCCCCAGGTACTCGTGCGTGCCGAGGTCCGTCCGCAGCGACAGCTCCCGGTCCAGCAGGTAGCGGTCGGCGATCCGGCCGGTGCCCGTGTCGCGGTCCGTGCTGCGGTCCGTGCTGCGGCCTGCCCCGTCCAGACCTACCCCCTGCGTCTCGGCCGCGCGCACGCGGTGCACCCGGTGACCGTCCCGTCACGCCCATGCTAGGGCGCGCGGGGCCTGCGCCGGTTCGCCGCGCGCGGGCCGCCCGCCCCGCAGAGGATGGCGGGGTGAACAGCTCCCTGGGACGAGGCCTGCGCGGCGGACTGGCGGCCGGGGCCGTCGGGACCGCGGTGCTCAACGCCGTGACGTACGCCGACATGGCCTGGCGCGGCCGGGACGCGAGCACGACGCCCGAGGACGTCGTCGACGCGCTGGCCGGGCGCCTCGGCACCGAGGTCGGCGGCGCGCGCGGGCAGCGCGCGAACCGCCGCACGGCGCTGGGGGCCCTGAGCGGGACGGTCGCGGGTCTGGGCGTCGGCGCCCTCGTGGGCACGGCCCGCGCTGCGGGCCTGTGGATGCCGCCCGTCGTGGGGGGCGTCGTGACCGGTGCGGTGGCCATGGCCGCGACCGACGCCCCCGCGCACGCCCTCGGCGTCACCGACGTGCGGGGGTGGACGGGTCAGGACTGGGTCGCCGACGCCGTGCCGCACCTGGCGTTCGGCCTGGCCGCGCACGCGACCCTGCGGATGACCGACCCGGCTCCGGCGGAGGGCTCGACCGCGGTCGTCGACCGGCCGCGCCCGGCGTCGGCCGGGCTCCTGGCGCGCTCGGCGCTGCTGGGGGTGGCCGCCGGTGGGCGCAGCTCCCTGGGACTGGCCGGTCCGGCCCTGACGGGGGGCAGCGCCGTCGCCAAGGTGGGTGCGCTGGCCGCCGTGGGCGTGGAGGTCGTCCAGGACAAGAAGCCGCAGACGCCCAGCCGGTTGTCGGCCGCCGGGCTCCCGGCGCGCCTGGCCTCCGGTGCCGGCGGGGCGCTCGCCCTCGCCCGCCGCGACCACCGGCGCGCCGCCCTGCCCGTCGTGGCGGGGGCGGCGGGGGCGCTGGCCGGCTCGGTCCTGGGTGCGGCCTGGCGCGCGGGGGCCTCCGAGGTCGTGCCGGACTGGCAGGCCGCCGTCGTGGAGGACGTCGCCAGCCTCACCCTGGCGGTGCTGGCCTCCCGCTGACCGGCGTGGACGTCGCGGGCCCGGACCCGCGGGTCCGGACGCCGGGGGCGTCCCCGCCGTGGCGCTCCAGCCACGGCAGGACGTCCGCGGCGGGCATCGGGCGGGCGTGGTGGTAGCCCTGGGTCTCGTCGACCCCGAGGTCGCGCAGCGCCCGCAGGGTGGCGGCGTCCTCGACCCCCTCCACCAGCATCCGCAGGCCCAGGCTGTGGGCGAGGTCGGTGGTGCTCTGGATGATCTGCCGGGTCCGCGGGTCCGTCCCCAGCCGCTGGGTGAAGGAGCGGTCCAGCTTCAGCTCCGCGGCGGGCAGGTCCTGCAGGTAGGCCAGGCTGGAGTAGCCGGTGCCGTAGTCGTCGATGCTCACCGAGGCCCCGAGGCGCAGCAGCCGGGTGACGGTCTCCCGGCTGAGCTCGGGGTCCTGCATCAACGTCGTCTCGGTGATCTCCAGGACCAGCCGGGCGGCGTCCAGGCCGGTGCGGGTCACGACGTCCTCGACCAGGTGCGGCAGGCCCGGGGCGAGCAGGCAGCTGGTGGCCAGGTTCACCGAGATGCGCAGGGGCCACCCCTGGCCCTGCCAGCTCACCGCGTCGCGGGCGGCCTGCTCCAGCACGGTGGCGGTCACCGCGCCCATGACCCCCTCCGTCTCGGCCAGCTCCAGGAAGTCCGCCGGGCCGAGCACCCCGTGCACCGGGTGCCGCCAGCGGACGAGGGCCTCCACCCCGACGACCCGCCCGCTGCGGACGTCGACCTGCGGCTGGTAGTGGTTGACCAGCTCCCCGGCCGTGATGCCGCAGCGCAGGTCGTGGGCCAGGTGCCGCTCGGCGCGGGCCCGTTCGTCCGCGGCGGCGTCGTACCGCGCGAGGCCGCCCCCGGCGCGCTTGGCCTGGTACATGGCGGTGTCGGCCCGCCGCAGCACCTCCTCGGCGGCCTCGGCGGCCTCGGCGGCCTCGGCCGCCCCCTGCCCGCCCTGGCGGACCGGCCAGCTCGCGATGCCGATGCTCGCCCCGGTCCTCGTGGCGCCCGGCCCCAGGGGCACCGGCCGCTCCAGCCGCCCGGCGAGCTCGGCGGCGGCGACCTCGGCGCCGGCGAGCCCGGTCCCGGGCAGCAGGACGGCGAACTCGTCACCCCCGAGCCGGGCCACCAGCGAGGGCACCGGCAGCGGTTCGGCGACCCGGGAGGCGACCTCGCGCAGCAGCGCGTCGCCCCGGGCGTGGCCGTGGGTGTCGTTGACCTCCTTGAAGCGGTCCAGGTCCAGGAGCAGCACCGAGACCTCGGTGGTCACCACGGCGGCGGTCCGGGGCGCCGGGCCCAGGGCGGTGGCCAGGGCGGCGTTGAAGGCGCGCCGGTTCGCCAGCCCCGTCAGCTCGTCGGTCAGCGCCTGGTCGCGGCTGTCGGCCAGCCGCAGCACCTCGCGGAAGACCAGGCAGACCTTGATCCCGACCCCGGCCAGACCGGCCAGCGCCAGCGCCGTCGTGGGGGCCGGCCACGGGTGCAGGTGGTCCAGGCCCAGCAGCGTCCCGCTGATCAGCAGCATCGCCAGCGGTGAGGCCATGGTCGACCACGCGACCTGCGCCCGGCCGCTGCTGCGCCGCCCGGGCGAGACCGCGGCCACGGCCAGGACGGCCACGAACCCCACGTGCAGGAGCAGGACGGCCGTCCCCCACCCCGGCCCGGCCAGGACCCCGCAGATCCACAGCACGCCCGCGGCGTCGGCGACCAGCAGCAGGCCGAACGCGACCGCGAGCAGGGTGACGGCTCGTTCAGAGCGCCACCCCAGGATGGAGCACATCGCCAGCGCCACCGCGAACAGCAGCACGTCCAGCGCCGGCCGCCCGACCACGGCCACTGCGCCCAGGACGTCCAGCCCGGTGGCCGAGCGCACCGGCCCGACGAGCAGGGCCGAGCACAGCGCGGCCAGCACGGTCGCGGTGTGCACCCCGTCGAACCACGCGCTGGGCAGCAGCTCGTGCACGCGCTGGCGCAGGGTGAGCATCTGCCCGGCGTACAGCCCGGCGTAGCCGGCCAGCCCGACGACGGCCAGTGGGCCGTGCGCCTCCAGGCCCGCCACCACACCCGCCGCCGTCCCGTCCCAGGAGGACAGCAGCACCGTCTCGGCCACCGCCAGCAGCGTCAGCCCGGCGGCGGCGCTGCCCCACACCGCCCGCCGTCCCGGCGAGCGCAGCGGACCGGTGGCGACCACGACCAGCAGCCCCACCACGACCGTGGCGTGGACGGCCACGACCGCCCGCCACCACCCCTGCGCGGCCCCCACGGCGACGACCCCGGTGACGACCCCGGCGACGAGCACGCCCACCGCCGTGAGCGCCGGCGCCGTGACGGACGCGGCCCGGGGGGTGCGCGCAGGACGGGGTGAGGTCACACGGGAGCATCGACACCCGGGCCGGGCACTGGAGCGCGGCGGGGACCGTTCACGCGAACGGCGGCAGGGACCCGCGCCCCGTCCCGGCGCCACCGGGAGCGACCGTCACCGGGAGACCGGCGCCAGCCACAGGCCCACCAGGGCGTCGGTCAGCCCGTCGGCGCACTGCGACCAGCTCGACCGGGGGGTGGGCCGGCCCTCGGCCAGGGCCGTCTCCCGCTCGGCGACGACGTGCACGCCGAGCAGGCGCGACATCTCACTGCGTTCGGCGCGCACGTCCGCCGGCAGGCCGGACAGACAGGCCCAGAAGCCCTGGACCGTGCGCTGCAGCGCGAGGGAGGTCATGGCCTCGTCCACCACCGAGGTCCGGTGGCGGGGGTCGGTCGCCAACTGGGCGCTCAGCCGCGCCCACCAGGTGGGGCTGCCCAGGCTCTCCAGGTGCTCGGCGGTCGGGCGCACCAGGCACCGCACCCAGGCCCGGACGTCGTCCCGGGCCGCCGGGTCGGCCTCGACCTCGTCGACGAGGCGGGCGCGGACGACGTCCACCTCCCGGGCGTGCCGCTGCACGATGGCGCGCAGCAGGTCGTCGGTGGTCCCGAAGTGGTAGCCGACCGCGGCGTTGTTGCCCTGCCCGGCGGCGGTGCTGATCTGGCGGTGGGAGACGTTGTCGACGCCGTGCTCGGCGAAGAGGCGTTCGGCGGCGTCGGCGATGGCCTCGCGGGTGGCCCAGGCCCTGGAGGCGGCCGGGGGCCGGGTGGACGGGCTGGCCAACATCGCCGGGATCATGGACGACATGTCGGCGGTGCACGACGTGTCCGACGCGGTGTGGCAGCGGGTGTTCGCGCTCAACGTGGACGGCACCATGAAGCTCATGCGTGCGGTCCTGCCGGGCATGCTCGAACGCGGTCGCGGCTCCATCGTCAACACCGCGTCGGAGGCGGCGTTGCGGGGGTCGGCCGCCGGCGCGGCCTACACCGCGTCCAAGCACGCGGTCGCGGGTCTGACCACGAGCAGCGCGTTCATGTACGGGCCCAGCGGTGTCCGGGTCAACGCGGTGGCCCCCGGGCCGACCATCACGAGCATCGAGGTGAAGGTGACCTCGCAGTTCGGCCCGGCCCGGTTGGGCAGTGCCCGGGGGATCCTGCCCACGCCGGTGACCCCTGAGGTGCTGGCGGCGTCGATCACGTGGCTGCTCAGCGACGACGCGGTGAACGTCAACGGGGTGGTCCTGGCCTCCGACGGGGGCTGGTCGGCGGCCTGAGGACGCCTCCGGGCGAAGGCGGTGACCGGCGGAATTCGCACCTTCAACAACACATCGCTACCCTCCGGGTGGTGACCACCGCGGGGGTGGTCGATGAGGAGGGTGCATGTCCACGGTCATCGTCTTCGGCGCCACCGGTTACGCCGGCGGCCGGATCACCACCGAGCTGCTCGACCGCGGCCACCGGGTCACCGGTGTCGCCCGCAACCGCGGCGCCCTCGACGAGCGCGCCACGTTCGCGCAGGGCTCGATCCACGACGCCGACTTCGTGCGCGAGACCACCCGCGGCGCCGACCACGTCGTCGTCGCCCTGCCCGCCGCCGCCCCCGAGGCCGGTTCCCCCGGGCTGATCGACGCGCTGCCGCTGCTGACCGACGTGGCCACCACCGAGGGAGCCCGCCTGAGCTTCGTCGGCGGCGCCGGCTCCCTGCAGGTCGGCGAGGGCGGCCCGACCGTGGTCTCGCAGCCGGACTTCAACCCCGAGTACCGGCCGGAGGCCCTGGCCCACAGCGAGATCCTGCAGTCCCTGCGCGCCGGCGGGCCGGACCTGGACTGGTTCTACCTCAGCCCCGCCGCCGAGTTCGGCGCCTGGGTCCCGGGGGAGCGCACCGGCACCTTCCGGCTGGGCGGGGACGTGCTGCTCACCGACGCCGAGGGCGGTTCGACGATCTCCGGCGACGACTACGCGATCGCCTACGTCGACGAGATCGAGTCCGGCGCCCACCCCCGCCGGCGCTTCACCGTGGCGTACTGAGGAGCCGGTCGGTCACCGGTCGGAGCGGCGCCTCGCGCCCAGGATGAGGGCCGGGACCGCGCAGCAGCACATCACCGCCCCCATCGTCACGGCGTCGTCACCGAGCGCGCTCATGGCCGCCGCGGCGAGGCCGGCGAGGAGGAACTGCGTCGTGCCCTGCAACGAGGACGCCGCCCCCGCGGTGGCGCCGTGCTCGGCCAGGGCCAGGGAGGTGGCGTTGGTCAGCACCGGCCCGAGCATCGACACCGCCAGGAACAGGAACACCAGCAGCAGGCCCAGCGGCGCACCGGCCACGGCGCTGACCAGGACCCCGGCGCTGCCCAGCACCACCGTGGCCAGCGCGACGGTCAGCAGGCCGGCCTCGGTCCCGACCCGGCCGACGGCCCAGCCGTTGAGCTGGCCGAGGGCGACGATGCCCAGCCCGTTGACGGCGAAGACCAGGCTGAACCGCTGGGCGCTGAGCCCGTAGCCGTCCTGCAGGACGAAGGACGAGCCGCTGATGTAGGTGAACACGGCGGCGAAGACCAGGGCGGCGGCCAGGACGAGCCGGACGAAGCGGCGGTCGGCGGCGAGCCGGGCGAAGGTGCGTGCCAGGGCTCGCGGGTGCGCCGGTCGCCGGTTCCCGACGGGCAGGGTCTCGGGCAGGGTGAGGGCGACCGCGGCCAGCAGCACGACACCGGTGCCGGTGAGCAGCACGAACAGCGCCCGCCAGGTGGTGACGGCCAGCAACTGGCCCCCCACCACCGGGGCCAGGACCGGGGCGAGGCCGTTGACGAGCATGAGCACGGACAGGAAGCGGGTCATGGCCACCCCGCTGAACAGGTCCCGGGCGACGGCGCGGGCCAGGACGGTGCCGGCCGCCGCGCCCAGGGACTGCAGCGCGCGGGCGGCCAGGAGCCAGCCCACGTCGGGGGCCAGCGCGCAGCCCAGGGAGGCGACGGCGTACACCGCCAGACCGGCCAGCAGCAGACGGCGGCGTCCCCAGGCGTCCGACAACGGCCCGATCAGCAGCTGCCCGGCGGCCAGGCCGACGACGAAGACGGTCAGGGTGGCCTGCACCGAGGCGGTGGAGGCCCCCAGGTGGGCGGCCATGCCGGGCAGGGCGGGCAGGTAGAGGTCGATGGTCAGGGCGCCGAAGGCGCTGAGGGAACCCAGGACCAGGACCAGTCGCCGGTAGTGCGGGCGCGACAGCGCGGAGGTGCCGGGCGAGCGCCCCCCGCCTTGAGTTATCTCCACATAACCATGATGCCCGAGGCGGCCGGTAGCGTGGAGCGGTGAGCCCCCCCGACGCCGACCCGGCCCAGCCGCCGGTCGACCCGCTGGCCGAGCCGCTGGCCGATCTGGCCGACCTGCTGCTCAACGTCGGGCGGCTGGTGCGGGCCCGCACCCCCTCGGGCCCGGAGGTGGTGGCGCTGACCGAGACCGAGCGGACGGTCATGCGGGTCGTCGACCTGCACCCCGGGGCCGCGCCCAGCGAGATCGCCCGGCGGGCCCGGGTGCGACGCACCAACGTCAGCGCCGCCCTGCAGGCGCTGGAGGGCAAGGGCATGGTCGAGCGCCGGCCCGGTACCGGGCGCGGGGTCAGCGTGGTCCCCACCCCCCTCGCCCGCACCAACCTGCGCCTCCTGCGGGCGGGCTGGTCGCGGGAGCTGGCCGGCGTCGTGGACGACCGCGACGCCCTCCGGCGGTGCAACGAGGTCCTGGCCACGGTGGAACGGCACCTGACCAGCGACCGCTAGGCGGGACCGCCGGACGGGCGGACCGCCCCGAACAACCCCGGCATCGCGACCCCGGCCGCGCGCACGACGTCCCCGGTGTGCGGGGCGTGCAGGACCTTGCCGCCGCCGAGGTACAGCGCGACGTGGTGGATGCTCGACGGGTCCGAGCCGTTCGCGTAGAAGACCAGGTCACCGGGCTGCAGCCGGTCCAGCGGCACCTTCGGCAGGCCCGCGTACTGCTGCCGGGACGTGCGGGGGATCGAGACGCCCGCCTGCGCGTAGGCCCACTGCGTCAGACCCGAGCAGTCGAACGTCGCCGGGCCGGTGGTGCCCCAGACGTAGGGCATCCCCTCGCGGGTGTGCGCGGCGGCGATCGCGCCCGCCACCGCGTCCGGGGCGTCGGTGCCGGGGACGGCGTCCTCGACCGCGTCCGCGACGGTGCCGGTGACCTCCGCGGTGCCGGTGACCCCTGCGCTGCCGGTGACCCCTGCGCTGCCGGTGACCCCCGCGGTGCCGGTGACCCCCGCGGTGGCGCCCGGCGCGTCGGCCACCCCGACGGCCGCGGCCCGTTGCGCGGCGGTGGCGAGCGCGGCCTGCCGGGCCGCCTCCTCCTCGTCCACGACGGCCTGCCGGACGGCGGCGTCAGCGGACTCGAGGAGCTGCTGCTGACGGGCCAGCGCCGCCGTGACCTCGGCGCTCGCCGTCTCCGCCGCCCGCTGGGCCTGCGTCTTCTCCTGCCGCACCTCCTGCAGGTGCGCCTCGGCGGCGGTCGCGTCGGCGCGGGCGGCGGCGGCCCGGGTCAGGGTCGTCGCGTCGTCGGCGACCACCGTCGCGGCGACGGCGGCGGACCGGGCGGCGTCCGCGGCCCCGTCCAGGTCCCCGCCGACGAGCAGGCCGATCCCGGAGGACAGACCCGCCGGCAGCGACGGACCGGCCATGTAGAGGGAGCGGACGCGCCGGGTCGCGGCCGTGGCGGCGGCGCTGCTCGTGCCCGTCGCCGCGTCGAGCGCGGCCCGGGCGCGGACCTCCTGCGAGATCGCGCGGGCGGTGTCCTCGACGGCGGTGTCGTAGGCCTCGGTGGCGATCGACTGCTGCAGCCGCAGGGCCTGCACGGAGGTGCGCAGCGCGTCGGCCTGCGCCTGCAGGGTCCGGCTGCGCGGTTCGGCGTGCGCGCCCGCGGCGGGGACGACGAGCGCGAGCGCCAGCGCACCCGCCGCCACCACCCGCCCGAGGTCCTTCACCGTCGTGGGGTCGTCACGTCGTGTGAAGACCTTGACCGCACCGGGGACGCGATGACCCGGACGGCGCAGGCATCGGCCACCATCGAGGCGTGAGCGCAGCACCCGACAAGACGGCCGTCCCGGACGAGTCCACAGCCTCCCTCGCCCGGTCCAGCGCCCTGATGGCGAGCGGGACGCTGGTCTCGCGGGTGCTGGGGTTCGCCCGCAGCGTCGTGCAGGGCGCTGCGATCGGCGGGACGACGCAGGTCGGCGCGCAGACGTTCGACATCGCCAACAAGGCGCCCAACGTCTTCTACATGCTGCTGGCCGGTGGCGTGCTCAACGCCGTCCTCGTGCCGCAGATCGTGCGCGCCCTGAAGCTTCCCGATGGCGGCAAGGAGTTCGTCGACCGGCTCGTCACGCTCGCCCTGATCGTCATGGCCGTCGCCACCGTGCTGCTGACGCTCGCCGCGCCGTTCGTCGTGCGGCTCTACGCGGGGGACTGGCCCTCGGACTGGTTGACGCTCACCGCGGCCATGGCCTTCTGGTGCCTGCCGCAGGTCTTCTTCTACGGCCTCTACACCGTTCTCGGGCAGGTGCTCAACGCCAAGGGCAGCTTCGGCCCCTTCATGTGGGCGCCGGTGCTCAACAACGTCGTCGCCATCGCGGGCCTCGCGGTCTTCATGGTGCTCGTCCCCGACGCCAAGGACCTCACTGCCGGGGGCTGGGAGCCGTGGATGGTCGCCCTGCTCGCCGGGACGGCCACGCTGGGGATCGTCGCGCAGGCCCTGGTGCTGTTCTGGCCGCTGCACCGGGCGGGCTTCCGGTACCGGCCCCGCCTGGGGTTCCGGGGCTACGGCTTCCGCTCGGCCGGCCGGGTCGCGGGCTGGACGTTCGCCGCCGTCGTCGTCGGTCAGGTCGTCTTCGCCCTCACCACCCGGACCTCGAGCAACGCCGGCCGGGAACTGGCCCGGCTGGGGCTGGACGGGGCCACGAACGCGTCCTACACGTACGCCTACCTGCTGTTCATGCTGCCGCACTCCCTCGTCGCGGTCTCGCTCGTGACGGCCCTGTTCACCCGGCTCAGCGGGGCCGCTGCCGCGGGCCGCACCCCGGCGGTCCGGCGGGACTTCTCCACCGGCGCCCGCACGGTGACGGTCGTGGGCGCCCTGTCGACGGCCGGGTTCGTCGCGCTGGGCCCCTGGATCGGTGCGGCGATGATCGCCGGCGGCCGGCCCATCGGGCAGGTCCTCGCCGCGATGGCCGTCGGGCTCGTGCCGTTCAGCGTGAACTACCTGGTCAGTCGCGTGTTCTACGCCTACGAGGACGCGCGGACCCCGTTCTGGGTGGCCCTGGTCAACGCGGTCCTCATGGGTGTCGGGAACCTCGTCTGCTGGCTCGCCGTGCCTGCGCAGTGGACCGTCGTCGGCATCGGGGTCTCGATGAGCGTCGCGAACGTCGTGGCCTGCGCCGTGGGGCTCGTGCTGCTGCGGCGGCACCTGCGCCGTCTCGACGGTGAGGGCCTGGGCGGTTACCTCCTCGTGCGCACGACCATCCGGGTCGGTCTCATCGCCCTCGTCGCCGGTGGTCTCGGCTACGTCGGCGCCCACCTCGTCGGCCCGGTCGACTCCCGGCTGGTGAACCTCGCCGTCGTCCTCGTCGGCGGCGTCCTGGTCCTCGCCGTCTTCACGCTGCTGTGCCGGCTCATGCGCGTGCGGGAGCTGGACGACCTGGTCAGCCCGCTACTGCGCCGGCTTCCCGGGCTCGGCCGGCGCTGAGGACCCCTCGTCGGTCGGCTCCCCCGGGGGCTCCTCGACGGGGTGCTCGACGGGGTGCTCGGCGGCGTCGACGCGGCGGTTGCCCCTGCGGAACGCGCGCACCACCCCGAGCACGAGCAGCCCGGCCGCCCCGCCGCCCACGACGGCGGAGATCCAGTTCTCCACGTCGGCGCGGACGTTGAGGCGGATGTCCACGGCCGGCCCGACGGCGCTGCCCGCGGGGGTGCGCAGCTGCGCCTCGACGACGACCGACCCGTTCGCCAGCGCCCGCACCGGCACGGCCACCCGCTGCTGGCTGCGCGCGGGCACGGTCTGGCGGGGCACGGCGGCCAGCTGCACCCGCGGGCTGCGGGGCCGCAGCACGAGGTCGACGAGGACGGGCACGTCGAGCTCGTTGACGACGGTGATGGGCAGTTCGCTGCGCTCGGCGGCGAGGTTGCGGACGCTGCCCGTCGCGATGCTCACCCCCGAGGTCAGCTCCTGCACCGCGCGGGTCAGGGCGGCCCGCGCCTGCGGCAGCTCGGCGGCGTGCCCGCGCCAGGACACCCCCAGCAGGGCCAGCGCGGCGCGCTGCTGGGACAGCAGGCCCGCGGGGGTGGTGTCGGGGGTGGGTGTCTGCAGGGCGCTGCGGAAGTCGTCCACGGCCACGAGCCGGTCCCGCACGTCCTGGACGTGACCGACGGGCAGCGCGGCGCGGGTGGTGGCCGTGGCGACCTGCGGGCCGGTCCGCTCGTCGTCGGGGGCCGTGGTCTGCAGCAGGGCGGTCAGCGGCTGCCAGCTCACCCAGCCGGAGTCCTCCAGGTCGGTCACGAGCCCCGTGAGGACCGCCGCGGCCGGGGCGAAGCTGCGGGGGGCCACGAGCAGCTGGGCGCGGGGGTCGCTGGGCCGCTGCAACGTCGTGGTGGCGGCCTCGGCGACGAGCCGCTGGCGGACGGGGACGACCTCGTCGGGGTCGGCGGCGTCGGCCAGGACGGCGGACAGCGTCCGGTCGGCCACCACGGCGTCGACCGTGGCGACGGCGGCGACCGGGCCGGACCCGCCCAGCTCCACGGTGGCCCGGCCCGTGGGGGTGAACGTCAGGTCGCGGTCCGGCGGCAGGCAGCGGTCGTCGAGGACGACGGTGGAGGCGCCGGCCCGCGCGCAGAAGCCCAGCAGGTCCTCGTCGGCGGCCTCGTCGGCGGGCCAGGCGACGTCGGTGCGCACCGACGCGCCGGTCAGGACGTCGAAGGCGCCCGTGGCGGCGTCCTCCGCGCGCTGCAGCAGGTCGGTCCCGCCGGGGGCGCGGGACAGCGCCTGCAGGTCCGGGTCGCCGAACGGCAGGCCCACGACGTCGCGCCCGGCGCTCGCGGCGGCGAGCCGGTCGAGCCAGCCCGAGAGCCGCTGCGCCTCCTCCGTGGAGGGCCGGGGGGTGCTCGAGGCGGTCGGGTCGGGCCCCGCGCCGTCGGCGGGGGTGTTCGCGGCGGCGCGGACGGAGGCCACGGCGGCGGTCAGGGCGGGGTCCAGGGCCCACGCCACCCGCGGGTCGGCGCTGCCCTCCACGAGGGGGTCGAGCCGTTCCCGGACGGCGGTGGCCAGCCCCGCGGCGGACACGTCCCGCCCGGCCACGAGCGGCAGCAGCAGCGTCACCGGGGTGGGCGTGACCGAGGCGGGGGCCGAGACGAGGAACGTGCGCGCGACGCCGACCCGGCCGGAGTCGTCGGAGACCTCCACGGCCGCCAGGTGCGCACCGACCCCCGCCCCGATCGAGGCGGCCGGCAGGGTGATGACGACCTCCGCGGACGCCCCCGGCGTCAGCGTCCCCGACCCCACGACGACGTCGTCGGAGCTGGCCGAGGACCGGGTGATGGAGGCGCGGTCGGAGGCCCGCGCCCAGGTGTCCAGACCGGAGCGGGCGATGACGGGGGAGCGCTGGGCGACGAGGCGGGCCGTCAGCGCCGTCAGGGTCCGCGACCCCCGGTGCTCGATCCGGGCGCGGGCCACGACGGTCGCGCGGGCCGGGTCGTCGGCCGCGTAGACCGAGGGGGTGAGGTCGAGCAGGACCACGCGCAGCGGCAGCCCGGACGACGTCGTGGACGTGGCGCTCGCGGTGGGCCCGCTGGTGGGCCCGGTCGTGGTCCGGGTGGTGGCCCCGGCGGGGTCGGCGGCCGCGGTGAGGACCCCGCCGGCGGCCAGGCCCGAGAGCACGGCGCGGCGCGGGACGCGCGCGGTCACGCCAGTTCGCCCAGCCGCAGGGTCGCCGCGCTCGCCGCCCGTCGCTCGTTGGGGAAGGCGAGCCGCCCGTCCAGGTCCGGGAAGGGGACCCACTCGACGTCGACCGCCTCGGCGTCGGGGTCGTTCTCCACCGTCAGGGACCCGCCGACCGCGCGCAGCAGGAACAGGTGGACGACCTTGTGGATGCGCCGGCCCTCGGCGGAGAACCAGTAGTCGATGGCGCCCAGCGTCTCCACGACCTCCCCGCGGATGCCGGTCTCCTCCTCGATCTCGCGCACCGCCGCCTGCTCCAGCGTCTCCTCGCCCTCAAGGTGGCCCTTGGGCAGGCACCACTCGGGACGGCCGGCGCGGTTGAGGCGGCAGATGACGGCCGCCCGCGGGACACCGGTGGAGAGGTCGACGACGAGCCCACCGGAGGAGGTCTCCTGCACGGTGGGCAGCCGCCGACGCGGCTCCCGGGCAGGCTTGACCATCGGCTCACTGTAACCAGCGCAGCGGTCGGCTCATGGCAGGCTTGGACCCCGTGCTGCACGAGGAGTCCCCCCACCCCCGGCCCGCCGGACCGGCCGTCGCCCCCGAGTCGGCCCTGGAGCTGGCCAAGGACGAGGCGAAGGGCCGCGCGGTCGCCGCCCTGGAGCCCGTGATGGCGCTGCTGGTCGACCTCGGCCGCGTCTTCGAGGGCGCCGGGTTCGCGCTGTCCCTCGTCGGCGGGCCCGTGCGCGACGCCTTCCTGGGCCGCCGCTCCAGCGACCTGGACTTCACCACCGACGCCCGCCCCGACGACACCGCCCGGCTGCTGGGGTCCTGGGGCGACGCGTCCTGGGACGTCGGCCGGGAGTTCGGGACGATCGGCGCCCGCAAGAAGGACCTCGTCGTGGAGGTGACGACGTACCGCTCGGAGAGCTACGACCCGGCCTCGCGCAAACCCGAGGTGGCCTACGGCGACGACCTCGTCGGGGACCTGTCCCGGCGCGACTTCACCGTCAACGCGATGGCGCTGCAGTTGCCGTCGATGGACTTCGTCGACCCGCACGAGGGCCTCACCGACCTCGCCGCCGGCGTCCTGCGGACCCCGGGCACCCCGGAGCAGTCGTTCTCCGACGACCCGCTGCGGATGATGCGTGCGGCCCGGTTCGCCGCGCAGCTGCGGCTGCGGGTGGCGCCGGAGGTCACGGCCGCGATGAGCGCGATGGCCGAGCGCATCGGGATCGTCTCGGCCGAGCGGGTCCGGGTGGAGCTGGAGAAGACGCTGCTGGCGCCCGATCCCGTCGCGGGGCTGCGGCTGCTCGTGGACACCGGTCTGGCCGCGCACGTCCTGCCCGAGTTGCCGGCGCTGCAGCTGGAGATCGACGAGCACCACCGCCACAAGGACGTCTACGAGCACTCCCTCACCGTGCTCGAGCAGGCCATCGACCTGGAGGGGGCGGACCCGGAGGACCCCGTCCCCGGCCCGGACCTGCTGCTGCGCCTGGCCGCGCTGCTGCACGACATCGGCAAGCCCCGCACCCGCCGGTTCGAGGCCGGCGGGGGCGTCAGCTTCCACCACCACGAGGTCGTCGGCGCGAAGATGGTGACCAAGCGGCTCAAGGCGCTGCGCTTCGACAACGACACGGTCAAGGCCGTCGCGCGGCTGACCGAGCTGCACCTGCGCTTCCACGGCTACGGCGACGGGGAGTGGACCGACTCCGCCGTCCGCCGCTACGTCACCGACGCCGGCCCCCTGCTGGAGCGCCTGCACCGCCTCACCCGCAGCGACTGCACGACGCGCAACGCCCGCAAGGCCAAGCGGCTGTCGGACGCCTACGACGACCTCGAGGCGCGCATCGCCCGGCTGCGCGAGCAGGAGGAGCTGGACGCGATCCGGCCCGACCTCGACGGCAACGCGATCATGCAGGTGCTCGGGATCGGGCCCTCCCGCGTCGTGGGCCGCGCCTACCAGCACCTGCTGGGGCTGCGGATGGACCGCGGGCCGCTGGGGGAGCAGGAGGCCGAGCGCGAGTTGCGCGCGTGGTGGGCCGAGCAGCCGGAGTCGCGGGAGGACTGACCTCGATCCCGCGGGAGTCGTGACGGAGCGTCAGCCGCGGCTGGGTGACGGCCGGAAGCGGTGGAAGCGGCTGAACCGGCATCAGCCCGCGGGGACGGTGAGGACGAGGACCGCGCCGCCCGGCAGGTCCGGCGGCAGGTCCGCCTCGGCCGGGTCCGCGCACCGCAGCTCCCCGCCGCCCGCCCGCGCCAGGCCGCGGGAGATCGACAGCCCCAACCCCGACCCGCCGTCGCCCGCGCGGGCGGGGTCGAGGCGGACGAGGCGGTCGAAGACGCGCTCGCGGTCGGCCGGGGCGATCCCCGGTCCGCCGTCGGCGACGACGACGCGGCCCTGCCCGTCCCACCGGTCGACGGTGACGACGACGGGCCCGCCGGGGGCGGCCCGGTGGGCGTTGGACAGCAGGTTCACCAGGACGCGGCGGACGTGGTCGGGATCGACGAGCACGTCGACGGCGGCGGTGCGCAGCGTCACCCCCTGTCCCAGGGGTCCCGCCTCCTCGACCGCGGCCCGCACCAGCGGGGCGAGGTCGGTCCGGGCGGTGCGCGGGTGCAGCTCCTCCAGCCGGGAGACCGACAGCAGGTCCGTCACGAGCTGGGCCGCGCGCCGGGCCTCCCGCACGATGCGGACGGCGGCCTCCTCGCGCTCCCGGCGCCGAGGCCCGTCCCCGGTGTCCAGCAGCAGCCGCTCGGCCGCCGCGGTGACCGCCGCCAGCGGGGTCCGCAGGTCGTGCGCGACGTCGGACAGGAAGCGCTGCAACCGGTCCCGCGACCGGGTGGCCCGCTGCTCGGCCCCCTCCAGCGAGTCCAGCATGGCGTCGAAGGCGGCGGCGGTACGACCCAGCTCGGTGTCGGTGCGGTCCGGGGTGAGTCGCCGGCCGCGGTCCCCCTCGGCGATGGAGCGGGCCGTGGCGGTCATGGTGTCCAGCGGGGCCAGCGCCCGGCCCAGCAGCAGCCGCAGCGCGACGACCGCGAGCGCCAGACCCGCGAGTCCCCCCAGCAGCATCGAGCGGCGGAACTGCGCGCGGGCCTCCTCGACGGGACGCAGCGACGTCGTGAGGACGAGGACGCGGTCGCCGGCCAGGGGGCGGGTCGTCCGCAGCAGGTCCCCGTCCTGGACCACGACGGCTCCCGGTCGCGCCCCGGGACCACCCGCCGGTCCCGGGGGTCCACCCGGTCCCGGGGGGCCGGGGGTGCCGACGACCGTGCCGTCCCCGGTCTCCAGCTCGGCGCTCGCGCCCGCGGTCGCGAGCCGGTCGACGAGCGTCTGGTCCTCGACCGTCCCGTCGAGCTGCACGCCGAGCTCGGCCAGCGAGGCGAGCCGCGTCCGGGTGTCCTCGCGCAGCCGGGAGCCGAGGTCGGCGTCGACGAACACCCCGACCGCGAGCAGCAGCGCCGTGAGGACGCCGGTCGCGACGACGACGACGCGGCGGCGCAGCGAGACCGTGCGCACGCCTCACTCGTCCCGGTCGGCGCCGGGCGTGGGGGCGCGCAGGACGTAGCCGAGGCCGCGGACGGTGTGCACGAGCCGCGGCCCGTGCTCCTCCAGCTTGCGGCGCAGGGCGCTGACGTGGACCTCGACGAGGTTCTGGTCGTAGTGCTCGTACCCCCACACCTGGGTGAGCAGCTGCAGCTTGGACAGGGTGCGCCCGCGGTGGCGGACGAGCTGGGCCAGCAGCCGGAACTCCGTCGCCGTGAGGTCGAGCTGCGTCCCCCCGCGCAGGGCGACGGCGGCGGACTCGTCGACGACGAGGTCGTCCACCTCGACGACCTGCGGCGTGCGACCCGCGCGGCGCAGGACGGCGCGCAGCCGCACGAGCAGCTCCTCGACGGCGAAGGGCTTCACGACGTAGTCGTCGGCGCCGGCGGCGAAACCGGAGAGGCGGTCGTCGAGGTCGTCGAGGGCCGTGACGAAGACGACCGGCACGTCCCGGGGCACGCACACGCGCCGGGCCAGGGACGTCCCGTCCTCGCCGGGGAGCATGACGTCCAGGACGGCGATGTCGGGGCGGAACCGCTCGACGACCTCGTCCAGGCCGCGGCCGTCGGGGCGGGCGCGCACGACCATCCCGGTGTCGGTGAGCGCCGCGGTGACGGACTCGGCGATGAGCGGGTCGTCCTCGACGAGCAGGACCCGGACGGCTGCGGTGGGCACCGCACGAACATCGCAGAGCCGTGGTGGCGGGGCCAGCGCGCGAGCTGAAGAGGACCTGAAGGACTGCGGGGGAACGGATCGGCTTCAGGTCGGCTTCAGCTCCGGCCGGTGGTGTGGACCTCACCGCGGACCACGAGGTCCCGGTCAGGTCACCCGACCCACTCCTGGAGGAGCACCGTGACGACCACCTGCCCCACCGACCCGACCGACCCGACCGACCCCGCCGCGCCCCGTCCCGCGCGCCGCAGCGCCCGCGTCCGCCGGTTCGTCCTCGGCACCGTCGTGGCGACGGCCGCCGGGGGGCTGGCCGCGACGGCCGCCGTGGCCGCCACCAGCGCGCCCAGCACTCCCGACGGCGCCGCGTCCAGCCCGTCCGCGTCCGCCCCCGCGGCACCCGGCGACGGCACCGCACCCGCTCCCGGTTGCGGTCCCGGCGGTGGTCCCGGCGCCGGGCCCGCGGGTCCGGGCCGGGGTGACCGCGTCGGCCCGCCGGCCGGCGGGACCGTGACGGCCCTCGACGGCGACACCCTGACCCTCACCGCCCCGAGGGGGGAGACGAGCACCGTCACCCTCACCGACGACACCGTCGTCGTGCTCGACCAGGGCCCCGGCCAGGGCGGGCAGACCGCCGACCGCAGCGCGATCACCGTCGGGCAGCGCGTCCACGTCGAGCTGACGTCCTCCTCGACGTCCGACGATCGCACCGCCGCCCGCGTCGTGGTGGAACCGCTGCGCGCCGACGGGGACGTCACCGCCGTCGACGGCGGCTCGCTGACGATCGCCGGCCCCGACGGGACCACCACGGTCGTCGACGTCGCCGGGGCGGAGGTCCTGCGGGACGGCGAGACCGTCGACGCGTCCTCGATCACCGTGGGTGAGCACGTCCACGCGGAGGCCGCGGCGGGCACGGCCGTCGCCGACGACGGCTCCTTCACCGCCGCGCGCGTCGAGGTCGGGCACCCCGCACCGCCCACCCCGCCGGCCGGGGCGCCGACGCCGCCCGAGGGTGCTCCGGCTCCCGGCGACGGGAACGCTCCGACCCCGGGGCAGGACGCTCCCGTCCCGCCGACCGCGTCGCCGACCACCGGCAGCTGACCGTCGCCGCGACGTGCAGCACCCCCGGACCCGGGTGGGCCCGGGGGCGTGCGCGCGGTCAGCCCCGATTCTGCCGCGCCAGCTCCGTCAGCACGCTGCGTTCGAGGGCCTCGGCGGCCCCCTCCTCCAGCTCGACGAAGCGCACGACGGCCTCGCCGGACTCCTCGTCGACGCGGACGACCTCGCCCCGGCCGTGGACCTCCAGGCCGTCGGCCAGTTCGAGGGCGACCTCGACGTCGGCGCCACCGGGCACGTCGGCGGCGCCCTCGATGCGCATCCCGGTGCGGGAGTAGTCGACGGTGCGGACGTCGGCGACGCCGTCGGTGGTCGTGAGGTGGGCCGGCAGGGACACGGGGGCGCGGACGGCGCCGCGACGGGTCTCCGAGGCCAGCAGCATGACGCCGGTGAGGGCGAGCTCGTCGTCGCGGTGGGCCTGGGCGACGGCCTGGAAGACGGCGTGCGGGGTGACGTCGGAGCCGTCGCCGGGGTCGGTGCTGACCCAGACGCGCTGCCCGTCGAGCTCTGCGACCGTGGCGCGGCTGGTGGCGACGTGGCTGGTGACGACGAGACCGGCGGCGCCGGCCGTCCACGAGCGCACGGTCCCCGTGTGCCAGGCGCCGCTGCCGTCGGCGGTCGTGGGCATGAGGGTGACCGCCGTGTCGACCGCGGGCCCCTCGGTCATGATCGTCCCGCCCTGCACAGCGTCCATCGTTCTTCCCCCTGGTGACGTCCCGATCATGTGATCGCTCGAACACGCTACGTGACTGCCAGGTCGCGCTCCACCCGAACGCCGCAGGTCACGGGGGACCGGGACCGAAGAACGACCACGGGCTGTCACACCCGTCACTCCGTGCGCAGGGGTCCCACGTCGGCGACCTGGCCGGGGTTGTCCTCCCACGCCGACCGGACCAGCTCCTCCAGGTGCTCGCGCGTGATCGTCCGCAGGTCGACCGCCGTGACCCCGCCCGGGCCGTCCCCGGTGTGCAGCTCGGCGTCGTCCCCGGCCACCCGCGCCAGCCACGCCCCGCCGATCCGCCGGAAGCCCGTCCAGCCCCCGTCGGCGAGCTCGACGACGTCCGGCAGGGACAGCGCGAGGGCCCGCAGGTCCAGCACGGTCGTCCCGGACGAGGGCCCCTCCAGGACCAGCTCGTACCCCGCCGGGGTCAGCACCCGCACCGTCCACTCCCCGGTCTCCTGCCGGCGCGGCGCCTCCCGCACCAGCAGGCCGCCCGCGCGGGCCACCGCGACCGCCTGCGCGACGTCGTCCACCTCCAGCTGCCAGGACAGCCCGGCCGGGGGCACCGCGACCCCGGCCGCCACCCGGCGCAGCCCGAACAGCACCCGGTCGCGCTCCAGGGCCGCGAAACCGTCCTCGCGGTGCTGCACGTGGAACGACAGCGCCTCGTAGAAGGCGGTCTCGGCGTCGAGGTCGTGGACGGGCAGGACTGGGAGGGCGCGCAGGAACTCCATGGGGTTAGCGTCCTCCTCGTGCCGACGATCGCCGCCCTGGTCCCCGGACGGCGTCGGGGGACGCCCACCGCGGACCCCGTCCTGCGGGCCTACCTCAACGAGCAGCTCGTCGCGGCGACGACGCTCGGTGAGCAGCTGCGGCGGGCCGGTGCCCTCGACGCGCTCGCCGCCGAGCGGACGACCCTCCTGCGGGTGCGCCGCGAGGTGGCCGCCGACCGGTCCGCGCTGCGCACGGCCATGCGACGGCTCGGGGCCGGCACCGACTGGACCGTCGTCGGCGTCGGCTGGCTGTCCGCGCACGCCGGCCGCATCACCCCCCTGCTGCAGCGGGTGCCCGTCCTGGACCGGGTCGCCGGCGTCCTGCCCGCCACCCACTCCCCCCGCGCCGCGGTCGTGGAGGCGCTGCTCGCGCTGGAGGACGTGCTCGGCGGCCTGCACCGGCGCGCCGTGGCCGCCCGCCTCCTGGGCGACCTCGTCCTCGCCCAGGACCTGCGCGGGGACTGGACCGCGGGCGTGCGCGGGCTCGCCGACCGGGTGCGCCGGCAGCAGGAGGAGGTCGAGGCCGCCCACCGCCGGTGCGCGGCGCCCCTGCTCGCGCCCGGGCACCGGACCCGGGAGCACCCCCGCGGGTCCTGACCGCAGGCCGTCACTGGGGCGTCACGGGGTCGTCGGGACGGGGTCGAGCAGGCGCAACCGGCTGCGCATCCGCTCGTGGTCGAGGTCGTCGGTGTCCAGCACCTCCTCCAGAGCACCGGCCGCCTCCACGACCAGGCGCACGTCGGCGTCGCACAGGACGTCCACCAGACCGGCGAACCGCCGACGGGCGTCGGCGGTGGGGGCGGACAGGCGCGGGACGGCGACCAGCTCCACCGTCGAGAACCGCCCGGCCAGCTCCAGCACGTCGCCGACTGCCGTGAGCCCCCCGCACAGCGCGTCGAAGGACACCCGCACCGTCCCCCCGGCGGCGGCCAGCACCGGGAGCGGACGCCCTCCGACGAGCACGACGTCAGGTCCGTCCCGGACGGCGACCACCGGACCCGCCGTCCCCGGCCCCACCGGCGGCACGGTCCGCCAGGCCCCGCTGGACCACCCCGGACGTGCGCTGCCGTGCCCCCGGGACCGGTGGTCCACGTCACCGGCCAGTTCCACGACGTCGCACCCGGCCTCCAGCGCGGCGACCAGCGGCAGGACGAGGTGGTGGTGACGAGGATCGGGCAGCAACCCGCGGGGCGGGTAGTTCGACGTCGCGAGCAGCGTCGCCCCCTGGTGCGCCAGACCCCGGACGAGCCGGGCCAGCAGCATCGCGTCGCCGGGGTCGTGGGCGTGGAACTCGTCCAGGTGCAGCAGGCGCACGCCCTGCAGTAGACGCCTCACCGCGGCGTCGACCGCCCCGGGGACGTGCAGCCGGCGGGCCGCGTCGTAGGCGTGCAGGCGCAGCACGCCCTCGGCGGGCAGCTGGCGCAGCAGGGTCTCCCCGAGCCAGGTCTTGCCGCGCCCGACCGACCCGTGCAGGTACACCCCCCGCACGGATGTCCTCCGCCGCGGCGTCCAGCGCGTCCCCGCCCGCTGGTGCAGCACGTCGGCCCCCAACCGGGCCAACCGGCCGGCCACCACCTGCTGGGCGGGCTCCAGGCGCGACCCGGCCGCGGACGCGGTGGCGTCGAAGCCGCGCCGCAGGTCGTCGAGGTGGTCACGTCGCACCGTCGCCCACCCCTCCTCGTCCGCTGCCCCAGGGTGCCGCGACGAGGGGGGTGCCCACCACGTCACGTCCGTCACACCGGGGTGGTCCCACCCGAGACCCGGCGGGCCGCCCGACGGGCCCGCGCAGGGGCGACCATGACGACGTGCCCCCTCCCGCCCCCCGCATCGACCTGAGCGCCGCCGAGCTGCGCGAGGTCGCCCGCTTCTCGGCCGGGCGAGCCCGGACGGCACTGGGCGTCCACGAGGCCGGGCGTCCCGGGGACGACAGACCGCGCCGGGCGGTGACAGCCGCCGACGACTTCGCTGCCGGTGCGGCACGGGGCACCGCCCAGCGCGCAGCCGCCTGGGCCGCCCACCGCGCCGCCCGCGACGCCGCCGACCCCGCCGTGCGGGAGGCCGCCCGGTCCGCTGCGCACGCGGCCGCCAGCGCGTACCTGCACCCCCTCGCCGACGCCCACCAGGTCAAGCACGTCCTCGGTGCCGCAGCCTGCGCCGCGCGCGCCCTCGAACTGGCGGCCGGTGGTGACCCCCGCGTCGGGGACCGCGAGATCGAGGCGGCCCGACGCGACGCCCCACCGGCCGTGCGCGCGGTCCTGAACCGGCTGCCGCCGGCTCCCCCCGGCGGAGGCAGGGTGGGTGAGCTGCTGCGACGTCTCGACGCCGAGCTGCGGGACTGACGCCGGCGGCGACGCTCCCGGCGGTGTGCGCACCGGGTGGGACCGGTGGAGATCACCGGCGCGGGGCGTCCGGGTGCGCCCGCCCCTGGATGCTCGACGGCGTGGACCTCCTCCTGCTGCTGCTCGCCCTGGGGTCGTTGCCGGTGGGGGCTGTCGTCGTCCTGGTCGCCGTCGTGCTCGCCGTGGCGAGGGCACCCCGCCACCGCACCGCGGTCCTCCCCGCGCTGGCCGGCGCCGGGTCCACGGTCGGCTGGGTCGTCGTCACCTGCCGGAGCGCGGTCCGCGCCGACGAGAGCGGAACCAGCGGAACCGTCTTCTCCGACGCCGGCTGGCTGGCCGCCGGTGTCGCTCTCGGTGTCGTGTCCCTGGTCCTCGGCGCCCGCCACCGTCTCGACGCCGTGCGGGGGTGAGCAGGGTGCGGGGTCCGGGAAGATCAGACGCGCCGAGCGGCACCACACCGGGGTTCGGTTCCACGACCCGGCACCCTCGCGGGGAGTCAGTCACCCCACGTCGTCGCACCACGAGAGACCACCCACCGCTGCGGGACGCCCGTGCGCGGAGGTCGACCCCCGCACCCGGGCCTGCTGCATGATCAGGCGTCACCGATCAGCGCAGCAGACCCGAACCTCAGCTACCCAAGCTGGTGCGTATGGTTCTTGCCCGTCCCAGGCGTTGCCGGTCGCATGTGAGACCACCTACTTGCTCGCGGTCCCTCGGTGTGACGGGTGTGGCGTGTGAGGTAACCGCTACGGTGCGTGCGTGGACCCCACCGTGCTCGGCGCCATCATCGGTGCCGCGCCGGCGACGCTGATCGGGGTCGCGGCCTGGCTGGCGAGCCGGCGGAGCAATACGAACGCGGCGCGCACGGAGGCGCTGGCGAACTGGCGGTGGGCGGTCGGGCTGGTGGCTTCGTCGTCGGCGCAGGAGCGGGCGGCCGGATGGGTGTCGTTGCAGACGATCCCGCTGGACCCCTCGCTGACGGCGGACGACAGGAGGATGATGGAGGCCACGATCGATCGTCTGCGCACGCTGGGAGGTGGAACGCCGTGACCATGACCGAGGTCAGTTCGGAGATCGAGAACGTGCTGTCTGCCCAGGCGGCGGTGGTGGCGAAGTTCGCGGCCGGCGGGATCCCGTCGAGGTCGCTCGTGGCTGAGGCGTGGATCCCGGACACCGCCGAGGTCTTGATGGCGGACCTCGTGCTGGTGGCGGACATGGGCCCTGAGTCGCTGCGGATGCGCTGGCGGAACCGGCGCACGGTCCCGTTTACGGGTGCGGGCCGTCGCCGACGCCGGATGCAGCTGCTGGGGGACTTCCAGGCGGAGCTGACGCGGGCCGTGGACAGGTCGGTGCGGGAGTTCCGCGGTGCGCAGGGACCGTCGGGGTTGACGGTGCGGGCGCGGCAGACCGCGCAGTCGGCCACGCCGTCGTCCTGAGCAGGTCTCTGACCTGCGGTTTTGTCATACCGTCGCTTCCCGGCTTTTCGAGGCGCAGCGGCCGCGAGCTGACACGCTGGCCACGTCCACTCTTATAGCGGTCTGGGCCGGTGCGCGGAGCTCGACGGCGTGGCCGACCTGCTGCGCACCGTGGAGCTGGTCGCCCAGCGCCTCAACGCCGGTCTGCGCGTCAGCGCCGTCGTCCCCGTGGCCTACCAGGCTCGTCAGCGCCTGTCCCCGGACGTCCTGGCCAGCCTGAGCGCCGCTTCGGTGACGCCGCTCTACCCCCGGTGCGCCAGTCGGTGCGCGTGCGCGAGGCCCCCTCGGCGCGCGAACCGCTCACGACCTACGCGCCCACTGAACCCGCCACCGCCTCGGGACCGCCGCCGCAGGGGATCCACCCGGATACCGCGGCATCGGCCCGCACACGGGCGCACACGACGTCGACCCCGACGGGCGACGAGGGGTGGGGGCCTCGGGACGGTCGAAGTGGACCAACTCGGCGAGGGTCTGACTTCTCTCTCCGCGGCGACCCACCACTAACAACTCGTTTCACTATGACACCGGTAGTTTTCGGTAGCAGATCAGAGCACACGCCAACTGCAGAAGCCCCAGGTGCAGATCGGCGCGGACTTCGTAGCGGGTACGCAGGCGTTTGAATTGGTGCAGCCAGGCGAAGCTGCGCTCCACGACCCAGCGGGTGCGGCCCAGGCCGGAGCCGTGGACGAGGCCGCGGCGGGCGATGCGCGGCACGATCCCACGCTCTCGCAGCGCGCGGCGGTAGACGTCGTAGTCGTACCCGCGGTCGGCGTAGAGGTATCTCGGGTTCAGACGCGGACGGCCGCGGACACCGCGCACGATGGGGAAGGCATCGACCAGCGGCAGCAGCTGGGTGACGTCGTGGCGGTTGCCGCCGGTGAGGGTCACGACCAGCGGGACACCGCCGAAGTCGGTGAGGAGGTGGTGCTTGGATCCGTTGCGGGCCCGGTCTACTGGTGAAGGGCCGGTGTGAGCCCCCCTTGAGAGCCCGCACGTGCGAGCCGTCGACCACGGCGGTCTCCAGATCCAGCTTCCCGGCGGCGCGCAGCTCATCGAGCAGCACCTGATGCAGCTGCGGCCAGACTCCGGCCTGCGTCCAGTCCCGCAACCGCCGCCAGCAGGTGACACCAGAGCAGCCGAACTGCTCGGTCGGCACCTGACCCCAAGTGCAGCCGCTGATGAGCACGTGCACGATGCCGGCCAAGGCGGCGCGGTCGTCCCGGGGCAGACGTCCGGGGTGACGGAACCGGCGCGGTGGGCGTTGAGGCAGCAGTGGCTGCACCCGCTGCCATAACCCGTCCGGTACCAGCTCCGTGACCTTCTCCAGCACCACCTCATCGGTCATGCCATCAAGGCTGCGACGGCCGCAGCCGGCCTGCAACTCATAGTGAAATCAGTTGTGAGTCGGATGGAGAACCGCTACTGACAAAAGCTCAGTCCCGGCCTCGGGAAGTCGAAACGAAACCATAGCCTGCAAGAGGAAAAGCAACAATAGTGGTGACGCCGATCAGTGCAGCAGACCCTCCTGCTAGCCGCTGACGAGACCGGGCCCTGGCGCCGTTACCGACGAGGGGCGATTGAACTGTCTACTCTCAGGTCCAAAAAGCCTGATCAAAGAAACAATCAGAAAGGATCAACAGTCTCGCCGATAGACCCCTGAAGCGACCGTATTCACGGCGGGGTGAGCGAGGCGCCAAATCGCCGCTCAAGCGCCTCCATGACTAGCAGAAAATCAGTTTTTACTGCGTCAGCAGCAGAGACCTCGCCGCCAATATGCGCTGCCGAGGAGGTCATCCTTACGCGCACCCCACCCTTAGTTGCACGTATCGACACGTCGCCTGGATTCGGAATCGATTTCGCCTCGATGTCGTTCTGATGAAACCAGACGAAGACTTCAACTGGACGACCGTCAGTCGCCTTCCACGACTCCTTGAGACGTTCATTGAGGGCTGCTTTATCGAAGGCGGCCTCCAGTCGATTCGCGTAGCCGCGCGGGTGCGGCGTCAAATAGACGCAGCCAATTGCCTGGATCCAGGCATCTTCCTCAACCATGGTTACTTGCAACTCCAATATTGGCCTGGGGGGCAGTGGTAGTGCTTCTTCACGTAGCTAAAAATCTTTCCATACTCCCATTTACGGGCCGACCAATAGCTGGGGAACGGGCCGGAGTTTGAGTAAGTGCAGATCGATCCCATCTTCCTCCGACACCTCCCGAGCTGGGCTTCGGGCCTCTTGTTGGGCCCCGTGCCGGTAATGCCGTACTTGTACACGCGCCTCTTTTTGTCCTTGATTGTGTATCCGTAGTAAAGTTTAGGAGCCCGGGATCCACCCGGCTTAGGGATTGTCCACGACCTCGCCGAGGGGAGCGCCACAGCGCACTTCACAATGACGCAATGAGTAGCGATGATCCAGATGCCGCCCACTACGATGATAGCCCCGCCGCCAGCTAGGACGGCAGCGTTCTTGCCGGTGGTGTCGGCGACATTGACGGGGTCGAGTGGGTACGTGTAGGCGTTGACGTTCCCCCCAGGCACCGGGTCCACAGATGCAAATCGTGCTGTCGCCGGGTTGTAGAGACGCACCCCCATCAACGTCAGACCAGCGCGCGCGTTGTTGGATCGCTGCTTGCCGCCGAGCCAGTCGTAGCGGGAGGCGGCGGTGTTGTTCTGGCCGGGAGTGGTGTCCAGGACAGCGCCGAACTCATCGGTCATGACCGCCGCGGTAGCTGTTGCCGTGGCCCCGCCTGGCACGGTGGCGACGACATCACCGTGCAGGTTGATGACCTGCCAGGCGAGCCCGCTGCTGCCGTCGCCCCGAAGGGTGACGGCGGCGGTCAGGTCGGCGTCGGGGCCGGTGACGTAACGGCTGACGGTGCCGTCGGCCTCGTTGATGAGGGCCGGGTTGTCGTCGGTGTCGTTGTACCGGTTGGTGACCGTGGTGGCTCCCTGCCCGGGCAGGGTGGTCGTGGAGGCCAGAAGTCGGTCACCGGTGGGGTCGAGGGTGAAGGTCTGGACCTCGTTGCCCGAGCCGGTGGCCAGGGTCTGGCTGGCGACCATGTCCCCCGGCGCGTACGCAACGCTCAGGCCGCTGCCGGTGGCTCCGGCGGCGGTCTTGTCGGGCAGGTTGCCGTTGCTGGCCGGCACGGTCAGGGTGCGGCCGAGGCCGTCGTAGGCATAGCCACTGTCGGTGATCTGGTCGAGGGCGTTCATCGAGTGGGTGGCCAGGGTGTTCCCGCCAGGGGTGCTGGTCGAGGGGACGGTGTACCCGGTCGCCGCGCACGGACCGCTGCTGCTGGTGGGCGTGCTGACGCGGGCAGCCTGGTTGGAGTCGGCGTCGTACTTCCAGGCCCGCACCGTGCACGACATCGCGTTCGGGACCGGCGCGAGGCGGGAGTCAGCGGCCGCGACCAGGCGGCCCAGGCCGTCGTAGGAGTACCGGCGGTGCCGGGTGGTGGTGCTGGCCGTCGTGCCCGAGGGCTCGCCGGCGCTGTTACGGGTGATGGCCTTCAGCTGCTGGGAGGACTCCACCTGCTGGCCGTAGACGTTCTCCCCACCCCCGTTGCTGGTCACGGTAGGCGCGTTGGCCTCGTCCAGAACGGTCTGCCCGCCGGCGATGACGGTGCGCCGCACCGCCGCGCCGGTGGTGTCAAACACCGTCTTCTTCGTGTACCCGGACCCGACGGCGGTGGTGACCACGGTGCGCCCGTCGAGGTCGATCGTCATGCTCATGGCACCGGCCGAAGCCTGCCCCGAGGGCGCCTCATCGGTGGTGCCGGTCAGATCCCCGGTGATGGGGTCGTAGCTGTTGGTCTGCTTCCACACCTTCCCGGCGGTGACGGGGCTGTAGCCGGTGATCGTTGCGGCGCCGCTGTTGGCCGGGGAGGTGTTGGTGTCGGTGATGGTGGTAGTGGCGACCCGGCCCGACGTGTCGTACGTGGTCTGGGTCTTCAAGCCGGTGGCCTCGAGGGAGGACGTGACCCGGCCCAGGGTGTCGTACGTGGTGCGCAGGGTGCGGGCGTTGGGCACGTTGCTGGACCCGCCGTCGCTGGTGCTGTCGGGGTTCCCCATGTCGTCGTAGGTGAGGGTCTCGATCTCGGTGCCGGCGGTCACGTGCAGCGCACCGTAGGTGGTGGTCCTCACCGACAGGGGCCGGTCGGCGCCGTCGTAGCCGGTGGTGGTGGCCCGCAGGGTGGAGTTCGTGCCCGAGCCGTACGGGGTCAAGGTCTCGGTGACCGTGGCCGGCAGGCCGGTGCGGGTGTAGGTGGTGGTGCTGGTGGGCAGCCCCGCGGACCCGCCGACCTGGACGTTGGCCGGTCCGGTGGAGCAGACCATGCCGGCGAAGACGACCGCGGCCGCAGACGTCGCGGTGGTGCAGTTGTTCATGCCGTTGGTGCCATCGCCGTAGTAGCGGGTCACCGTGGTGGAGGCGGTGCCGGTGGCGCTGGTGTCGCCGGGGTTGCGGGGCATGCTGGCGGCGATGACCCGGCCCAGGGCGTCGTAGGCGGTGCGGGTCTCGGTGGCATCCCCGGTAGCTGCTGAGGTGCGCACCCAGACCGGCTTAGAGCGACCGGCAGTAGGTGTCACGACGGGTCAGCACCCGACGGCTGGACGGGGTCGGCGTGTCACGAGCCGGGGCGGACACGGGCCCCGGTGATCATGGAGTTCTCTACGCTGCACCACCACCGGAGAACCCGTGCCCGTCCTGCCATCATCACTGACCGAACCCCTGTGGGCCCAGTTCGCCACGCTGCTGCCTG
>NZ_JBGFTU010000021.1:0-81470 GCF_041276425.1 Kineococcus halophytocola | reverse complement strand
GCCGGCTGGCTCGGGATTACGAGCGGACGGTGGCCTCGGCGGTGGCGATGGTGCAGATCGCTTACAGCCGGGTGATGCTGCGGCGGTTGACCCGCTCGGCCCCCTCAACCCTTTGAGGACAGCTTCTCAGCGGTGCCGCGGTCGCGAAACTCAGCGGTCGCTCCTACGCGCGAACTCGCGCCTGCCTGCACCGGCTGGTCGAGCACGGCCTGGTGACTGCGCAGGACGCGGGTCCGGCCGTCCTCTACGCGCTCAACCGTCGCCACGTGCTCGCCGATGCCGTCCTGGCGGCGGTGGGGTCGTCGGCGGCCGTCGAAGCGTTCCTCGTGGAACAGCTGGCCACGTGGGAACCGCCGGCGCGGGCCGTGGTGATCTTCGGGTCGTGGGCGCGGGGTGAGGCCGGGCCCGACAGCGACCTCGACCTGCTGCTCGTGCGGGACGACACCGTCGACGCCGACGGCGCGTGGGGAGATCAGGCGCACGCGACGGGACAGGCCCTGGAGGCGTTGACGGGCAACGCCGTCCAGTTCGTCCAGGTCACCGACTCGCAACTGGCGACCGCCGTCCGTGAGGACCAGCCGCTCATCGCCGGGCTGCGTCGGGACGGTCGGGTCCTGGTGGGGCCGTCGTTGAGGACACTGCTCACCGTTGGAGCAGCGGCATGAGCCGCCCCGGACCACGCACCGGCGACTGCACCCCGGCGGAGGCCCGGACCCGGTTGCGGCAGGCCCGGTTGTCCCTGGAAGCCGCCGAGCTCGTGCAGGCCGAGGACCTCGCGGAGGCCGCGACCGTCGCGACGGGAAACGCCGTGCTCGCTGCCATCGCCGCGGCGGACGCCATCTGCTGCTTCGTGGCCGGGGTGCGGTCCCGCGGGCAGGACCACCGTCAGGCCATCGCCCTCCTGCAGGAGGCCACCGGCGACGCGGCGCTGGCGAGGGGGTTGCGCGAGGTGCTCGACCTCAAGGTCCAGCGCAGGGCCCTGGCTCCAGCGGGTCACTACGGGCTCAGCAACGTCTCGCAGGCCAACTGCACGGCGGCGATCCGACGCGCACGCGCCCTCGTGGAGGACGCTACGACGCGCCTGATGTGAGACGCCCCTCAGAACCGCAGCACGACCCGCCCCTCGTTGTCCGGGTCGACCGCGGCGCTCTTGACGAGCTTGGCGACCTGCGGCTGACGCAGGTACGTCAGCACCCGGGCCCGCAGCTTCCCCTCGCCCTTGCCGCAGATGATCTCCGCGCTCGGTTCACCGCTGGCGGCGGCGCGCAGGACGAACGTGCGCAGGGTGGTGTCGATGTCGCGGGTGTTGCGGAACACGGCGTGCAGGTCGACGGACATCACCCCGCCACTCTGCACCCCGCCCCTCACCCGATGCGCGCCAGCACCGCACCCGCGCCGATCGCCGCGCCCTGCTCGACGGCCCGCCGCAGCGTCCCCGCCCGGCGCGCGGTGATCCGCGCCTCCATCTTCATGGCCTCCACGACGGCGACGTCCTGGCCCTGCGCGACGTCGGTCCCGTCCTCGACGAGCCAGCTCGTCAGCGTGCCGGGGGACGGGGCGACCAGGGCGTCCTCGTCCGGTCCGGTCTCCTCGGCGGCGGGGTCCACAGCGCCGACGGACCCCAGGGCGGCGAGGAACTCCGCGGGCAGCCCGACGGTGGCCATCCGCCCGTCGATCTCCACTCCGAACCGGCGCAGGGCCGGTCCTTCGACCGGCGCGGGCCGAAGCTGCGGTTCCAGCCGCGGCATGAGCTCGGCCTCGATCCACTGGGTGTGGACGGCGAACCCCGCGGTGGAGAAGCCCGGTTCGTCGACGACGGCCCGCGCGAACGGCAGGACCGTGGCGAGCCCGGTGATGTGGAACTCGGCCAGCGCACGGCGGGCGCGGGCCAGCGCGGTGTCGCGGTCCCCGGCGTGGACGAGGAGCTTTCCGGCGAGGGAGTCGAACGCGGCCTGCACGGTGTCACCGGCCTCGACCCCGCCGTCCCACCGCACCCCCGGACCCGAGGGCACCCGCAGCTCCTCGACCCGGCCGGGGGAGGGCAGGAACCCCCGGCCGGGGTCCTCGGCGTTGACGCGGAACTCGACCGCGTGGCCCCGCGGCTCGGGCGTCGTCGTGAACGAGGGCCCGGACCCGGAGGCGATGCGGAACTGCTCGCGCACGAGGTCGGTCCCGGTGACGAGCTCGGTGACAGGGTGCTCGACCTGCAACCGGGTGTTCACCTCGCAGAACGACAGGGTTCCGTCGGCACCGAGCAGGAACTCCACCGTCCCCGCGCCGCGGTAGTCGACGGCGGCGCAGAGGTCGCGGGCCGCGCGGTGGATGGTCGTGCGCTGCTCCTCGCTCAACCCGGGGGCGGGCGCCTCCTCGACGAGCTTCTGGTTGCGCCGCTGCAGCGAGCAGTCCCGGTCCCCGACCACGGTGACCGAACCCTTCCCGTCGCCGAGCACCTGGACCTCCAGGTGCCGGGGGCGGTCCAGGAACCTCTCCACGAAGCACTCCCCGCGGCCGAACGCGGCGACGGCCTCGCGGGTCGCGGACGTGAACGCGTCGACGACCTCGGCCCGCGTGCGGGCGACCCGCATCCCGCGGCCGCCGCCGCCGTGGGCGGCCTTGACGACGATCGGCAGCCCGAACTCGTCGGCGAACGCCTCGGCCTCCGCGGCGTCGGCCAGGGGTTTCGGCGACCCCGGGGCCAGGGGCGCACCGGCCTCACGGGCGATGGCGCGCGCCGTCACCTTGTCACCCAGCGCCTCGATCGTCTCCGGGGCCGGCCCGATCCACGTCAGTCCCGCGGCCTCCACGGCGCGGGCGAACTCCGCGTTCTCGGACAGGAACCCGTAGCCGGGGTGAACGGCGTCCGCGCCCGACCTCCGCGCCGCGGTCAGCAGGGCGTCCACGTTCAGGTACGTCTCCGCGGCGGTGGTGCCGGGCAGCGCGACGGCCGCGTCGGCGAGCCGGACGTGCAGGGCGCCCGCGTCCTGGTCGGCGTAGACGGCGACGGACCGCAACCCCGCCTCGGCGGCGGCGCGGACGACGCGCACGGCGATCTCGCCGCGGTTGGCGATCAGGACGGTGTGCACGGTTCTCCTCACAGGTCGACGGAGGGGGCGCGCGGCCGGAAGCGGACGCGGGCGCCGGGGGGCAGTTGCCCCAGCAGGTCGAGGTGGGCGTCGACGACGGCGCCGACGACGGGGTACCCGCCGGTCAGGGGGTGGTCGGGGCCGAACAGGACGGGCTGCCCGTCCGGCGGGACCTGGATCGCCCCCGTCACGGCGCCCTCGCTCGGCAGTTCCCCCGCGCGGCGGCGTTCCAGCGGGGTTCCCGCCAGCCGCAGGCCGACGCGGTCCGAGCGCGGGGTGACCTCCCACTCCTGGGAGACCAGCGATTCCACGGCCCCGTCGGTGAACCAGTCGGTGCGGGGCCCGAGGACGACGTCGAGCTCCACGACGTCCCCGGCGCGGGGGAGGTCCGCGACGGGGTGCGGACCGGGGTCGACGGCGTGCGGGGCGGCGGCGGGGCCGTGCAGCGCGAGGCGGTCCCCGGCGGTGAGCGGACGCGGCCCGACCCCCGACAACGTGTCGGTGGCCAGCGACCCGAGCGCGGCGGGGACGGCGAAACCCCCGCGGACCGCGACGACCGTGCGCAGCCCGGACCGGGGAGCGCCGAGCCGCAGTTCGTCCCCGTCCTCGACGGCCACCGGTCGCGCGGCCGGGACGGGGATGCGGGTCCCGTCCGCCACGAGGGAGGCGTCGGCGTCGGCCCCGGCGAGGGCGAGCACGCCGGGTCCGGTGAACCGCAGCACGGCCCCACCGCCCGCGAGTTCCAGCACGGCGGCCTCCGCAGAGTTTCCCACCGCGCGGTTCGCCGTGCGCAGCGCACCCCGGTCGGCCACGCCCGAGGCGGCGACGCCCTCGGCCAGGTGCCCGGGACGGCCCAGGTCCTGCAGCAGCAGTTGCACCCCCGGCGAGACGACCTCGACGGAGAACTCCGAGGTGACGGGTTCCGGCTCCGGCGTCCGCACGGTCACCAGGTCGCGGTCGACCTGCCGGAACCGCACGGTCGTCCCCGGGGCGAGCAGTGCGGGCGGGTCGCGGTCGAGGTCCCACATGACCGCGTCGGTGCGGCCGATGAGCTGCCAGCCGCCGGGGCTCTGGCGCGGGTAGACGCCGGAGAACGTCCCGGCCAGCCCCACGGACCCCGCCGGGATGCGGGTGCGCGGGGAGGAACGGCGCGGCACGTCGAACAGCGCGTCGTCCCCGACGAGGTACCCGAACCCCGGTGCGTACCCCGTGAAGGCGACCGTCCACGTCGCGGCCTGGTGCCGCCGCACGAGTTCGGCCGGCGAGCACCCGAGGAGCTCTGCGACCTCGCCGAGGTCCTGCCCGTCGTAGCGGACGTCGAGGGTCACCGACCGACCGGTGGCCGCGAGCCCGGAGGCCGGTTCCACCGCCCGCACCCGTTCGACGACGTCGGCGGGGGACGTGGCGCGCGGGTCCAGGACGAGCAGGATCGTCCGGGCGGCGGGCACGACCTCGCGGACCCCGGGCAGGTCGGCGGCCAGCAGCGCGGTGAACACCCGGGTGGTCTCGTCCAGGTCGGGAAGTTCCACCACCACCGCGGTGTCGCCGGCGGGCAGGAACCTCATGAGCCGACCGCGCCGACGGGCGACGGCGCGGGGGAGGACGGACCCATCAGCGGGCCCGCGCGACGAACGGCGCGATCGAGACCCCGGCGCCGGTGAGCGCTTCGCGGACGGCGGCGGCCATCGCGACCGCCCCGGGGGAGTCGCCGTGCACGCACAGGGACTCGGCCCGCACGGCCACGTCCGCGCCGTCGACCGCCTCGACGACCCCGTCCTCGACGAGGCGCACCATGCGCCGGGCCACGAGGTCGGCGTCGTGCAGGACGGCGCCGGGTTCCTTCCGGGAGACGAGCTGCCCGGCCGGGGTGTAGGCGCGGTCGGCGAACGCCTCGGCCGCCGTCGCGAGCCCGGCCCGGTCGGCGACGTCGAGGGCGACCCCGCCGGCCAGGCCCAGCAGCACGAGGGAGGGGTCGACGGCCTTGACCGCCGCGACGACGACCTCGGCGGTCGCCTCGTCGACGGCCATCGTGTTGTAGAGGGCGCCGTGGGGCTTGACGTAGACGACGGCGTCGCCGGCGGACCGGGCCAGCGCCCACACCGCGCCGAGCTGGTACTCCACGTGCGCCTGCAGCACGGGCGCCGGCAGGTCCAGGCGTTCGCGGCCGAAGTTCTCGTAGTCGCGGTACCCGGGGTGGGCGCCGATCGTGACGCCGGCCCGGGACGCCGCCAGGACCGTCTCGCGGATGCCCTCGGGGCTGCCGGCGTGGAAACCGCAGGAGACGTTGGCGCTGCTGACCACGGCCAGCATCGCCGCGTCGTCGGAGACGGGGCGGTCGGGGGTGTTCTCCCCGAGGTCGGAGTTCAGGTCGATGGTCACCACGGTGGGTCCTCCGGGGGTCAGGCGGACAGGAAGTCGAAGACGGGGCCGACGGACTGCGAGGCCATCCAGAAGCTGATCGCCAGCGCCAGCGTCCCCACGACGAGCAGCCACACCGGGTAGCGGTAACCGCCGAGCACGTCGCGCTGCCGGAACCAGCCGATGTAGAGGAACACCGTCAGGCCGATCGGCAGGATCAGCCCGTTGAACCCGCCGACGAAGACGAGCAGCGCGGCCGGTGCGGTGCCGATGGCCAGGTAGACGACGAGGGAGACGACGATGAACGCCACGGTGGTCAGCTGCAGCGGCCACCCCGTCGCCAGCCGGCGGGAGAAGGTGGAGAGGAACGTCGAGGAGGTGTACGCGGCCCCGATGACCGACGTCAGGGCGGCGGCCCAGAAGATCGCCCCGAAGACGCGGATGCCCGCGTCGCCGAGGACGGCGCCGAACGCCTGACCGGCGGGGTTGGCCGCGCGGCCGGACAGGTCGAGGGCCACGCCGGAGGCGACGACGCCGAGGATCGCCAGGAACAGCACGTAGCGCATGACGCCGGTGACGAGGATGCCGGTGACCGAGGCGCGGTGGACGGCGCGCACGTGCTCGGGCCCGGTCTGCCCGGAGGCGAGGTAGCGGTGGGCCCCGGCGTAGGTGATGTAGCCGCCGACGGTGCCGCCGACGATGGTGGTGATGGTCGCGAAGTTGACCGTGTCCGGCACGACGGTCTGCCGGAAGGCGTCGCCGACCGGGGGACCGGAGGCGATGGCGACGGCCACCGTCATGACGATCATCCCCAGCCCCAGGACGAGCACGACGCGGTCGACGACCGTCCCGGCCCGCTTGACGAGGAAGACGCCGATCGCCAGCAGTCCGGTGACGAGACCGCCGACCTTCGGGTCCAGGCCGAGCAGGGCGTTGAGGCCGAGCCCGCCGCCGGCGATGTTGCCGATGTTGAAGGCCAGGCCGCCGATGACGATGAGGACGGTCAGGACGTGGCCGCTGAAGGGGACGGCGCTGTTGGCGAGGTCGCCGGCGCGCTTGCCGGTGACGGTGATGAGCCGCCAGACGTTCATCTGGACGGCGAAGTCGATGAGGATCGACACCAGGATCGCGAAGGCGAACGCCGCGCCGAGGGTGGCGGTGAAGGTGGCGGTCTGGGTGATGAAGCCCGGGCCGATGGCGGAGGTCGCCATGAGGAAGATCGCGCCGATCACGGGTCCGCGGCCCGGTCGTCGCCGCGTGGTGCTCAGCTCGGTGCTCGGGTCGGCGGTGGTGCTGACGCTCTCCTGGGCGGGGCGCTTCGACATGGTGGCTCCCGGGGACGTGGCGACGTTGCTGCGGGGCGGGGCTGCCGGACGGCAGCACTGTGGCACTCCTGGTTGAAGAACACAATGGCGCAGATTGTTGAACAACGTGTTGCGCCGTGTTGCGTTTGCGTGAACTCCGCGCCGGGTCGCGCCGCCGGGGCCGCGTCGGGGGGCACCTACGATGACGGGGTGACCGAGGCCGCTGCGTTGACCTCCGTGCCCGACGGGGGGCCGGACGGCGAGGGCGGCACGCTGGCCGACCTCCTGAGCGCGCGGATCGCCGCCGGGGAGTTCCCGCCCGGCCGGCGGCTGTCGGAGACGGCACTGGCGCAGCGGTTCTCCGTGTCCCGCAACACGCTGCGCGAGGCGTTCCGGGTGCTGGCCGGGCAGGGCCTGCTCGAGCACGTCCCGCACCGCGGGGTGTCGGTGGCCTCGCCCCGAGTGGGCGACGTGCTCGACATCTACCGCGTCCGACGCCACCTCGAGACGGGAGTGCTGGCCCGGGCCGACGTCGGGCACCCGTCCGTGGACCGGATGCGGGCGGCGGTGGCCGCGGCCGGGGACGCCGTCGCCGCGGGGGACTGGGCCGGGGTCGGCACCGCGAACATGGCCTTCCACGAGGCCCTCGTGTCGCTGTCGGACAGCCCGCGGCTGCTGCGCACCCACCGCCAGCTCGCCGCCGAGCTGCGGCTGGCCTTCCTCGTCATCGGGGACCCGCAGACGCTGCACGGGCGGTTCGTGGCCCGCAACCGCTCGGTGCTCGACACCTTCGCCGCCGACGGCGGTCCCGCGGCGGCGCGGGAGCTGGAGGACTACCTCACCGAGTCCGAGCGGACGGTGCTCGGCGCCTACGCCCGGCTCGGGCTGGGCTGAGCGCCCGCCCGGCGGCAGGGCCGGCTGTCGCTCAGCTCTCAGCGAACCGGCGGCCGGTGCCCGGAACAGGGGGGCCGCCCCGCCCGTTCGGACGGCGTAGGACCTGCGGGGCGGTGCCCGGGCGGCCTGTCGTGGCCGCGGTGTACCGTCGATCGACAGGCAGGATCGAGCAGGAGGGACGGGGGCGACGCCCCCACAGATGCCCAACACTCTCAAGCGCATCGTCAGGGGCCCGTGGCTGTGGATCGTCGTGGCGATCGCAGCGGTCGCGATCGGCGCCTCCTTCTTCGCGTCCAGCGGCACCGCGGAGGTCTCCACGACCCGCGCGCTGCAGCTCATCGAGCAGGACCGGGTCCAGAGCGCGACCCTCACCGACGGCAACCAGCGGATCGACCTGGAGCTGAAGTCCGGGGAGACGGTCGACGGCGCCACGACGGCCCGCTCGTACTACATCTCCCAGCGCGGTGACGCGGTCCTGACGGCCCTGGCCGACAACCCGCCGCCGGACGGGGTGACCGACGAGGTGCCGACGACCGGCGTCCTGCAGTCCCTGCTGTTCACCGTCGGGCCGATCCTGCTGCTCGTGCTCCTGTTCTGGTTCCTCATGAGCCAGATGCAGGGCGGGGGCAGCCGGGTCATGCAGTTCGGCAAGTCCAAGGCCAAGATGATGACCAAGGACACCCCCAAGACGACGTTCGCCGACGTGGCGGGCGCCGCCGAGGCGGTCGAGGAGCTGCACGAGATCAAGGAGTTCCTGGAGGACCGGGAGAAGTTCCAGGCCGTCGGGGCCAAGATCCCCAAGGGCGTCCTGCTCTACGGCCCGCCCGGCACGGGCAAGACCCTCCTCGCCCGCGCCGTCGCCGGCGAGGCCGGGGTGCCGTTCTACTCGATCTCCGGCTCGGACTTCGTCGAGATGTTCGTCGGGGTCGGCGCCTCCCGCGTCCGCGACCTGTTCGAGCAGGCCAAGGCCAACTCGCCCGCGATCATCTTCGTCGACGAGATCGACGCCGTCGGCCGCCACCGCGGGGCCGGCCTGGGCGGCGGTCACGACGAGCGCGAGCAGACGCTGAACCAGCTCCTCGTGGAGATGGACGGCTTCGACGTCAAGACGAACGTCATCCTCATCGCGGCGACCAACCGCCCCGACATCCTCGACCCGGCGCTGCTGCGCCCGGGCCGCTTCGACCGCCAGATCGCCGTCGAGGCCCCCGACATGGAGGGCCGGCACAAGATCCTGCAGGTGCACGGCAAGGGCAAGCCGCTCGCGCCGAACATCGACCTGGAGGCCGTGGCCCGCCGCACCCCCGGCTTCTCCGGCGCCGACCTGGCCAACGTCCTCAACGAGGCCGCGCTGCTGACGGCCCGGGCCAACGCCAAGGTCATCGACGACGCCGCCGTGGACGAGGCCATCGACCGCGTCATGGCCGGCCCGCAGAAGCGGACCCGCCGCATGAGCCAGCAGGAGCTGAAGGTCACCGCGTACCACGAGGGTGGGCACGCGCTGGTGGCCGCGGCGCTGCCGAACACCGACCCGGTGACGAAGGTGACGATCCTGCCGCGCGGCCGGGCCCTGGGGTACACGATGGTCCTGCCGACCGAGGACAAGTACTCCACGTCGCGCAACGAGATCCTCGACCAGCTCGCCTACGCCCTCGGGGGCCGCGTGGCCGAGGAACTGGTGTTCCACGACCCCACCACGGGCGCGAGCAACGACATCGAGAAGGCCACCGGGATGGCCCGCAAGATGGTCACCCAGTACGGCATGAGCGAGCGGATCGGGGCGATCAAGCTCGGCCAGGGTCAGGGCGAGGTCTTCCTCGGCCGCGACATGGGCCACGAGCGCGACTACTCCGAGGGCGTCGCCGGGATCGTCGACGAGGAGGTGCGCCGGCTCATCGAGGCCGCGCACGACGAGGCGTGGGAGATCCTCGTCGAGCACCGCCCCGTCCTGGACGCGCTCGTCGTGGCGCTGCTGGACAAGGAGACCCTCAACCAGGCCGAGCTGGCCGAGATCTTCGCCCCCGTGGTGAAGCGCCCGCAGCGCCCGGTGTGGTTGTCCTCCGAGCGCCGGCACGTCTCCGACATCCCCCCGGTGGGCAGCCCCGGGCAGCTCAACGGTCGCACCGGCGGCTTCCAGACGCCGGTGAACACCGAGAACGGGCTGAACGAGCAGCCGTGAGCATGACGGGGACACCGGCCACCGGCGGCCGGTCGTTCGACCGGGCGCGGGCCGAGAACGCGGTCCGGGAGTTCCTCCTGGCCATCGGGGAGGACCCGGACCGCGAGGGCCTGCAGGACACCCCGCAGCGGGTGGCGAAGGCGGCGACCGAGCTGTTCGCCGGGTTGTGGCTGGAACCGGCCGACGTGCTCGTCACCGACTTCGGCCTCGAGCACGACGAGCTGGTGCTGGTCAAGGACATCGAGGTCCAGTCCACCTGCGAGCACCACCTGCTGCCCTTCCACGGCGTCGCGCACGTCGGGTACATCCCCGGCGAGCACGGCCGCGTGACGGGCCTGTCCAAGCTCGCCCGGCTCGTCGACGTCTACGCCCGCCGGCCGCAGCTGCAGGAGCGCCTGACCACCCAGGTCGCCGACGCCCTCACCGAGCACCTGCACCCGCGCGGCGTCATCGTCGTCGTCGAGGCCGAGCACTCCTGCATGACCTACCGCGGAGTGCGCAAACCGGGCGCCAAGACCGTCACCTCCGCCGTGCGGGGGTCCCTGCGCAACGCCGCCACCCGCGCCGAGGCGATGAGCCTCATCGTCGCGGGCCACCGGTGAACCCGCTGCTGACCCCGGGTCCCACCCGGGTCCTCGGCGTCCTCAACGTCACCCCCGACTCCTTCTCCGACGGGGGCCGGCACACCGACGACCCCGTCGCGCGCGGCCTCGCGCTGCACGCCGCGGGCGCCGACCTCGTCGACGTCGGCGGGGAGTCCACCCGTCCCGGGGCGAGCCGCGTCGACGCCGCCGAGGAGCTGCGCCGCGTCCTGCCCGTCGTGCAGGGGCTGGTCGCCGCGGGGGTGCCGGTGAGCGTGGACACCATGCGCGCCGCGACCGCCCGCGCGGCCGTGGCGGCCGGGGCGGTCGTCGTCAACGACGTCTCCGGCGGGCTCGCGGACCCGGACATGGCCGCGACCGTGGCGGAGCTGGACTGCGTCTACGTGCTCTCGCACTGGCGCGGGGCCTCGGACGTCATGAACTCCCTGGCCACCTACGAGCACGCCGCGGTCGAGGTGCGGCGGGAGCTGGGGCGGCAGCTGGACGCCGTCGTCGCCGCGGGTGTGGACCGCGACCGCATCGTCCTGGACCCGGGGCTGGGGTTCGCCAAGCGCGCCGAGCACGACTGGACGGTGCTGGGGGACCTCGACCTGCTCCAGGTGCTGGGTCGCCCTCTCCTCATCGGCGCCTCGCGCAAGCGGTTCCTCGGGGCGCTCCTGGCCGGCCCCGACGGGGTCGTCCCCCCGCCGGAGGAGCGCGACGTCGCCACCGCGGTGATCACCGCCCTGCTGGCCGAGCGCGACGTCTGGGGCGTGCGGGTCCACGACGTCCCGTCGTCGGTCGCGGCCGTGAAGGTCGCCGGTGCGTGGCGCCGGGGTCGCACCCCCACCGCCGTCCCCGTCGGCACGGCCGCGAAGGGAGACACGTGAGTTCCCTCGAGGCCACCGGCCCCGTCCTGGACGCCGACGGCCGCCCGCTGGACCGCATCGTCCTGCGCGGGCTGTCCGGCCGCGGCCGGCACGGCGTCCTGGACGCCGAGCGCGAGCTGGGCCAGGTCTTCGCCCTCGACGTCGCCCTGCACCTGGACACCCGGCAGGCCGCCGCGGACGACGACCTGAACGCCACCGTCCACTACGGCCTGCTCGCCCAGGACCTCGTCACCGTCCTGACGGGGGAACCGGTCGCGCTGCTGGAGACCCTCGCCCAGCGCCTGGCCGACGTCGCGCTCGCCGCGTCGCCGCGCGTGCAGGCGGTCGACGTCGTCGTGCACAAGCCGCAGGCCCCCGTCCCGGTGCCCTTCGCCGACGTCGAGCTGTGCGTCCGCAGGACCCGTCCGTGAGGCCGGGCACACCGGCGGTGCTGGCCCTCGGCGCCAACCTCGGGGACCGCGCCGCCACGCTGCGCGCCGCGGTCGGGGCGCTGGAGGCCACCGACGGCATCACCGTCGAGGCGGTCTCCACGGTCCTGGAGACGGCCCCCGTCGGCACCGTCCCGGACCAGCCGGACTTCCTCAACGCGGTGGTCCTGGCCCGCACCGACCTCACCCCGCACGCGCTGCTGGCCGCCGCGCACGCCGTGGAGGCCGCGCTGGGGCTGGACCGCAGCACGAAGGTGCCCGACGGCCCCCGGCCCGTCGACGTCGACGTCATCGCCGTCGGGGACGTCGTGCTCGACGCGGACGGCCTCGTCCTGCCCCACCCGCGCGCCCACGAGCGCGACTTCGTCCTCGGCCCGTGGCTGGAGCTGGACCCCGACGCCGTGCTGCCCGGACCGCGCGGTGGCCGCGTCGCCGACCTCCTGCGGCGTCTGCACGCCGGCGACGAGCGGGACGGACGCCCGTGAGGCCCACCCGTCCCGGGGTGCTGCTCGCCGTGGGGTTCCTCGCCGCCGTCCTGGCCTGGTCCGGGCTGCAGGTGTGGGTCTCCACCGGGGGCGCCGAACCCGACCTCGTGTGGCGCACGACGCTGACCATCGGCCTGCTCGTCGTCGCGGTCGTCGGGGTGGGGTGGCCCGTCAAGCAGTGGGTCGAGGGCGACAAGGCGCGCCGGATCGACGCGCTGCGCGCCGCCCGCACGGCCGCGCTGGCCAAGGCGGCCTCGGTCGCCGGGGCCCTGCTCGTCGGGGTGTTCCTGGGCTGGGGCGTGCACTACCTGCCCACCCTGCACATCGCGGCCCGCCGCTCCGAGGCCGTCGTGGCCGGGGTCGACGTGGTGGCCTCGGCCCTGCTGCTCGCGGCGGGCCTGGTCGTCGAACGCTGGTGCCGCGTCCCGCCCGAGGACGAGGAGACCGGCGCGCGCACCCGCGGGGGAGGCCGGTCGTGAAGCTGTCCCAGCGCGCCGGGACGACCGAGCCGTTCCACGCGCTCGCCATCGGTCAGCGCGCCGCCGAGCTGGCCGCCCAGGGCCACCACGTCGTCCGCCTCAGCATCGGTGAACCCGACGCGGGGGCCCCGCCGGAGGTGCTGGCCGCGCTGCGCGAGGTCGCCGACGGCCGGCCCCTGCCCTACACCCCGGCGCTCGGCCTGCCGGAGCTGCGCGCCGCCATCGCGCGGTCCTACCGCGACCGGCACGGCGTCGAGGTGGACCCGGCGCGGATCGCCGTCACCTCCGGGGCCTCGGCCGCGCTGCTGCTCGTCCTGGCCGCGACCGTCGACCCGGGCGACGACGTCCTGCTCGCCGACCCGTCCTACCCGTGCAACCGGCAACTGGTCTCGACCTTCGGCGGCCGGGCCCTCACCCTGCCCACGACGCCGGAGGACCGCTACCAGCTCACCGCCGACGCGCTGCGGCGGGCGTGGACCCCCGCCACGTCGGTCGTCATGGTCGCCTCCCCCTCGAACCCGACGGGGACGTCGGTGCCGCCGGGCGACCTCGCGGCGCTGTGCGCGGAGGCCGCCGCCCGCGACGCCTGGCGCGTCGTCGACGAGATCTACCTCGACCTGGCCGACCCCGCCCCCGACGGGACGCCCGCGCCGACGGTCCTGGCCGCCGACCCCGGCGCCGTCGTCGTCAGCAGCTTCTCGAAGTACTTCGGCATGACCGGCTGGCGCCTGGGGTGGGCCGTCCTGCCGCCCGCGCTCGTCGAACCGGTGGAACGGCTGGCGCAGAACTACTTCATCGCCGCCTCGACCCCGTTGCAGCACGCCGCGCTGGCCTGCTTCACCCCCGGTTCCCTCTCCGTGTGCGAGGAGCGGCGGCGGGAGTTCCGCGCCCGCCGCGACCTCGTCCTCGACGGTCTCGCCGCGCTGGGTCTGCCCGTCCCCGTCGTCCCGGACGGGGCGTTCTACGTCTACGTCGACGTCCGCCCCAGCGGTCTGGACGCCTGGGAGTTCTGCGCGCGGGCCCTGGCCGAGCACCACGTCGCGCTCACCCCGGGCCGCGACTTCGCCAGCGCCGGGCCCGGCGGGACCGCCGACACCCACGTCCGGTTGTCGTACGCCGCCTCCCGCGCCGAGCTCACCGAGGGTCTGCGCCGGATCGGGGAGTTCCTCACGGCTCTTTCCGCCACACCGACACGTGCGAGCGCGACGCCGCGGTGAACTCCGAGCGGTCCCACCCGCTCCAGCGGCTCTCCAGCGCCAACCCCGCGATCCGCGCCATGAGGTCGTACTCGGCCGGCCACGCGTACCGGTGGTGGGAGGTGAACCGCGACGCCGTCCCGTCCGGGGCGAACCGGACGTGGTGCGACGTCACCCAGCACGCCACGAGGTCGTAGGTGTCGACCCCGAGGTGGTCGGGCGAGACGTCGAACGGCCGGGCGGACTCCCCGGGCAGCAACCGCTGCAGCTCCGGCACGAACGTCTCGACGCAGAACGCGCCGCCGGGGGCGAGGTGGCGGGCTGCGTTGAGGAAGCACCCGACCTGTTCGTCCTGCTCCAGCAGGTTCGTCACGGTGTTGAACACGAGGTAGACGAGCGAGAACTCCCCGTCCACCCGCGTCGTGGCCATGTCGCCCTCGACCACCTCGACGGCCGGAGCGCCCGCGGCGACCTTCGCGCGCAGTTCCGCGAGCATGTGCGGGGACAGCTCGATGCCCGCCACGGGAACCCCGCGGGCGGCCAGGGTCAGACCCACGCGGCCCGTCCCGATCGCGAGCTCCAGCGCCCGGCCGGTCCCGGCGAGGTCGGTCAGGACGTCCACCGCGGGGCCCAGGACCCCGGGAGCGAACAGGTCGGCCGTGTCCTCGTCGTAGGTCCGGGCCACCTCAGGGCCCCACGGGTCACCCGTCACACCCCTGACGCTAGGCCGCCCGCCCCGGCGGTTCCACGGGGTTTCAGCCGGGCCAGGCGAGGTCGGCCACGACGGGGGAGTGGGTGCTGCCACCCGGCGCCCCCTCGAACGTGCCGACGGGCTCGAACCCGGCGACGAGGACGACGTCGACGCGCGCGAACCCCGGTGAGTCCCCCCGGGTGAGCCCCGGCCGCGTCCCGACGGCCCGGTGCGCGTCCACGAGACCGTGCGAGCGCAATTCGCGCAGGGGTTCGTTGAGCTCGGCGGAGTTCAGGTCACCGGCCACGACGACGGCCTGCCCGGCGGCCCGGCGCTGCGCGGCGACGTCGGCGAACCGGCGCGCCTCGCCCACCCGCACCCGTGCGGCGTTCCCCGTCGAGCCCGCCGGGTTGCGGGCCTGCGCCCGCCCGGTGCAGAACAGGCACGGGGAGGCCAGGTGCACCGAGACGACCGCGACGTCGCGGCCGCCCACGTCGAGCGTGACGACGTCGGCGGAGCGGGCCCCGGCGGGCAGCCCGGTGACGGGGTCGACGGACGTGATCGGGAAGCGGGACCACACGGCGTCGCCGTCGCCCTGGCTGCTCGGCGCGCCCCAGCTCCGGTACGGGTAGCGCGCCCCGTAGCGGGCCTCGTACCCGGCGCGCTGGGCGGGGGCGACCTCCTGCAGCGCCAGGACGTCCGGGGCGGCCTCGGCCACGAGCCGGGCCAGGCCGTCCGCGCCGCGCCAGGCGGAGGTGTTGAACGTGGCCACGCGCAGGTCGGTCGCCCGGTCCACGGGGTCGACCCGGTTCACGGCGTACGGGACGAACAGCGCGCCGGCCGCCACGGCCGGGGCGGCGAGCGCGGCGGCGGCCCACCACCAGCGCGCCGCGGTCGCCAGCGGGACCAGGACGAGGGCCGGGGCCAGCCACCACACGGCGGACAACCCCAGCACGTAGCCGAGGGCGTGGCCGTCGGTGGACAGCACGACGACCGCGAGGGCCGGGGTCGCGCACAGGCCGTACCCCAGGACGAGGGCACGGGCGCGCGGTGCGCGGCGCCGCACCGGGCGCCGGGGAGGCGTCGGTGGCACACCCCCATCCTGCCGGGTGTCAGCCCGGGGGGTCGACGACGTCGCGGCGCACCGCCGTGTGCACGACGTCGGGGGTCAGCGCCCCGACGTAGTCCTGCCCGTCCAGGACGGGCAGCAGCGGGGCCTCCTGGGCCAGCAACCGGGAGAACGCCGAGCGCAGGTCGGCCTCCGCCGGCACGGTCGCGGTGAACGGCTGCACGAGGTCGCCGACCCGGGCGTCCCGGGAACCCGATCGCGCCGCCGTGCGCAACCGCCCGCGCGCGACCCAGCCCAGCACCCGGCCCTGCGCCAGCACCACGGCGTGCTGCCCGCCGTCGAGGTCCAGGGCCGTGGCCGCGTACTCCACGCCGTCACCGGGGGCCAGGACCAGCGGTTTGGCCAGGTCCTCGGCCCGCACCGGGGTGACGGCCAGCCGGCGCAACCCCCGGTCGGAACCCACGAACTCCACGACGAACTCCGAGGCCGGCGCCGACAGCAGCGTGCGCGGGTCGGCGAACTGCTCCAGCACCCCGCCGGGGGAGAACACCGCGATCCGGTCGGCGATGCGCACGGCCTCGTCGAGGTCGTGGGTGACGAACAGGACGGTCTTGCGCAGGTCCGTCTGGATCCGCCGGAACTGCGTCTGCAACCGGTCGCGCACCACGGGGTCGACCGCCCCGAACGGTTCGTCCATGAGCAGCACCGGCGGGTCGGCCGCGAGCGCCCGGGCCACGCCCACGCGCTGCTGCTGCCCGCCGGAGAGCTGGGCGGGGTAGCGGTCGCCGTAGGTGTGCGGGTCCAGGCCGACCAGGTCGAGCAGTTCCTCGACGCGGCGGGCCGCGACGGCGTCGTCCCAGCCGAGCAGCCGCGGGACGGTGGCGACGTTGCGGCGGACCGTGCGGTGCGGCAGCAGCCCCCCGGCCTGGACGACGTACCCGATCCCGCGGCGCAGCGTGACGGCGTCGACGTGGGTTGTGTCGCGGCCGTCGACGACGATCCGCCCGGCGCTCGGTTCGACGAGCCGGTTGACCATCCGCAGGATCGTGGACTTGCCGCAGCCCGAGGGCCCCACGAGCGCGACGAGCTCGCCGCGGCGCACGGAGAACGTCAGGTCACCCACCGCGGGGGCGTGCTGGCGCGCGTACCGCTTGGAGACCCCCTCGAACCGGATGACGTCGTCGACACCGGTCTCGAGCTCCTGGGCGTCGGTGATCACCCCAGAAGCCTCTCCGACGCCCGGCCGGTTCGGCAACGCGGCGCCCGCCGGGCCCGTCCCCCTCCTGCCGCCACCACCGGTGCCGGCGGCCCCGCGTCTGACAAGGTGGGGCCATGGCCGGCGCGGACCCCACCCCTCCCGACGTGGACCCCTTCGCGCCCGGCGACGTCGTCTGGCAGCGGATCGACCCGCGGTGGGCGACGGCGCAGCGCCTCGTCGGGGGGATCTTCTTCGGGGTGGTGGCCGTGGCCGTCGTCGTCTGCGCCCTGCTGATCACCCCGTGGGTGTGGCTGGGGCTGGTCCTCGTCGTGCCGCTGTGGCTGTGGGACTTCGCGTGGTCGGGCCGGCAGGTGCGGGCGTGGGGGTACGCCGAGCGCGACGACGACCTCCTCGTGGTCAAGGGCATCCTGTTCCGCTCCCTCGTCGTCGTCCCCTACGGCCGGTTGCAGTACGTCGACGTCGAGGCCGGCCCGGTCGACCGCCGGTTCGGCCTGGCGAAGGTGCAGCTGCACACCGCCTCCTCCGACACCGACGCCGCCATCCCCGGGCTCCGGCCGGAGGAGGCCGCCCGGTTGCGCGACCGCCTCGCCGCGCGCGGCGAGGCGCGGCTGGCGGGGCTGTGAGCTCGCCGGAGGCGGACGAGCCCGTCCTGGAGACGCTGCCCGACCGCGTCGCCGACCGGCTGGACGCCCCGACCCGCGCGGTCCTGGCCGACCCGGGCTGGAAGCGGCTGCACCCCGTCACCCCCGTGCTGCGGGCGTGGAAGGTGGTCGCCGCCGTCCTGGTGGTCGTCGTGGGCCAGAACGCCGACGACATCCTGCGGCTGGACCTGCCCGGCTGGGCCCTGACCCTCGCCGTCCTCGGCGGTGTCCTGGCCCTGGCCCTGGTCGGCGCCGGGTTCAGCGCCCTGTCCTGGCGCCGCACCCGGTACCGCATCGACACCTCCGAGGGGGTGGGCGCCGTCCACGTCGAGCGCGGGATCCTCTGGCGCCAGCAGCGGCGGGCCCAGCTGGACCGGTTGCAGGCCGTCGACGTGGTCCGCCCGCTGCTGGGTCGCCTGTTCGGCCTGGCCGAGCTGCAGCTGGAGGTCGCCGGCGGCTCCGGCAGCAAGGTCTCGCTCGCGTACCTGAAGGAGGAGGAGGCCCAGCGGGTGCGCAACGCGCTGCTCGCCGCGGCCGCGGGCCTGGTCGTGGCCGAGGGGGAGGAGGCCCCCGAGGCACCGCAGCGCGAGGTCGTCGAGGTGCCCCCGACGCGGCTGGTCACCTCCACGCTGAAGTCCGGGCCGACGATCGGGATGGTCCTGGTGCTCGTCGGCATCGGGATCGGCTGCTGGTTCGCCCGGAGCCTGACCCCCCTGTTCGGGTCCGCCGCCGTCGTCCTCGGGCTCGTCTCGGCCGTGTGGCAGCGGTTCAGCACCGGGTTCGGCTTCACCGTCGCCGACAGCCCCGACGGCCTGCGGCTCAGCCACGGCCTGCTGGAGCAGCGGTCCCAGACCGTGCCGCCCGGCCGCGTCCAGGCGCTGCGCCTCACCCAGCCGCTGCTGTGGCGGCGGTCGGGCTGGTGGAGGGTGGAGGTCAACGTCGCCGGGTACTCCTCGGAGTCCGCCTCCAGCTCCGAGCGGAGCACGACGCTGCTGCCCGTCGGCACCGTCGAGGAGGTCGGCCTGGTCCTGGGCATCGTGCTGCCCGACCTGGCCACCGGCGACCGCTCCCCGCTGGACGTCGTGCGCGCCGGGCTGACCGGGGCGGGCACCGACGGGGGGTTCACCGCGGTCCCGCGGCAGGCCCGGTGGCTGGACTGGATCAGCTGGCGCCGCCGCGGCTACCTGGTCACCGACCACGCGTTCCTCTCCCGCGGCGGGCGGGTCGTGCGCGGTCTGGACGTCGTCCCGCACGCCCGGACGCAGAGCCTGGGGCTGACGCAGGGGCCGCTGCAGCGCCGCCTGGGCCTGGCCAGCGTGCGCCTGCACTCCACGCCCGGGAAGGTCACCCCCCGCGTGGACCACCTCGCCGCCGACGTCGCCGCGCGGCTGCTGCGCGAGCAGACCCGGCGCGCCCGCGCTGCCCGGGCCGGTTCCGGCCCCGAGCGGTGGATGACCCGCTGACCCCTTCTCCCCGTCACTGCGCGTGGTCACGACGATCGCCCCGGCGGCGCGCCCCTACTCCGCGGTGACCCGCCCCGCGAGCCGTCCGTGCAGCGCGGCCGTCGCGGGGTTCATCCCGACGATGACGGCCTCCTTGCCGTGCTCGACGTACTTGCGGCTCACCGCGTCCAGGGCGGCGATGGAGCTGGCGTCCCACACGTGGGCGTCGCGGAAGTCGATGGTGACGCGCTCGGGGTCACCGGCGTAGTCGAACTGCGTCACCAGGTCCCCGGAGGAGGCGAAGAACACCTGCCCGTGCACGGTGTAGCTGCCCGGCTCGGCACCGGGGCGGACCTCGACGAGGTGGGCCACGCGACGGGCGAACAGCACGCACGCCAGCAGGGTCCCGCCCAGGACGCCGTAGGCGAGGTTGTGGGTCAGCAGCACGATGACGACGGTGACGACCATGACGGCGGTCTCGCTGCGCGGCATGGTCCGCAGCGTCGCCGGGCGCACGCTGTGCCAGTCGAAGGCGCCGTAGCAGACGAGGAACATGACGGCCACGAGCGCGGCGAGCGGGATCTGCGCGACGACGTCGCCGAACCCGACGACGAGGACGAGCAGGAACGCGCCGGCCAGGAACGTCGACAGCCGGGTCCGGGCCCCGGAGACCTTCACGTTGATCATCGTCTGCCCGATGACGGCGCACCCGCCCATGCCGCCGAACAGGCCGGTGACGATCTGCGCGGTGCCCTGCCCGACGCACTCGCGCGTCTTGGACGAGCCCGTGTCGGTCAGCTCGTCGACGAGCTGGGCGGTCATGAGCGACTCCATGAGCCCGACGAGCGCGACACCGACCGAGAAGGGGGCGATGGTCCGCAGCGTGTCCAGGGTCAGCGGGACGTCGGGCAGCCCGAGGGTCGGCAGGGTCCGCGGCAGCTCGCCGTCGTCGCCGACGGTGCGGACGTCGACGTGCAGCACGACGACGAGGACGGTCAGCAGCGCGACGGTGATCAGCGGGGCGGGCACGGACTTCACGACCCGCGGCACGAGGACGAGCAGCGCGATCCCCGCGACCAGGACGGCGTAGCCCGTGACGCCGGCGCCGCGCAGGTTCGGCAGCTGGGCGATGAAGATGGAGATGGCCAGGGCGTTGACGAACCCGGTCGTGACGCTGCGCGGGACGAAGCGCATGAGCCGGGCCACGCCGAGCAGGCCCAGGGCGATCTGCAGGACGCCGGCCAGCAGGATCGCGGCGATGAGGTAGCCGACGCCGTGGCTGTGCGACAGCGGGGCCACGACGAGGGCCACGGCCCCGGTGGCGGCGGAGATCATCGCCGGCCGGCCCCCGACGAAGGACGTGGTGACGCCCATGACGAAGGAGGAGATGAGACCGATGCGCGGGTCGACGCCCGCGACGATGGAGAACGAGATGGCCTCGGGGACCAGGGCCAGGGCGACGACCAGGCCGGCGAGGACCTCGGTGCGCAGCACCCGCGCGGACCGCAGCCACGACGGCCGGCCCGGGGCAGCACGGGACGAGGTGAGGTCGGAGGGCACCGCCGAACTCTAACCGGGCGTCAGGGTCGCCCCCCTCGCCCGGCCGGGCCGGCTCACCCGATCAGCGCGGGGTGCGCGTGCCCGATCCGGAGGACCCGCCGCGGAACTTCGAGACCGCGTCGGTCAGCGTGCGCCGCGTCGCGGGGTCCTTCAGCGCCCGCTGGGCCTGCTGCGCGACCCGCTGGCCCTCGGGGGACTTCAGGAACTGCCCCAGCTTGCCCACCAGGCCTGCCACCGTGACCTCCTCGACCGCTCGCGCGGTGCCTCGTCCGTGAAGGCTCCAACGGTGCCGCCCCCCGGGTGGTTCCGCGAGTCGGGGACCGCCCGCGCAGGTCCGCCCGCGCAGGTCCGCCCGCACAGGTCCGCCCGCACGGGACTACTTGCGCAGGACCACGGCGACGTCGGTCACCGCGAACAGGAAGGTCCCGGTGCGCGCCGCCCGGCGCAGCCCCTCGACCCAGCCGGCGGCCCGGGCGGCCAGGCCCGGTTCGTCCCCGGCGGCGGCCAGGATGCCGGTGGCGACCTTCCAGGCGACCGAGCCCTCGTCGAAGCGGCGGTGCGGGTCGGCCCAGGAGTGCACCGACTCGACCGTGAACGGGCTGGCGGCGGCGTGGCGCAGCAGCTTGCGGCCGGCGAACCCGTCGGTGCTGGCCCCGCGGGCGGGGACGTGGGCGACGAAGCGGTCGAGCAGCTCGCGCGTCAGGGCGTCGTCGTCGCTGGTGAACAGCGCGGTGTCCCAGTCGGAGTGGGCGAGCACGGCCGTCCCGCCCGGGCGCAGGACGCGGTGCACCTCGTGCAGGTGGGCGCCGACGTCGGCCAGGTGCTCGACGGCGTTCAGGCTCACGGCCGCGTCGACGCTGCCGTCGGCCAGCGGGAGGGTGTCGAGCTCGGCGATGTGCGCGCGCACGCGCGGGTCCAGCAGGAGGTCGTCGTCGAGGGCGGCGCCGACGTCGACGGCGTGCACCAGGCGGGGACCGGCGGCCAGCAGCGCCCGCGTCGTGCGTCCCTGCCCGCAGGCCAGGTCGAGCGCGACGGACTCCGGGGCGATGGCGGCGAGGTCCGCGACGTTCTCGAAACGACCCACGGCACGAGCCTACGATCACCGGGACCTCCTCGCCCACAGGCCTTCTCACCCCCGGTTCGTCACTGTTGGTACCGGCCCGGAAGCATCCGGTCACGGCCTGCGCCCGGCCGGTCGAAGATTCCGTGGAGGAGCACCCTCACGCGACGTCAAAGTGTCCGGACCTCACCTACAGTCGTGCCAGCACCGAGCGGTGCGCGCATGGCCGGGGGGCGGTGCGGTCGACGGTGACGGGGTTCGGGGCGCGCCGGCCGGCACGGGGTGCCGAGGGGTGCCGGGTCCCGTCCGAGGGGGAAGGCGGACGCGCGCAGTGGTGGACACGACGCACCAGGAGAGCCCCGCGACCGGAGGTTCGCCAAGGCCCCGCAGGCACGGACGGCGCAAGGTCATCGGTGCCGGCCTCGGCGTCCTGGCCGTGGCCGCCGCCGGCGGCGGCGTGTACTGGGCCACCCGCGGGCCGCAGAACCCCGTCGAGAGCACGCCGGCCCCGGACTGGACGCCGCGCCCGCACGTCCCCGCGGCCGACCTGGACACCAAGTGGGTCGGCGTCCAGACCCACACCGTCTCCGTCGCCGAGGACTTCGGCCGCTGGCTCGGCCGGCCCCTCGACTGCGTGGTGGTCTTCAACTCCGACGCCGACTGGGCCGCGATCTCCGGCCCCTGGTTCGCGATGGTCCCCCCCGAGGGGCAGGACTGGGGGCAGTGGGTCCGCGACGACCCGGACAACCGCACCCTCGTCGTCTCCACGGGCCTGGTCCCGGCCGGTCCCCCGCAGGACTGGCGCGAGCGCGGGGCGGCGGGGGAGTACGACGAGCACTGGACGCTGTTCGCCCGCAACCTCGTCGACAAGGGCCTGGGCCGCTCGATCGTCCGGCTCGGCTGGGAGCTGAACGGCGACTGGTACGAGACGCACTACATCGGGGAGACCGAGGACGAGCGCGAGCAGTGGAAGGCCTACTTCCGCCGCATCGTGGAGATGATCACGGCCGTGGAGGGGGCGGAGTTCGAGATCGACTTCAACATCGCCGAGGGTCAGCAGGACTCCGTCGGGATCGCCGAGATGTACCCCGGTGACGACTGGGTCGACATCATCGGCGTCGACGTCTACGACTCCTACATCTCCCCGATCGACCCCACCGCGCGGTGGGAGGAGAAGGACGCCAAGGTCAACAGCCTCTCGGCCGTCATCGCCTTCGCCGCCGAGCGCGACAAGCCGATCAGCATCCCCGAGTGGGCGATGGTCGCCGAGGGCCGGACCCAGGGCGGGGGCGACAGCCCGGAGTTCATCGACCAGATCGCCGACGCCGTGGTCCGGGCCGACGTGCGGTACCAGGCGTACTTCAACGTCCCCGAGGGGGGCGTGGGCATGACGCTGGACGACGCGCCCGCCGGCCGCGCGGCGTTCCTGGAACGCTTCGGCGCATCGGGTGACGCAGGGCCGACCCGTTCGTGAACTCCGTTAGAGTGCCCGGCGTGCCGGGGGGTTTGCGAGGGCGCGTGCGCGCGTCGGGGATGACGCGAGGGCTCTGGAACATCGCCGACCAGGTGGTCTCCAGCGGCAACAACTTCCTCGTGCAGCTCGCGGTGGCGCAGTTCGCCACCGCCGGCGAGTTCGGCGCCTTCGCCATCGCCTTCGCCGTGTTCTCCGTGACCATCGGGTTCATGCGGGCGCTGGCCACGACGCCGGTCGCGATCCGCTTCGCCGCCTCCGACGACGCCGACTTCCGGCGCGGGGCCTCCTCGGCCGTGGGCACCACGTTCCTGCTGAGCGTCGTCGTCTCCGCCCTCGTCCTGCTCGGGACCTGGGCCCTGCCGCTGAACGGCGTCGTGGAGTCCAGCCTCGTCGCGCTGGCGGTCGTCCTGCCGGGGCTGCTGGTCCAGGACGCCTGGCGCCAGACGCTGTTCGCCCGGTTGCGACCGGCGGCGGCGACCCTGCTGGACGCGGTGTGGGGCCTGACCCAGGTCGTCGCCGTCGGGGCCCTGCTGCTGGCCGGGGAACGCACCCCGGTCGCGTTCATCCTGGCCTGGGGCGGCGCGGCGTTCGCGGCCTCCTTCGTCGGTGTCCTGCTCTCCAGGCACTGGCCGGCCCCGCACCTGGCCGTGTCCTGGATCCGCGAGCAGTGGTCGCTGACGCGCTACCTCGTGCCCGAGTTCGTCATCCTGCAGGCCGGGAACCAGGTCGCCACCCTCCTGGTCGCCCTCGCCCTCGGCGAGGCCGCCGCGGGGGCCATGCGCGGCGGGAACCTGCTGACCGCCCCCGTCGCCATCCTCGGCGCGGGCATCACCTCCTTCGCCGTCCCCGAACTGGCCCGCCGCCGCGCCCGGATGACGGCGCGGACGTGGTACCTGGCCTCCGGTGGCCTGGGGGGCGTGGTCCTGGTCGCCGGGGTCGCGTGGGGGTCGATGTTCCTGCTGCTGCCCGACGCCTTCGGCCAGACCGTCCTGCGCGACAGCTGGGAGGGCACGCGCAGCGTCCTCGTCCCGGTCATCGTGGGTCAGGCCGCGACGGCGCTGGCCGGTGGCCCGACGGCGGCGCTGTACGCGATGGGCCGGGCCCAGGCCACGTTCCGGGTGCACCTGCTGCTCGCGGCCCTGGTCCTGGTGCTGCCCATCAGCTTCGCCCTGCTGTGGGGTCTGCCCGGGGCGGCCTGGGGCATCGCCGCGTCGTTCTGGGCGGTCGTGCCGTTCTGGTGGATCTCGTTGCGCCGGGCCGTGGCCGCCGAGGTCGAGGAGCAGCGCGAGGCCCGCCCGACCGCCTCGACCGTCCAGGAGACGACGGCATGAGCGGCGGTACGAGCGGCGGCACGAGCGATGGCACGCGCACCGGGAACGGCGACCGGCTCGTCTACCTCTGCTACGGCGAGGGCCCCATCGTCGCCGAGACCGAGTTCTCCATCGTGTCCTCGTTCCGGCTCGACCCCGAACCCGCGCACGAGGTCGTCGTCTACACCGACCACCCCGAGCACTTCGCGCACCTGCCGGTGCGGGTGGAACCCCTCAGCGCCGAGACGCTGGCGGCGTGGAGCGGGCCGGACGGGTACGCCCACCGGCGCAAGCTGGAGTGCGTCGCGCACGCCCTGCGGGAGGCCACCGGGCGCGTGGTGTTCGTGGACGGGGACACCTGGTTCCGCAGACCCCCCCGGGAGCTGTTCGAGCGGGTCGACGCCCGGCACGCCCTCATGCACGTCCGGGAGAACACGCTGCGCGCGTCCCGGATCGACTACAACGTCGAGCTCGCCGACCACCTGAGCACGCACCGGTTCGAGGACTCCACGGGCCGGCCCTACGACTTCACGGCCGACCCCCCGTCGTGGAACTCCGGCGTCATCGGGCTGCTGCCCGAGCACGCGCCGCTGGTGCGCGAGGCGCTCGGCCTGCTGGACCGGTTGCAGCCCGCCGGGCTGCGGCTGCACACGCTGGAGCAGTTCGCCCTGGGGATCGCGCTGGAGCAGGCGCTGACCGTCCGCGAGGCGATCGACGTCGTCTACCACTACTGGCAGACGGAGATCCGCCACCCGGCCGCGGGCCGGGTGCAGGCCACCCTCGAGCGCACCCGGGGGGCGGACCTGCCCACCCGCGCCCGTGCGCTGCACCGGGTCCGGCCCCGCGCGCACGGTCGTCGCCGGGCCCGCGCGCTGCTCAGCGGTGCCCTGGCCGCCCTGGGAGTGCGCCGTCCCGCCGTGCGGGCCAACGCCTGAGTCGCGCGGCCGGTCCGCCCGGGCCCACCGGCGCGCCGCCCGCGCGGCGCGCCGGAGCGGGGACTACCCGACGCCCACGGCCGGGGCGGTGGGGGCCTGCGCGGCCAGGGCGTCCAGCCGGTCGTCCCAGCCGGGCCGGCGGGGCCGGAACGTGGCGGGCGCACCGGTGGCCACGTTGTCGGCGGGCACGTCCCGGGTGACGACGGCGTTGGCGCCGATCACGACGCGGTCGCCCACGGTGATGCCCCCGAGGACGCAGGCCCCCGCCCCGATCGTCACGTCGTCCCCCACGACCGGCTGGCCCGGGGTGGACCCGTCGCCCAGGGTGACGTTCTGGTAGATGCGCAGCCCGCGGCCGATCCGCACCGAGGGGCCGATGACGATGCCGGTGGAGTGCATGATGCACAGCCCCGGTCCGATCCGCGCGAAGGGGGAGATCTCGGCCCCCGCCGAGCGCAGCGTGCGCGCCTGGATCAGGTGGGCGGCGGGCATGAACCGGGGGGCGACGACCTGGGCCAGGCGCAGCTGCACCGCGGCGCGCACCCGGGGGACCAGCGCCACCCGGGCCGCGACCTCGGGCCACCAGGCGCGCGCCGGTCTCCCGCCGGGATCGACCATGTGCTCCAGGTCGCTGCGCAGCGCGGCCAGGGGTCCAACGTTCACCGGGTTCCTCCCAGGGGGGTCGTCCACGGGGGCACGGTCACCTCGACCGCGTCCGTGGGGTCGTCGTCGGTCCGCTGCTCCTCCCAGACGGACAACTCGGTCCGTCGGCCGACGAACAGGGTGGCCATCGGCAGGAGCACGTAGAAGATGTTCGCCGCCAGGAAGCTGGAGGACGTGACGGCGTTGAGGAAGACCGCCGCCAGCGCCACCGTCGGCGCGGGGGAGCGTCGCACGGCGGCGACGAACAGGAACACCACCGCGAGCAGGAACGCGGGGAGGCCGTACTCCAGCACCATCTTCGCCGCGCCGGCGAAGCTGATGGGCAGCCCCGTCTGGGCGAAGATCGCGTCGGAGATCCGGTCGGCCTGCCCCGGCCCGAGCCCGGTGAGGACGGACCAGGGGTCCGAGGACCAGCGGTCGAGCAGGTACTGGTACGGCTGGACGAACCGCAGGCTGCCCGAGGAGTTCGTCTGGCCGGCCTCCCCCGAGCGGCTCAGCAGGATGGGGCCCAGGGGGGACAGCAGCGCGGCGACACCCGCGATCCCCAGCACGACCGCCGCGCGCACGGCCCACAACCCACCGCGCCGCACGGCCAGGACCACGAGGCCGAAACCGAGGACCATGAACCCGGTGCCCGTCACGGTGCACACCAGCGCCACGGCGAACACCGCGACCCGCCAGTACTCCCGGCCCCGGCTCAGCACCGACAGCAGGGCGAGGGCGAGGAACTGCGAGAACACCGACGGTTCGACGAAGACGAAGGCGTTCGCCTTGATGACGGGGGAGCCGTACTCGATGGGGTAGGACGTGTTGTAACCCTGGAACAGCAGGTTCTGCGGCACGACGGTGCGCAGCAGGTCCGTGTAGCTCCAGATCCCCGCGAACTGCGCGAGCATCTGCACGATCCCGATCCCGGCGAACACGAGCATGAACGTCTCGAACCGGCGCTGGACGCGGGGGAACAGGTGCAGGCGGCGTTCGTCGACGCGGAAGCACAACGCGGCCCAGGTGACGACGAGCAGCAGCAACGAGGTCAGCGAACCCGTTCCGCGCCAGAGGACGTCGACGAGGGCGACCACGCTCAGGGCGCCCATCGCCAGGGCGTAGGTGCGCACCGAGGCCCCGTCCTCGCGCACGTGGCCGTGGTAGGCGAGGTACCCCAGGACGGCGGCGACCACGGGGATCGTCACGGGGACGGGGGAACCGAGCGGCAGGGCGAACCGCTGCAGCACGGTGAGGGCGACGACGACGATCGTCACCCCGACCATGACGCGGGCGTCGGCCGTGCTCGTCGCGCCGGGGGTGTCCGGGCCCTGCCCGTGGGCGGGGGTTCGAGACCCGGCGGCGCCGGGGGTGCCGGGGAGCCCGGGGGAGGCGGGGGCGACGGTGGTCGCGACGGTGCGCAGCCCCGTCGCCGTCCGTGCGGTGCCGCGGTTCGTCTGCTGCTGCGCGTCGTCCACGCGTCGTTTCCCCCCGTCGGTGCGGCCGGGCGCCGCCCCGTTCCCGTCGTCCCCGTCGTCCCGGTGGCCCTGCCGTCGCGGTCCCCCCGCGGGCCTCATGCTAGGCGGCGCGGGCGGCCGGCGGGGCCGGTGCCGCCGGTCGCGCGGGGCGGGCGGGGGGCTCTGCGTGAGAACTTCACACGTTCGCAGCAGGGCGTCCACCCCCGTTCGGCCGCCTGCGTGACAACGCCGGACGGGCGCCGGGAAAGGGTGCAATAGTGGCGCCCGCAGCGGTCGCCGGGTGCTGATCACACGGCGTAGGGAAACCCCAGCACCGAGTCACGGGCGGTGGGGGCCGCGGGGTGGACCGGCACGCTGCACCGGGGGGCGCGGTTCTGCGTCACGTCAGGGAAGGGACTGGTAGTCGGTGACAACGAGCTCGCACGTTCGGAGCAGTTCTGGTGCGTGGGGCGCCATCAGCCGCCAGCGCTGGAAGATCCTGGTGGTGGCCGTGCTGGCCGCCGTGCTCGGGTACGTCCTGCCCTCGCACCTGCTGACCCCGACCTACGAGGCCACCTCGACCATCACGCTGTCGAAGGACCGCCCCTACGACCCGACGACGTCGAACGCCTCCTCCCTGGGCGACCCGACGAAGTGGGCCACCCTGCAGGCCGCGGTCGCGGGGTCCGAGACGGTCCTGTCCGTCGCCGGCCAGACGCTGCCGGCGGACCTGCAGCCGACGTTCCGCGACGGCCTGACGATCACCGCCAAGGACGAGTCGAACCAGATCACCGTCACCGCCACCGCGCAGGACGCCCAGGACGCGGCGACCGTCGCCGACGCGGTCGCCGCCGCGTACCAGACGGTCAACACGCAGAAGGTGCAGCAGGCCACCGCCAACGCGCTGACCGCCGTCGGCGGCGACACCGCCCAGCAGCAGACGATCAACCTCAACGCCAGCGCCTACGGCAACGGCATCTCCGTGCTGGACGCGGCCACCGTGCCCTCCCGGCCCGCGCCGCCGTACGCCTGGCAGCTCGCGGTCCTGGCCGGTCTCGTCGGCCTGTTCGCCGCCGCCGGCGCCGTCGCCTGGCGCGCGCACCTCGACCAGCGCGTGGACACCCCGCCGCTGGCGGGCGTGGCCGAGCTCGGCCGCTGGAGCTCCACGCCCCGCGGCCGCGGCATCGGGGACCAGAACTCCGCCGAGTCCCGCAACGCGGGCATCGTCCTGGTCGGCCTGCAGCACCTGGGTCATCTGCGCACCCCCCGCCTGGAGGTCTCCAGCGTCCTGGTCACCGCGGCCAGCGGTGACGCCGGCGCCCTGGCCACCGGGCTGGCCGCCTCGGCCGCCCGCGCGGGCCGCCGCGTCGTCGTCGTGGACGCCGACGAGGCCGGCAGCCGCCTGGGGGCCTTCGGTGCGCCCGTGGCCCAGCCCGACCAGCGCGTCCTGCCCGAGCGCCGCTGGACCGACGAGATCCACCCCTGGGTCATCGGCGGCGGCGCCGTCGTCGGGGTCCTGCCGCTGGAGGCCCGTTCCCTGCAGCCGCACGTCGTCGGGGCCGGGGTCCGCCAGCTCGTCGAGGCCGGTCACCTCGTGATCTTCGTCGGCGGTTCCGTCGTGACGTCGCCGGTGGCCTTCGCCGTGGCCGGGGAGGTCGACGCGGTCCTGGTCCAGATCGAGGCCGAACCGCGCGCCGAGGTCGTCAGCAAGACCGTCGCCCAGCTGTCCATCGCGGCCCCGGCCGTCGTCGCGCAGGTCGTCGTCGGGGACGCCGGGCACGGCACCGCCGCGTCCGGCGAGCGCTCCGAGGCGGCACGCCAGCGCCCGGTCGTCCAGGCCCAGCAGGCCCCCGAGGTCTCGCGCCGCGGCTGACGCCCCCCTCCGCACGACGGGCCGGTCCCCCCGGGGGCCGGCCCGTCGTGCGTCCCGGGGCACCTCACGGGGCCGGGGCGGCGGCGATCTCCTCCCACGGGCCGGGGGCGATCCAGCCCTCCTCCATGTGCGTGGCGAGGGCGGGCCGCGCGCCCAGCAGCACCCGCCGCCGCGAGGGCCGCCGCAGCGAGCGCACGTCGACGGCCGCCCTCGTCCCGGTGAGGTAGGCCCGGCGCAGGGCGGACCTCCAGGCCGGGGTGCCCTCGGCGGGGGCGTGGTGCTCCAGGAGCTCGCGCAGCCCGAAGCGCCGCCGGCCCTGCAGCGTCAGGCAGGTGGTGTGGTCGAAGTCGCCCCCCGACAGCGCGCACAGCCACAGCAGCCGTTCGTCCTGGCGCAGCGCGCCGACGCGGGCGGCGAACGTGCTGGTGGTGCTGTCGAGCCGCTCCCAGCGAACCGGCAGCCCGGTGCCGGCCACCGCCTGGCCGTAGGGGGCGAAGTAGTCGGCTCCGGCGTGCCGGGGGTCCCCGGCCGCGTCGAGGAGGGCCACCAGGGCCTCCGGGCGCCACAGGTAGTCGTCCTCGGCGAGCAGGAGCAGGTCCCTGCCGTCCCAGCCCCGCCGCCGGGGCAGGCCCAGGGCCGTCAGGTAGCTGCGCCGGTTGGAACCGCCGTCGATGGTGACGGGGTCGCCCCAGCGCGCCATGAGGTCCAGCCGGTCGGCGGGCACCGGACCGTCGTTGAGGAAGACGACCTCGGTCCGGGTCTGGGGGCGCTCGGTGCGGACCCGATCCAGCGCCCGGCAGAAGGACTCCAGCCCCACCCGCTTGCTGTACCAGCCCGGCCGGCCCTTGCTGTTCTCCCCGCCGTGCGAGCGGTAGACGACGTGAAGTCCCACCCCCCGATCGTAGCCGGGGACGGGCCCGGGACCCCGGCCCGCGATCACGCGGGGGAGACCCATCGTCGCAGGTCGGCGGCGCGTTACACCTTTCGCCGAACTTTCTGCTCAAGCCGCCGGTCAGGCCGGCCGATGACCTCCCTGTCACCCCGAACGGGCCAACCAGGCACCTCCGCTCCCCCCGCGGCGGTGCCCTGAGCACAGCGAGGTTGATCCACCCCCATGAGCAAGCTTTCGACGTTCCTCCTGTCCGCCTCGGCCGCCGCGGCGGTCGCCGCCGGTGTCGCCGTCCCCGTCTCCGCCCACGCCGCCGACGACGTGCTGCGCTTCGCCACGTCCACCACCCCCTACGTGGACACGGCCGGCCGGACGTGGCAGGCCGAGACCGGCTTCACCGGTGGCTACCAGGTCACGGCCCCCTCCTTCCGCGACATCAAGGGCACCGACAACGACGAGCTGTACCAGTCCGAGCGCTGGGGCATGAGCGGCTGGCGCACGCCCGTCGCGAACGGCACCTACAAGGTCACCCTGAAGTTCGCGGAGACCTTCTTCACCTACCGCGGCGCGCGGGTCTTCTCGGTCACGGCCGAGGGCCGGCCGGTCGTCACGGACCTGGACATCTTCGGCACCGTCGGCTTCGACACCCGCCTGGACAAGTCCTTCACCGTGACCGTCAAGGACGGCTCGCTGGACCTGGGGTTCAGCGCCACCCGCAACAACGCCAAGGTCGACGCCATCCAGGTCCAGCGGGTCCGCGCCGGGGCCGTCACCCCCGGCCCCCGCCCGACCCAGCCCACCCCCGTGGTGACCACCCCGGCGCCGACCACCCCGCCCAGCACCCCGCCGAGCACCCCGCCCAGCACCCCGCCCAGCACGTCCCCGGTGACCCCGCCGCCCAGCTCGGCCCCGGCGAAGCCGTCGACGGGCAACGCCTCGGGTCACGCGTGGATGTCCGGCTCGGCCGGGGTCGGGGCCGCCAACGGCCGGTTCGGCGCCTGGCGCGGCAGCGACCTGGACGTCGTGGCCAGCTGGGCCGGCGACGCCGACAACTCCGCGAACTTCTACACACTGTGGAAGGGGGCCGAGTACGGCGCCTGGAACGGGTCGATGGACATGGCCGTCGGCGGCATCGACGCGGGCGAGACCTGGGCCCAGGCCGCGGCCGGGCGCTACGACGCCCGCTGGGCCGCCTCGCTCACCAAGCTCAAGCAGCTGTGGGGCGACCGCGACGGCACGATGTACATCCGCTTCGCCCACGAGATGAACGGCTACTGGTTCTCCTGGAGCGTGAACAAGAACAACTACCAGGACTTCATGACGTCCTGGAAGCGCTACCGCGCGCTGCAGCAGCAGATCTTCCCCGAGGCCGAGCTCGTCTTCTCGGTCAACAAGGAGACCAACGGCGCCGGGATGGACTGGACGACGTTCTTCCCGGGCAAGCAGTACGTCGACGTCCTGTCGGTGGACTACTACAACAACTGGCCGTACGCGGCCACGCTGGCGCAGTTCCAGCAGCAGTCCTGGGAGCGGGACGGGTGGGGTGCGCCCAAGGGCATCAACGCCCACCTCGCCTTCGCCAAGAGCCAGGGCCTGCCGCTGGCGGTCTCGGAGTGGTCCGGCAACGCCGACGACGGTGACTCGCCCGCCTTCATCCAGGGCATGCACGACGTCTTCAAGGCCAACGCCGGGACCGGCGCCGGCCAGCTCCTGTACGAGGTCCAGTTCAACGTGGACATCGACAACCGGCGCTGGCTGCTCGACGGCGGTTCGCGGATGCCCAACTCGGCGGCGAAGTACCGCGAGCTCTTCTGAGCCGCTGACTCCCGACCCCGCACGCGCGACGCCCCCGCCGGCCCGGTGATCACCGGCCGGCGGGGGCGCCGCGCGTCCTCCCCGGTCGTGGGGGGCGGCTACTTGATGCGGTCCATGACGACGCGGCCGGCGACGGAGGCGCGGCCGGTGGTGACGCCCTTGACGTAGGCCCAGTGCTGGGCGGCGCGGTCCCGGCGGCGCAGGGCCGTGCACTGCAGCGTCCGGACGGCGTAGCCCAGGGCCAGCACCGAGCTGATGCCGTGCACGGTCGCGCTGGAGTGGTGGCGGGCCAGGTAGCGGCGCATGGCCGCCCCGCGCAGCCGCAGCATCTCCAGGTTCGGCGCCCCCGAGCCGCCGGCGGCGTGCGGGACGATGACGTCGGTGCGCAGCCGCTCGCGCAGGCCCGCCTGCCGGGCCGTGCGGCCGAACATCATGTCCTCGTTGTAGACGTAGAAGTCCTCGTCGAAGCAGCCGAGCCGGACGAAGGTGCTGCGCCGCACGGCCATGCACGCCCCGGTGGTCCAGTCCACGTCGAGGGCCTCACCCGGTGCGGGCTTGGCGTACAGCCCGGCCCGCGGGAACACCTTGTGCAGCCCGGCCGAGTGCACCACGGCCCGGGCGGCCGTGGGCTCCCAGCCGCCGACGCCGAGCTCGACGTGCCCGTCGACCCCGGCCATCGTCGCCGCCGAGGCGGCCAGGCCCGGGTCGGCCGCGACGTCGGCCACGAGGGTGGCCAGGTGCTCCAGCGTCGGACGGGAGTCGGGGTTGCCGAAGACGACGTACTCGTGGGTGGAGGTGCGCGCGCCCATGTTCGCCGCCTTGGCGAAGCCCTTGCCCCCGCCGGAGTCGACGTAGCGCGTCGCGGGCCGCTCGGCGGGCAGCTGCGAGAGCCCGTCGACGTCGGAGGCGTTGTCGACGACCACGACCGGCAGGTCCTGCGGCAGGCCGGCCAGCAGCGCCCGGATCTGGTGGGCGCTGCGGTAGCTCACGAGGACGAGTTCGACGTCGTGCTCCAGCCCGCCGCGCCCGGCGCCCTGCGCGTCGCCCGGGGCCGCCCGCCCCCCGGCCGCCCGTCCCGCGGCGCCCACCGCGGCGCCCACCGCGTCGCTCACCGTGTCGTTCCTCGCGTCCCTCACGTCCACGCTCACTGCCGCCCGTCCCCTTCCGGTGTTCTTCCCCCACGGTCCTGCGGTGCGCGGGCGCACCGGCTGGGCCGTTCCGGTGGTGGTCGTCCCACCGCCGAGGCCCAGTGTGGACCCCCGCAGCGCGTCCCGAAGGGTGACCGTCCGTGGCGAACGGGTGGTTCGGTCGGGAATCCCGCGCGATGCGCGCAAGTTCGTCACTACGCGCTGACCTGGAGCGACAGGGAGTAATGGCTAGACCGGCCTTCCTCGGATGCCCACGAAAACTACCCAGAGTAATTATTGAAACACGGATGGCTTTGTTGCTCAGCGTGTCCCGCGCTTGCAAGAATGCCCGGGCCACCCGCGGACCGCGCGGGGGTCACGGGGGCGGTGAGGGGGGCCGACGGCCGGCGGGCCGGCGGGTTTCACCGCTCCGGACGTACGTCTGGGGGGTTCCACACGTGAAACTGGGTCGACCGAGTCCGGCGCTCAGCGCCTTGACCGTCCTGTCCTTCGCCGGTCACGTCATGTACCCGTTGTACCTGCTGGCCAGCGAGCGCCTCGCGCCGCGCCGGCCCGTGCGCCCGCGCGCCGGGGAGGCCGGCTGGACGTGGGACGACGTCGACGTCCTCATCCCGGCCTTCGGCGAGGCCCGCGTCCTGGCCGACACCGTCCCGCAGTTGCTGGGCGAAGGCGTTCCGCTGGACCGCATCACCATCGTCGTCGACGAGGACGAGAAGACCCGCGCCACGGCCGAGCACCTCGGCTGCCGGGTCGACTGGTCGCCCACCCGGGCCGGCAAGGCCGCCGCCGTGAACCGCGGGGTGCAGAACTCCCGGGCCGGCATCGTCGTCCTGCTCGACGCGAACGCGTTCGTCCCCGGGGACGGGTTGCGCGCGCTCGTCGACCGCGTCGCCACCGACCTGCACCTGGCCTCGGGCGTGCGCAAGGAGTCCGGCGCGGCCGACGAGGGCCTGTACTGGCGCTACGAGAACTGGATCAAGCAGACCGAGGCCGGTCGCGGCGGGTCGCTCGCGCTGGTCGGGGAGGCCGTCGCGCTGCGCCGGGAGTCGTTCCGGCCCATCCCGGGCTCGGTCCTCAACGACGACCTGTTCCTGGCCTTCGACTTCGCCCGGCGCGGGCTGAGCGTCGGGGTCGTGCCCGAGTGCGTCGCGGTGGAGGACTCCGCCCCGCGGGGGGACCAGCTCGAACGGCGGGTCCGCATCATGAGCGGGCAGCTGCGGCTGTTCTGGGGTTTCCGCCGCTCCTTCCTGTCCGGGGACGACAAGTTCGTGCACTTCGCCATGCACAAGGGGTGGCGTTCCACGCTCGGGCCCGCGGCCCAGCTCACGCTGACGGCCGCCTGCCTGGCCCGGCCGGGGAACCGCTACAGCCAGCTGTTCCTCCTGGGGGAGGCCGTGTCCGTCGCGGCCTACCTCAAGGGGGACAAGCTGCGGGGCAGGGCGGCGGCCCCGCTGCGCGTCCTCGGGCAGGCCGTCGGCATGCCGCCGGTCATCTTCGCGCTGTCCATCCCGCGCGCCCTGGGCCGTTCCCGGTCCGGGGCCTGGAAGAAGCGCACCCGGTGACGGCCGAGCGCACGGCCTGGGTCCTCGCCAAGCAACTGCCGGCCAGCACCGATTCCGGTGGCCGCCAGCGGGTCCGGGCCGTCATCGACGCCTACGCCGCCTCCTTCGACCGGGTCCACGTCGTCGGGTTCGGCCGCTGGCCCGGCTGGCGCGAGGTCCTGCCCGCGCACGTCACCGTGCACGAGGTGGAGTCGCCGAAGCCCACCCCGGGGGCGGTCCTGCGCAGCTCGCTGTTCGCGGGCAAGTGGTTCTCCCGGCAGGTCCACGACCTGCTGGCCGCCGGGGTCCGCGCCCGCGACGTCGTGCACGTGGACTTCCCGCAGATGGCGGTCAACGTGCCCGCGGACGTGCGCATCGACGTCCTGGACCTGCACAACGTCGAGTCCGACCTCGTCGCGCGCCGGTTGCGGACCGAGCGGCCGCTGGCCGGGCGGTTGCTGGCCCCGGAGGTGGCGCGGTTCCGCCGCTTCGAGCTCGCCGCCGCGGCCCGGGCCGGGCACGTCACGGCCTGCAGCCGCAAGGACCAGGAGGTCCTGTCGGCGCACGGCATCGACAGCACGTTCGTGCCCAACGGCGTCAGCGCCGCCTCGCACGTCCCGACGGTCCCGCCGGCGACGCGCACCGCGCTGTTCGTGGGGGCGGTCGACTACGGCCCCAACAAGGCCGCCCTGCGCTGGTTCCTCGACGAGGTGTGGCCGCTGGTCCTGACCCGCGTCCCCTCGGCGCGGTTCCTGGCCGTCGGGCGCGGCCTGTCGGCGGTGCACCCGCGCCCGGGCGGTGAACCGGGCGGGGTGGAGTTCCACTCCGACGTCGCGGCCGTGGACCCGTTCTACGACCGTGCCGACGTGTGCGTGGTGCCGCTGCTGTCGGGCGGGGGGACGAAGATCAAGCTCGTCGAGGCCCTGTCCCGGGGCCGGGCGGTCGTCACCACCAGCCTGGGTCTGGAGGGCCTGGAGGAGCACCGCGACGTGCTGCGCGTCGCCGACGGTGCCCCGGAGTTCGCCGACGCCCTGGTCGAGCTGTTCGAGGACCCCGAGCAGGTCGCGAAACTCGGCTCCGCCGCGGCGGACGTCGCGCAGTCGTTCTCGTGGGAATCCGCGATGACTCCGCTGCGTGACCTCTTGACGACGATTCGTCGATGAGTTCCCCGAAGCGGGTTCCTTTTCACCCGCTTCGCCCAATCTCACGCTCCGTGTTCAGGCCCCTGTAGTAGCCTCGCGGCAGCACCTCGGCGGGAAACCGGTGGCTCGGATTCGTGGGGGGTTCGGACCGCCACCGGAGATCCCACGCGTTCGGCGCGACAGGTGCGCAGTTCCCCCACGGACGGTCTGCGGGCGCGGTGCGCCCGCGCCGACGAGATCCGACCGATCAGGTTCGAGTGAGGGACAACATGACCGAGGCCACTCCCGTCTCCGAGATCCCCGTCGTCATCCTCTGCGGTGGCATGGGCACCCGACTGCGCGAGGCCAGTGAGAAGCTGCCCAAGCCGCTGGTGGACATCGGCGGACGGCCGATCCTCTGGCACATCATGAAGCTGTACAGCTCCTACGGCTTCCGGAAGTTCGTCCTGTGCCTGGGGTACAAGAGCGACCTCATCAAGCGCTACTTCCTCGACTACCGGATCAACGCCGGTGACTTCTCGCTGAACCTGTCCTCCCAGGACGCCCCGACGTACCACACCAACGGGGTGCAGGAGGACTGGGAGATCACGTTCGTCGAGACCGGTCTGACGACCGCGACGGCTGCCCGCATCAAGCGCGTCGAGCAGCACCTGACCGCCGACAAGTTCCTGCTCACCTACGGCGACGGGCTCGGCGACGTCGACGTCCTCAAGACGCTGCGCGACCACGAGGCCGCGGGCCGGCTGGCCACGGTGACGGCCGTGCACCCGAGCTCGCGCTACGGCGAGATGCACGTCACCGGCGACACCGTCACCGAGTTCAACGAGAAGCCGACCCTGGCCGACGGCTGGGTCAACGGCGGGTTCTTCGTCTTCGACCGCGCCTTCGCGGACAAGTACCTCGAGGACGACCCCGACATGATGCTCGAGCAGAAGCCCCTGCAGACCGTGGCGCGCGACGGCCAGCTCACCGTCTCCCAGCACGAGGGGTACTGGCTGGGCATGGACACCTTCCGCGAGTGGACCGAGTTCAACAAGCTCTGGGACGCCGGCAAGGCGCCGTGGAAGACCTGGGAAGACTGAGACCCGCCAGACCCACGAGAACCGGAGAACCGCAGTGAAGATCGTCGTCACCGGGACCGAGGGGTACCTCGGCGCCCTGCTCGCCCCCACCCTGCTCGAGGCCGGCCACTCCGTGCTGGGCATCGACACCGGCTACTACAAGCAGGGCTGGCTCTACAACGGCGTCCCGGCCTCGGTCGAGACGCTGGCCAAGGACATCCGCCACGTCACCCCCGAGGACCTCGCGGGCGCCGACGCGGTCGTGCACATGGCCGAGCTGTCCAACGACCCGCTCGGGGAACTCATCCCCGACGTCACCTACGTGGTGAACCACCGGGGGTCCGTCCGCCTGGCCGAGGTCGCCAAGCAGGCCGGGGTCTCGCGGTTCGTCTACATGTCGAGCTGCTCGGTCTACGGCGTGGCCGAGGACACCGTCGACGAGACGTCGGCGGTGAACCCGCAGACCGCCTACGCCGAGTGCAAGGCGCTCGTCGAGCGCGACGTCGCGCCGCTGGCCGACGACGACTTCTCGCCGGTGTTCATGCGCAACGCCACCGCCTACGGGGCCTCCCCGCGCCAGCGGTTCGACATCGTGCTGAACAACCTCGCGGGTCTGGCCTACACGACCGGCAAGATCGCCATGACCTCCGACGGCTCGCCCTGGCGTCCGCTGGTCCACGGCCTGGACATCGCCAAGTCGATCCGCGCCGTCCTGGACGCCCCGCGCGAGAAGGTCCACAACGAGATCTTCAACGTGGGCGACTCCGAGCAGGTCTACCGCGTCCGCGAGATCGCCGAGGCCGTCGGCCGCGCGCTGCCCGAGGCCGAGATCACCTTCGGGCAGAGCAACGGCGACAACCGCTCGTACAAGGTGAACTTCGACAAGATCCACTCCACGCTCGAAGGCTTCTCGTGCGACTGGAACGCCGACAAGGGCGCCCGCCAGCTCATCGAGGTGTTCAAGGCCATCGACCTCGACGAGGCGACGTTCACCGGCCGCGGCCACACCCGGCTCAAGCAGCTCGAGCACCTCATCCGCACCGGGCAGCTCGACCAGGAGCTGTTCTGGCGCCTCCAGCCGACCTCGGGGATCGCCCAGTGAAGTTCCGGACCACCCCCATCGAGGGCGTCGCGATCATCGACCTGGAGGAGCGCGCGGACGACCGCGGGTTCTTCGCCCGGTCCTTCTGCCGCGAGGAGTTCCTCGCCGCCGGGCTGAACCCGGCGGTCGAGCAGTGCAACCTCTCGTACAACCACAAGGCTGGGACGCTGCGCGGCATGCACACGCAGGTGGACCCGGCGCCCGAGGCCAAGCTCGTGCGCTGCACGGCCGGCGCGATCCAGGACATCATCGTCGACCTGCGCCCGGACTCGCCCACGCGGTTCCAGCACGTCGCGGTGGAGCTGTCGGCGCAGAACCGCACGGCGCTCTACGTGCCGGAGTACTTCGCGCACGGGTACCTCACGCTGACCGACGGCGCCGAGGTCGTCTACCAGGTGTCCCAGAGCTACACCCCGGGCACCGAGCGCGGCCTGCGCTACGACGACCCCGACCTCGCCCTGCCGTGGGCGCGCGACGTGGCCGTCATCAGCGACAAGGACAAGAGCTGGACGCTGCTGGCGGACGGGGCGCAGCTGTCGTGATCATCGTCGACAACGCGCTCAAGCGTCGCCAGGCCGAGGGCCGGCCCATCCGGGTCGCCCTCGTCGGCGCCGGGTTCATGGGCCGCGGGTTCGTCAACCAGGTCGTGAACTCCGTGCCCGGCATGGAACTCGTCGCCATCGCCAACCGCACGGTGTCCAAGGCGCGCGACGCCTACGAGCAGGCCGGGGTCACCGGCGTGGTCGAGGCCGACGACGCCGCCGCCGTGGACAAGGCCATCGCCCAGGGCACGCCCGTCGTGTCGGCCTCCTACGAGGCCGTCGTCGACGCGGGCCGGGTCGAGGCCGTCGTCGAGGCGACCGGCAACACCGAGTACGGCGCGCACGTCGTCGTCCGGGCCATCGAGCAGGGCAAGCACATCGTCCTGCTCAACGCCGAGGTCGACGGGACCGCCGGCCTCGCGCTGCGCACCCGCGCCGAGAAGGCCGGGGTGGTCTACACCGGCTGCGACGGTGACCAGCCCGGCGTGCAGATGAACCTCATCCGCTTCGTGCGCTCCATCGGCGTCACACCGCTGGTCTCGGGGAACATCAAGGGCCTGCAGGACGAGTACCGCAACCCCACCACGCAGGAGGGTTTCGCCAAGCAGTGGGGGCAGGACCCCTACATGGTGACGAGCTTCGCCGACGGCACGAAGGTGTCCTTCGAGCAGGCCCTCGTCGCCAACGCGGCGGGGTTCTCGGTCGAGAAGCGCGGCATGCGCGGCGCCGACCACCGCGGGCACGTCGACGAGCTGACGCAGGCGTACGACGTGGACCGGCTCAAGGAGCTCGGCGGCGTCGTCGACTACGTCGTCGGCTCCAAGCCCGGCCCGGGCGTCTACGTCCTCGGCACGCACGACGACCCCAAGCAGCAGCACTACCTGAACCTGTACAAGCTCGGCACCGGGCCCCTGTACTCGTTCTACACGCCGTACCACCTGTGCCACTTCGAGGTGCCGCTGACCGTCGCCCGCGCGGTGATCTTCGGCGACGCCGCGATCGTGCCGGGCGACGAGGTGAAGGTCGAGGTCGTCACCACGGCCAAGACCGACCTGGTGGCCGGCAAGGAGATCGACCGGCTCGGCGGGTACGACACCTACGGCGTGGCCGAGACGTACGCGGCCACCAAGGCGGGGAACCTGCTGCCCATGGGGGTCGCCGAGGGCTGCGTCCTGAAGCGCGACGTCGAGAAGGACCAGGTCCTGACGTACGACGACGTCGTGCTGCCCCAGGGCCGGCTCATCGACGCCCTGCGCGCCGAGCAGGCCGCGCTCCTGGCGCGCTGACGCACCACCGCACGTCCCGAACGGCCCCCGCGGGGTGGGTCGTTGACGCGAAGCGACGAACCTATCGGCGCTCCGCGTCAACGACCCACCCCCGCCGGGGCCGTTCGGCGTCCCCGGGACCGTGCGCGCCGCCCCGCGCGTTAGGGTCGCCGACGTGAACTCCGCGGGCAGGCTCGACGTCGCGGTCGTCGGGGCCGGGCGGGTGGGGCCGGTCCTCGGGGCCGCGCTGCGCACCGCGGGGCACCGCGTCACCGGCATCACCGCCCGCACCCGGCAGGCCGCCGAACGCGTCGAGGCGCTGCTCCCGGACGTCCCCTGGATCGAGCCCGAGGACGCCTTCACCGCCGACCTCGTCCTGCTCGCCGTCCCGGACGACGTCCTGGGCCCCCTCGTCACCGGGCTGGCCCCGAACGTCCGCCCCGGCCAGCTCGTCGTCCACACGTGCGGGCTGCACGGCCTCGGGGTGCTGGAACCGGCCGCGCGGCACGGTGCCCTCACCCTGGCCCTGCACCCGGCGATGACGTTCACGGGCACGTCGCTGGACCTGCAGCGGCTGGTCGGGGCGGCCGTCGCCGTCACCACGCCCCCCGTCCTGGCGCCCGTGGCCGACGCGCTCGTCCGCGAGTGGGGTGCCACCCCCGTCGCCGTCGCCGACGCCGACCGGGCGGTCTACCACGCGGCCCTGGCCCACGGCTCCAACCACCTCGTCACCCTCGTCGCGCAGGCGCTGGACGCCGCGCGGGCGGCGGTGGGCCAGGACGCCGAGCGGGTCCTGCGGCCGCTGCTGCAGGCCGCCCTCGACAACGCGCTGCGCGAGGGCGACGCCGCGCTCACCGGTCCCGTCGCCCGCGGCGACGCCGGCACGGTCGCCACCCACCTGCGCGTGCTGGGCGACCTGGACCCGGCCACCGCGGCCACGTACGCCCGGCTGGCCCGCGTCGGCGCCGACCGCGCGCAGGCCGCCGGCCGGCTGACCCCCACCGCGGCCGCCGCGGTCCGCACCGAACTCACCGCAGGAGAACCGTGAGCACCACCCCGCCCGCCCCGACGTCCGCCCTCACCGTGGCCCGCACCCGCTCCGAGCTGGCCGCCGCCCGGGCCGCGCTGCCCGGTCCCGTCGCGGTCGTCATGACGATGGGGGCGCTGCACGCCGGGCACGCCCGCCTCATCCGCGAGGCGCGCGGCCGCGCGGCGTCGGTCCTGGTGACCGTCTTCCTCAACCCGTTGCAGTTCGGGCCGAACGAGGACCTCGCCCGGTACCCGCGGACGCTGGACGCCGACCTGGCCCTGGCCGCCGAGAACGGCGCGGACGTCGTGTTCGCCCCCGGGCCCGACGTCGTCTACCCCGACGGCACCCCGGGGGTGCGGGTGGCCGCCGGGCCGCTGGGGGAGGTGCTCGAGGGCGCCAGCCGCCCCGGGCACTTCGACGGGGTGCTCACGGTCGTGGCCAAGCTGCTGCGCCTGACGCGGGCCGACCTGGCGTTCTTCGGCCAGAAGGACGCCCAGCAGCTCCTGCTCGTGCGGCGCATGGTGCGCGACCTGGACCTGGGCGTCGAGGTCGTCGCCGTCCCCACGGTCCGCGAGGACGACGGCCTGGCCATGTCCAGCCGGAACCGCTACCTGACGCCGTTCGACCGCGAGGTCGCCCTCGTCCTGCAGCGGGCGCTGAGCGCCGGCCGGGCCGCCGCGCCGGAGGGCCCCTCGGCGGTGCGGCGGGCGGCGCGGGACGTGCTCGTGGCCGAACCCGCCGCGCGCGTGGACTACCTCGCCCTCGTCGACCCGCACGACCTGGCCGACGTCCCGGAGCACTTCCGCGGCCAGGCGCTGCTGGCCGTCGCGGCCCGGGTGGGCTCGACGCGCCTCATCGACAACACCCCCCTCGTCGTGGGCCACCCGGCCGACTGAGCGGGTCACGTCGCCACCGCCGGGCCCCACTAACCTTGGCCGCGTGGACGACCAGACGCCCGACCTGCCCGAGGACGAGTTCGAGGACCTGCCCGAACAGGTGAGGGTCCGCCGCGAGAAGCGGGACCGCATCATCGCCGCCGGCGGCGAGGCGTACCCGGTGTCCGTCCCGCGGACGACGTCGCTGGCGGACCTGCGCACCCGCTACGAGCACCTCGAGGCGGGCGAGGAGACGACCGACGAGGTCGGGGTCACCGGTCGCGTCGTGTTCCTGCGCGGCACCGGCAAACTCGTCTTCGCCACCCTCCAGGAGGGCGACGGCACCCGGCTGCAGGCGATGGTCTCGCGCGACGGGGTGGGCGAGGACGCGCTCGCCGCCTGGAAGTCCGACGTGGACCTGGGCGACGTCGTGTTCGTCCACGGCACCGTGATCTCCTCCCGCCGCGGGGAGCTGTCCGTGCTGGCCGACGCCTGGCAGATGGCCTCGAAGGCGTTGCGCCCGTTGCCGGTCCTGCACAAGGAACTGTCGGAGGAGACCCGGGTCCGGCAGCGCTACGTCGACCTCGTCGTGCGCGAGGCGGCCCGGCAGAACGTGCGCGCCCGCTCGAACGTCGTGCGCTCGGTGCGCCGGACGCTGGAGGACCGCGGGTTCCTCGAGGTCGAGACGCCGATGCTGCAGACGCTGCACGGGGGCGCCAGCGCGCGCCCGTTCGTGACGCGCTCGAACGCGTTCGACACCGACCTGTACCTGCGCATCGCACCGGAGCTGTTCCTCAAGCGCCTCGTCGTCGGCGGCATCGAGCGCGTCTTCGAGATCAACCGGAACTTCCGCAACGAGGGCGCCGACTCCACCCACTCGCCCGAGTTCGCCATGCTCGAGGCGTACGAGGCCTGGGGCGACTACGACTCCGTCGCCGAGCTGACCCGCACGATCGTGCAGGAGGCCGCCCAGGCCGCGTTCGGCTCCCACGTCGTGACGTGGGCCGACGGCACCGAGTACGACCTGGGCGGGCAGTGGCGCAGCATCTCCATGTACCCGTCGTTGTCGGAATCGCTGGGGGAGGAGATCACCCCGGAAACCCCGCGCGAGCACCTGCTGGCCCTGGCCGGGAATCTCGGCGTCCCCGTCGACGCCACCCGCTGGACGGCCGGAAAGCTCGTCGAAGAACTCTGGGAGCACCGGCTCGGGGATTCCCTGGAAACGCCGACCTTCGTCCGCGACTTCCCCGTGGAGACGTCTCCGCTGGTGCGCGCGCACCGCAGCGTCCCGGGTGTGGTGGAGAAGTGGGACCTGTACGTCCGCGGTTTCGAGCTGGCGACGGGGTACTCCGAGCTCGTCGACCCCGTCGTGCAGCGCGCGCGCTTCGTCGACCAGGCCCGGCTGGCCGACCTCGGTGACGACGAGGCCATGCGGATCGACGAGGACTTCCTGCGCGCCCAGGAGCACGGGATGCCCCCCACGGGCGGCATGGGCATGGGCGTGGACCGCCTGCTCATGGCGCTGACGGGGCTCGGGATCCGCGAGACCATCACGTTCCCGCTGGTCAAGCCCCGCTGAGCGTCGCCCCCGGGGTCCTCCCGCGCGGACGTACCCTGGGGGTGTGGATCAACTCGCCGCGTTGCTGCCCTCCGCGGGGCTGGCCCTCCTGTTCGTGCTGCTCATGCGCTCGATCCTGCACGCCGACCGCCGGGAACGGGCCGCCGAGCGCCGGGCCAGGGCCGAGCGCCCCGGTACCGCCCCGCGTCCGGGGGGTGTTCCCGGAGAAGGGCCGGCAGAAAACGGGCGGACCGACCGCCCGTCCTGACCGGGACCCTATTCGCGGCATTCCCGGGGTGATTTGACCTGACTCGCGGAAAGGGCCAGAGTGTTCCCGACCGGCGCGTCCCGCGAATCGGTCGTCCACGCCCTTCCGAAAGGAATGCCCCACGATGGCGCAGAAGGTTCAGGTCCTGCTCGTCGACGACATCGACGGCAACGAGGCCTCGGAGACGGTGACCTTCGCCCTGGACGGGGTCAACTACGAGATCGACCTGTCGGACGAGCACGCCGCCGCCCTGCGCGACGCCTTCGCCCCCTGGGTGGGCCACGCCCGTCGCGTCGGCGGCCGCTCCAGCTCGGGCCGCAAGTCCTCCTCCGGTTCCCGCCCGGCGGCCAAGGCCTCCGAGGGGCCCGAGCGCGACACCGGTGAGGTCCGCACCTGGGCCCGGGAGAACGGCTACACGGTCTCCGACCGCGGCCGCATCTCCGCCGAGATCCTCCAGGCGTTCGACGCGGCGCACTGAGCCCCGCCCCCCGCGCACCGACGAAGGGGCCGACCACCACCGGTGGTCGGCCCCTTCGTCGTCGGTGCGTCATCCCCACCGCCCGCAGGACCACCCCACCACCCGCAGGACCATCCCTGCGCCCGACGGCCCGTGCACCCATCGGTGGATGCGGGCGTTGACGACGGTGCGTGAGGATCGAGCCGTTCCGCTGCGGCGGGCCCCGGCGACGGGGCAGCCGCGCGTCCACCCGTCCACCACCCGCCACCACGAAGGGGCACCCATGATCGAGGCGGTCGGCCTGCGCAAGGTCTACGGCAAGAAGGTCGCCGTGCAGGACCTCAGCTTCACCGTGCGCCCGGGCATCGTCACCGGGTTCCTCGGACCCAACGGGTCCGGCAAGTCCACGACCATGCGGATGATCGTCGGCCTCGACCGCCCGAGCGCCGGTCAGGCCCTGGTCGACGGCAAGCCGTTCGCGCAGCACCGCGCGCCGCTGTCGACCGTCGGGGCCCTGCTGGACGCCAAGGCCGTCCACACCGGGCGCTCGGCGCACAAGCACCTGCTCGCGATGGCCGCCACGGCGGGCATCCCGCGCTCGCGGGTGGACGAGGTCATCGACCTCGTCGGCCTGGGGGAGGTGGCCCGCAAGCGCGCCGGGGGCTTCTCCCTGGGCATGGGGCAGCGCCTGGGGATCGCCTCGGCGCTGCTGGGGGACCCCTCGACCGTCATGTTCGACGAACCGGTCAACGGCCTGGACCCCGACGGCATCCTGTGGATCCGCAACCTCATGAAGGAGCTCGCCGGGCAGGGCCGGGCCGTGTTCGTGTCCTCGCACCTCATGAGCGAGATGGCGCTGACGGCCGAGCACCTCGTCGTCATCGGCAGGGGCCGGCTCATCGCCGACGAGTCCGTCAAAGCCTTCGTCGACCGCGTCCAGCCGCGCGGGGTGACCGTCCGGTCCCCGCAGGCCGAGCAGCTGCGCGACCTCGTCGCCGCCGAGGGCGGGCGGCTCGCCGCGATGGACGACGGCAGCTTCGACGTGCGCGGCCTGAGCGCCGAGCGCATCGGGGACGCCGCCGCCCGCCGCGGCCTGCCCCTGCACGAACTGACCACCGTCAAGGCGTCGCTGGAGGAGGCCTTCATGGAACTGACCGCCAACGCCGTGGAGTACCAGGCGCACGGACCGGCCGGGGGTGGACCGCTGACGGTGCCCGGCGCGCCGGCCCCGGCCCGCGAGGAGGTCGCCCGATGAGCGCGACGACGGCGCAGCCCGCGCAGTACCGCCCGGCCGAGCACCGGGTGACCTTCGCCGGCCTGGTGCGCTCGGAGTGGATCAAGTTCTGGAGCGTGCGCTCGATCGTGGTGACGATGGTGGTCTCGTTCGTCGCCGTCGTGGGCATCGGCGTCCTCACGTCCTTCGCGACGCGGGCCCTGTTCGCCGACGTCGCCGGGGCCCAGGCGATGGCCGCCCAGGGGTTCGACGGGGTCGGGGCGAGCCTGACCGGCGCCCAGATGGGCACGCTCATCGTCGCCGCGGTCGGCGTCATCGTCATCGCCGGGGAGTTCTCCACCGGGATGATCCGCACGTCGGTGGTGACCGCCCCGCGCCGCCTGGGGGTCATCGCGGCCAAGGCCGTCGTGCTGGCGGTGAACGTCGCCGTCGTCACCGGGGTCGCGGTGCTCCTGGCGTTCCTGCTCGGCCAGGCCGTGCTGGACACCCGCGGCCTGGGCGCCTCCCTCGGCGACGAGGGCGTGGGGCGCGCGCTGCTGGGCAACGTGGCGATGCTCGTCGGGGTGGCCCTGGCCGGTCTGGGCGTGGGGGCGCTGCTGCGCAACGCGGCCGGCGGCATCTGCACCGTCGTCGCGGCGATCTTCGTCGTGCCGCTGCTGCTCCTGCCGATCCCGCAGTCCTGGGGCGGGGACCACGTCCGTGAGCTCTGGTTCAGCAACACCTACCTGAACGCCACCACCGTCAGCCAGAGCGAGAGCTACCTGTCGGCCGGGCTCGGGTTCGGGGTGTTCCTCGTGTGGGTCGCCGTCCTCCTGGGCCTGGGGGCGCTGGCCCTGCGCAGCCGGGACGTCTGAGCGCCCGGCCGGTCAGGACGAGGAGGCCCGCACGACGAGCTCGGGCAGGTGGACGACCTGGCGCTCGGGGGCGGGCGGGTCCTCCCGCAGGTCGACCGTCCCCGCGTCGACCGTCCGCCCGGTGCCCGCCTGCGCGGCGGCCCGCTGCAGCAGCAGCTCGACGGCCGAGCGGCCCAGCAGGTCCGTGGGCTGGCGCACGGACGTCAGCGGCACGGCCGCCGCGGCGGCGAACTCGATGTCGTCGTAGCCGACGAGGGCCAGGTCGCCGGGGACCGTCAGCCCCCGCCGGCCGGCCTCCTGCAGCACCCCCAGCGCCAGCAGGTCGTTGAGGCAGAAGACGGCCGTGGGGCGCTCGGGGCGGCCCCAGGACTCCAGGGTCGCCCCGACCGCGCGGCCGTTGTCCAGGTGCATCGCCGGGACGTCGATCTCGACGAGGGTGTCCGCCGGCAGCCCCGCCTCGCGCACGGCCCGGCGCGCGCCGGCGGTGCGCCGGTCCACCTGCGGCAGGCCCCGGGGGCCGCCGACGACGGCGATCCGCCGGTGCCCGGCCGCGAGCAGGTGCGCCACGGCCAGCCGGCCGCCCTCGACGTCGTCCACCGATACCGAGGCGGTCACCCCGTCCGGGTCGCTGCGGTCGAGCAGGACGAGGGGGACGTCGAGGCGGCGCAGCTCGCTCAGCCGCTCGGCGGAGGTGTCCACCGGGGACAGGACGATGCCGGCCACGCGCTGCTGGCGCAGGACCTCCAGGTGCCGGCGCTCGCGGGCGACGTCCTCGGCGCTGCTGCACAGCAGCAGGGTGTGCCCGCCGGAGTCGGCGGTCAGCTCGGCCCCGCGGGCCAGGTCGGTGAAGAACGGGTTGGCGATGTCCAGGACGACCAGGGCCAGGAACCGGCTGCGGCCCATGCGCAGCTGGCGCGCGGACTCGTTGCGGACGTAACCGAGCTCCTCGATGGCGGCCTGCACCCGCAGGCGGTTGGCCTCGGTGACGGTCTCGGGGCGGTTGAGGACGTTGCTGACGGTCCCGATGGAGACACCGGCCCGGGCGGCGACCTCCTTGATGCTCGTTGCGGCCACGCCCGATGCTAACCCGAAGTTCTAGATAGATCACGTTCCGTGAAGACCGCGGACCCGGTAGCGCAGGGCCGGGGCCCGGTACTCCTCCAGGGCGTGCGCCACCCAGCCCGCCGTCCGGGCCGCGACGAACACGAACTCCCCGGCGTGCGGCGGCAGACCCCGCGCCAGGGCGTGCGCGGCCAGGGCGAGGTCGACGTTGGGGTGGGCCCCCGCGCCGTGGGTGCGCAGCACGTGCACGAGCAGCCCCGGCAGCGCCGCCGCGACCTCCCCGGCCGGCACGACGTCGAGCAGCTCCTCGGCCCGCGGGTCGGCCCGGGTGTGGACCACCGTCCCGAAGCCGGGCGGCACCCGGCCCGCCAGCGGGGCCAGCGCCGCCGCGGGCCCCTCGTGCAGCACGCGCTCGAGGAACCGGTGGGCCACCGCCGGGGCCCCCGCGTGCAGCGGCCCGTCCGCCGCGCCCAGCGCGGCCGACAGCACCGCCGGCAACCGGGCCCGCGCGCTGGCCGCGACCCGGGCGGCCACCGTCGAGACCGCGAGACCGTGGTCGGCCAGCAGCACCAGCGCGGGCTCCCAGCCCCCGGGAGTACCCAGCACGTCCCCGACGGCCGCCGCGACCGCGCCCCCGCGGCCCAGGACGGCGGCCAGCAGCGGTTCGGGGTCGGGCCCGGCCTCCTCCGGAGAGGGGCCCTCGGCCGGCAGCAGCGCCCCCGCCGCCGCGACGGCCACCCGCAACCGCGCCGCCGGCCGCGTGCCCGCCGGCAACCCCCGCAGCACCGCCTCCACCCCGGCCGTGAGCCGCGGGTCCCCGGCGAACGGCCCCGGCGTCGCCGTCCCCGTCCACAGCAGGCGCGCGACGGCCTCGAAGGAGTGCGTGCGCGACAGCGCCACCGCGTCCTGCCCGCGGTAGCGCAGCCGGTCGTCGTCCAGGGAGGTCAGCTCGCTGTGGACCGTCTCGACCGTCCCCACCGGCCGGCGCCGGCCGCGGGCGGCGAGGGCCTCGACCTCGGCGGGGTCGAACAGGCTGCCGCCGGGGGTGCGGTGGGCGTGCAGCAGACCGCGGCTGACGTAGGCGTACAGCGTCGCGCGCCGCACCCCGAGCCGGTGGGCGGCCTCGGCCGAGGACAGGGCTGAGGCCGGGGGAGCCGCGCTTGGTGGGGTCCTCGGCGGGGTCCTCGGCGGGGGCACGGTTGATCCGATCAACGTTGCCCCCGGCCGGTCAAGGTCCGCACGCTCCTGCCGTGAACGCACCCACCGGCACCCCCGAACCCCACGAGCCGCCCCACGAGCCGCCCCCGGGCCTGCGCGGCGTCGTCGTCACCACGACCGGGCTCGGCGACGTCCGCGGCGAGGAGGGCTTCTTCCACTACCGGCAGTACTCCGCCGTCGACCTCGCCCGCACGCGGACCGTCGAGGACGTCTGGTTCCTGCTGCACCGCGGGCACCTGCCCTCGGCCGCCGAGCTGACCGCCTTCCGCGCCGAGGTCGCCCCGCTGCGGGTCCTGCCGCCGGTGCTCGCCGACGTCCTGCCGGCGCTCGCGGCCGCCGGCGGGCCCCCGCTGGCCGGGCTGCGCACGGCGCTGTCGCTGCTGGGGGCCGCCGAGGGGGCCCGGCCCGTCCTGGACCTCACGCCGCAGCAGCGGGCCGCCGACGCGCTGCGGGTCTGCGCGCTCGTGCCCACGGTGCTGGCCGCGCTGCACCGCACCCGAGTCGGGCTGGCGCCCGTCGCACCGCGCGAGGACCTGGACGCGGCGGCGAACTGGCTGTGGATGCTGACGGGCGCGCAGGCGCCGCCGGCGCACGTCCGGGCGCTGCGGCGCTACCTCGTGGCCACCGTCGACCACGGCTTCAACGCCTCCACCTTCACCGCCCGCGTCGTGGCCTCCACGGGCGCGGACGTCGTCGCGGCGGTCGTGGCCGCCCTCGGCGCCTTCTCCGGCCCCCTGCACGGCGGTGCGCCCGACCGCGCCCTGGCCGCGCTGGAGGAGATCGGCCACCCCGACCGGGCGGCCGCCTGGGTGCACGGGCAGCTCGCCGCGGGGCGGCGGGTCATGGGGTTCGGGCACGCCGTCTACCGGACGGCCGACCCGCGCTCGGTGCTGCTGCGCGAGACGGCCCTGGAGCTGGGCGGGGAGCTGGGCGAGCGCGCCGTCGCCGTGGAGGAGCGGGTCGTCGCGGCGCTGGCCGAGGCGAAGCCGGGCCGGGCGCTGCACGCCAACGTCGAGTACTACGCGGGTGTGGTGATGGCCACGTGCGGCGTCCCGCCCGAGCTCTTCACGCCGACCTTCGCCACCAGCCGGGTCGTCGGCTGGTGCGCGCACGTCCTGGAGCAGGCCGGCGACCCGCGCATCGTGCGGCCCTCGGCCCGCTACACCGGCCCGCCCGCCCCGGCGCCGGTGCCCTGAGCGGGGGACCGGCCGGCCCGGAGGCGTTGCGCCGACGGCGAACGAAGTGGCGGAACACCCCGCCGCGGGCGCAGGTTGGTCAGGACAACCGGGTCACGACCGACCCACGACCACCGTCAGGTGCCCCCGGGCGCCGCCGATGGGAGTGAGAGTGTCAGAGCTCGGGACTAGCATCGGAATGGTCCGGCGGGGGAACACCTCCCGTGCAGTCCGGACCCGACCACCCGCGAGGAGCGCCGCATGTTCGAGAGGTTCACCGACCGCGCCCGACGGGTCGTCGTCCTGGCCCAAGAAGAGGCCCGGATGCTCAACCACAACTACATCGGGACCGAGCACATCCTGCTCGGCCTGATCCACGAGGGCGAAGGCGTCGCCGCCAAGGCCCTCGAGTCGCTGGGCATCTCCCTGGACGCCGTCCGCGAGCAGGTCCAGGAGATCATCGGCCAGGGCCAGCAGGCCCCGTCCGGTCACATCCCCTTCACCCCCCGCGCCAAGAAGGTCCTCGAGCTGTCGCTGCGCGAGGCGCTGCAGCTGGGGCACAACTACATCGGGACCGAGCACATCCTGCTCGGCCTCATCCGCGAGGGGGAGGGCGTCGCCGCCCAGGTGCTCGTCAAGCTCGGCGCCGACCTCAACCGCGTCCGCCAGCAGGTCATCCAGCTCCTCAGCGGCTACCAGGGCAAGGAGCCGGCCACGGCCGGCGGCCCCCAGGAGGGCACCCCCTCGGGCTCCCTGGTCCTGGACCAGTTCGGCCGCAACCTCACCCAGGCCGCCCGCGAGGGCAAGCTGGACCCGGTCATCGGCCGCGACCCGCAGATCGAGCGCGTCATGCAGGTGCTCTCGCGGCGCACCAAGAACAACCCGATCCTCATCGGGGAGCCCGGCGTCGGCAAGACCGCCGTCGTGGAGGGCCTGGCCCAGTCCGTCGTGCGCGGCGAGGTGCCCGAGACCCTCAAGGACAAGCAGATCTACACCCTCGACCTCGGCGCGCTCGTCGCCGGGTCCCGCTACCGCGGTGACTTCGAGGAGCGTTTGCGCAAGGTCCTCAAGGAGATCCGCACCCGCGGCGACATCATCCTGTTCATCGACGAGATCCACACCCTCGTCGGGGCCGGTGCCGCCGAGGGCGCGATCGACGCCGCGAGCATCCTCAAGCCGATGCTGGCCCGCGGTGAGCTGCAGACCGTCGGGGCGACCACCCTGGACGAGTTCCGCAAGCACATCGAGAAGGACCCGGCCCTGGAGCGCCGCTTCCAGCCCATCCAGGTCCCCGAGCCGACGCTGCCGCACGCCATCGAGATCCTCAAGGGCCTGCGCGACCGGTACGAGGCGCACCACCGCGTCTCCATCACCGACGCCGCCCTCGTGGCCGCCGCGACGCTGGCCGACCGCTACGTCAACGACCGGTACCTGCCGGACAAGGCGATCGACCTCATCGACGAGGCGGGTGCCCGGTTGCGCATCCGCCGCATGACCGCACCGCCGGACCTGCGCGACTTCGACGAGCGCATCGCCGACGTCCGCCGCGAGAAGGAGAGCGCGATCGACGCGCAGGACTTCGAGAAGGCGGCCTCGCTGCGCGACAACGAGAAGAAGCTCCTCGCGCAGAAGGGTGAGCGCGAGAAGCAGTGGAAGTCCGGTGACATGGACGTCGTCGCCGAGGTGGACGAGGAGCTGATCGCCGAGGTGCTGGCCACCGCGACGGGCATCCCCGTCGTGCGGCTCACCGAGGAGGAGTCCTCGCGCCTGCTCAACATGGAGGCCGAGCTCCACAAGCGCGTCATCGGCCAGAACGACGCCATCAAGGCGCTGTCCCAGGCCATCCGCCGCACCCGCGCCGGGCTGAAGGACCCCAAGCGCCCCGGTGGCTCGTTCATCTTCGCCGGCCCCACCGGCGTCGGGAAGACCGAGCTCGCCAAGGCCCTGGCGGAGTTCCTCTTCGGCGAGGAGGACGCCCTCATCCAGCTCGACATGAGCGAGTTCTCCGAGAAGCACACGGTCTCGCGCCTGTTCGGCTCGCCCCCCGGCTACGTCGGGTACGAGGAGGGCGGCCAGCTCACCGAGAAGGTGCGCCGCAAGCCGTTCTCGGTCGTCCTGTTCGACGAGGTCGAGAAGGCCCACCCGGACATCTTCAACTCGCTCCTGCAGATCCTGGAGGACGGTCGCCTGACCGACTCCCAGGGCCGCATGGTCGACTTCAAGAACACCGTGATCATCATGACCACGAACCTCGGCACCCGGGACATCTCCAAGGGCGTCGGCACCGGGTTCGCGGCCGGGTCCCAGACCCAGCTGACGAACTACGAGCGGATGAAGGCGAAGGTCAACGAGGAGCTCAAGCAGCACTTCCGGCCCGAGTTCCTCAACCGCGTCGACGACATGGTCGTCTTCCCGCAGCTGACGCAGGAGGAGATCGTCCAGATCGTCGACCTGTTCATCAAGCGGCTGGACGACCGCCTCAAGGACAAGGACATGGGCATCGAGCTCACCCCGTCCGCGAAGGTGCTGCTGGCCACCAAGGGCTACGACCCGGTCCTGGGCGCCCGCCCGCTGCGCCGCACCATCCAGCGCGACGTCGAGGACGTCCTGTCCGAGAAGATCCTGTTCGGCGACCTGCGCGCCGGCCAGATCGTCTCGGTGGACACGACCGGTGAGGGCAAGGACGCCGCCTTCACGTTCGAGGGCACGTCCAAGGAGGACCTGCCGGTGACCGTCCCCGTGGGCGACACCGGCACGAGCACCGACGACTGACCCACCCGGTCCACGCGCAGGACGGCCCGGCACCCCCTGGGGGTGCCGGGCCGTCCTGCGTCCCGGTCCCCACCGGCCGTCTGACAGGATCGACGGGTGCCGAACGCCGAGGTCGCCCCGCAGGTCCGGGTCCGTCCCGCCCGCACGGGCGACGTCCGCGCGATCCGCGACCTCGTCGAGGCCTACGCCCGCCGGCGCATCCTGCTGGGCAAGGAACTCATCACCCTGTACGAGGCCGTGCAGGAGTTCGTCGTCGCCGAGCTGGACGGCCGCGTCGTCGGCTGCGGCGCCCTGCACGTGCTGTGGGAGGACCTGGGGGAGGTGCGCACCCTCGCCGTCGACCCCGCCGTCCGGGGTGCCGGTGCCGGCCACCACCTCCTCACCGCGCTGCTGCGCCGCGCCGACGACCTCGGGCTGACCCGGCTGTTCTGCCTGACGTTCGAGACGGCGTTCTTCGAACGGCACGGGTTCGTCGAGATCGAGGGGACCCCGGTCGAGCCGGAGGTCTACGCCGAGATGCTGCGCAGCCACGACGAGGGGGTCGCGGAGTTCCTCGACCTGGCGCGCGTCAAACCGAACACGCTGGGCAACAGCCGGATGCTGCGCCTGGCCGCAGCGCCGGCAGCGACACCGGAACGAGGAGGGGCATGAGCACGACCGTCATCGTCATGGGGGTCTCGGGCAGCGGGAAGACGACGCTGGCCCAGGACCTCGCCAAGACCCGGGGCTGGACGTACGCCGAGGGCGACGAGTTCCACAGCCGGGCCAACGTCGAGAAGATGCGGTCCGGGCAGCCCCTGACCGACGAGGACCGCTGGCCGTGGCTGCGTTCCATCGCCGCCTGGATCTCCGAGCGCGAGGCGGTGGGGGAGTCGGCCGTCGTCACGTGCTCGGCGCTCAAGCGCGCCTACCGCGACCTGCTGGCCGAGGGCAACGCCTCCGTCGTCTTCTGCGAGCTGAAGGTCCCCGACGAGGTGCTCCAGGACCGGCTCACGCACCGCGAGGGGCACTACATGCCCGCGTCCCTGCTGCGCAGCCAGCTCGACACCCTGGAGGACCTGCAGCCCGACGAGCCCGGCTTCCGCGTCCGGGTCCAGGGCGGTCCCGCCCAGGTCCTCGACGAGGTGCAGAGCCACCTGTGAGCCGGGGACGGCCCGCGCCGCCGGCCGCTGGTGCCAGGGCGGCCTAGGCCCGCCCGTGGACCTCGTCGTCAACCGCCGCCTCACCGTGCCGGAGGCCGAGCTGCGCGAGCGGTTCTCCCGCTCCTCCGGCCCCGGTGGGCAGGGCGTCAACACGACCGACTCCCGCGTGGAGCTGTCCTTCGACCTGCTCCGCTCCCCGTCGGTGCCCGACGACCTGCGCGAGCGGGCGCTGGAGCGGCTGCGGGACCGGCTCGTGGACGGCGTGGTCACCGTGGCGGCCTCGGAGCACCGCGCGCAGCTGCGCAACCGCGCGGCCGCCGCGGAGCGGTTGCGGTCCCTGCTGGCGCTCGCCGTCGCCCCGCCCCCCGCGACCCGCCGGGCCACCCGCCCCACCCGCGGTTCCCAGCGCCGGCGCCTGGACGCCAAGCGCCGTCGCGGGCAGACCAAGCGCCTGCGCGGGTCCACCGACGACTGACCCGCCCGCTGCGGGGCGGGGTCGTTGTCCGGCGCTGCGGGGCGGGGTCGTTGACGCAAAGCGCCGAACCTATGAGCGCGATGCGTCAACGACCCCACCCCGTCGGCCACCCCGTCGGGCGGTGGGGTCAGGTGCGGGGCAGGCAGTAGCGGCCGTCGTCGAGGGGTTCGACGAGGCCGTCGGCGACGAGCCCGTCCAGGCAGCGGGCCCGCTGGCGGTCCTCGGGCCAGCACGCGGCGAGCTCGGTGGCGCTGACCGGGTCGGCGGCGGCGCGCAGGACGGCGAGCAGCTTGCCGCGCACCTGCCGGTCGGTCCCGGCCCACGCCTGGCCGCGGCGGGCGGGGCCGTCGTGGGCGGGGCGGCCCGCCAGGACCCAGGCGCAGCGCTCCAGCAGGGGGCAGTCCCCGCAGCGCGGGGAGCGGGCCGTGCAGACGAGGGCGCCGAGCTCCATGACGGCGACGGCCCAGCGGGCGGCGGTGGGGGCCTCGGCGGGCAGCAGGGCGACCGCGAGGCGCTGCTCGGCGGCGGTCAGGGCGGTCGCGGGTTCGGCCGCGCCCGTCACGGCGCGCGCGTGCACGCGCCGGACGTTGGTGTCGACCACGGCGTGCCGCTGCCCGAAGGCGAAGGAGGCGACGGCCGCGGCCGTGTAGGCGCCGACCCCGGGCAGGGCCAGCAGCTGCGCGTGCTCCGCCGGCACCTGCCCGCCGTGCTCGTCGCGGATGGCGACGGCCGCGGCGTGCAGGCGCAGCGCCCGCCGGGGGTAGCCGAGCCGGTCCCACGCCCGCACGGCCTCCCCCGGGGCCGCGGCGGCCAGGTCCGACGGCGTCGGCCAGCGGTCCAGCCACTCCAGCCACCGCGGCAGGACCCGCGCGACCGGCGTCTGCTGCAGCATCACCTCGCTGACCAGGACGCCCCACGGGGTGCGGTCGGGGGCCCGCCAGGGCAGGTCGCGGGCGTGGTCGGCGTACCAGTCCAGGACCCGGGCGTGCAGGTCGTCCAGGGGGGCTGCGTCGGGGGTCGTGCTCATCGCGCTGGATCGTCGCACGCCGGCCGCGGCGCGCCTCCACCACCGCACCGGGGCCGGCACCTACCTTCGCCCGGTGAGCAGCGTCCTGCACCCGGTCGGACCGGAGGACAAGGGCACCTACTGGCGACGACGCCTCGTGGTCGTACTCGCACTCGTCGTGATCGTCGTGCTCGCGGGCGTGGGGATCAAGGCCCTGACGACGTCCGACGACGCGGCGGCCCAGGGCCCCACGAAGCTCGACCCCAGCACGGTCACCACCACGCAGGCGCAGTCCCCGACGGCCTCGCCGTCGGGCAGCCCCACCGGCACCTCGACGCAGAGCCCCGGCGCGACGGCGAGCACGCAGACCACGACGGCCACCGCGACCACCGCGGCCGGGGCCTGCCCGGACGCGGCGCTGGAGGTCTCCCTGACCACCCGGGCGACCACCTACGGTCCCGGCAAGGCGCCGAACCTCGTCCTGACGGTGCGCAACACGTCCGGGACGGCGTGCACCGTGGAGACCAGCAGCGCCGTGCGCGTCCTGACGGTCACCGACGCCGCGGGGGCGACGGTGTGGTCCAGCGCCGACTGCCAGACCAGGGGGGAGTCGGTCACCGCCGAGCTGGACCCCGACGGCACGCGGTCCAAGACGACCACCTGGTCGCGCCAGCGCTCGGAGGCCGGGTGCCCGACCGGGCAGGCGGCCGTGGAGCCGGGGACCTACACGGTCGCCGGTTCCTGGGACGGCGTGGACGCCGCACCCGTGACCGTCGCCCTCACCGGCTGAGGCGCCGCGGCGCGGGCCGGGTCAGACGCGGGTCAGACGCGGGTCAGACGTAGCGTTCGAGGATCGAGCTCTCGGCCAGCCGCGACAACCCCTCGCGCACCGCGCGGGCACGCTGCTCGCCGACGCCGTCGACGGTCATGAGGTCGTCGATGCTGGCGGCCAGCAGCTTCTGCAGGTCCCCGAACTGGTCCACGAGGCGTTCGACGATGGCCCCGGGCAGGCGCGGGACGCGGTTGAGCAGGCGGAAACCCTTCGGGGAGACCGCCGAGTCCAGGGAGTCCCCGCCGACGGAGAAACCCAGGACCCGCGCCACCGAGGCCAGGTCCACGAGGTCGGCCGAGTGCAGGCCCGCGAGCGCCTCCAGCACGACGTCGGGCGGGCCCTCGTGGCGGGAGGCCTCCAGGTAGTCGCGGACGACGAGTTCGCGGTCGGGCCCGACGCCCCCGACGAGTTCGTCGAGCTGCAGGGACAGCAGCCGGCCGTCGACGCCGAGTTCGACGACGTAGCCGGAGATCTCGTCGGCGATGCGGGAGACCATCTCGATGCGCTGCACGACCGAGCAGACGTCCCGGACCGTCACCAGGTCCTCGATCTCGAGGGCGGACAGCGTGCCCGTCACCTCGTCGAGCCGGGCGCGGTAGCGCTCCAGCGTCTGCAGGGCCTGGTTCGCCCGGCCGAGGATCGCGTCGGACCCCTCGAGCACGTAGCGGCGGTTGCCGGTGTAGACGGCCACGATCCGCATGGACTGCGAGACCGAGATGACGGGGAAACCGGTCTGCTTGGCGACGCGCTCGGCGGTGCGGTGGCGGGTCCCGGACTCGCTGGTCTCGATCGAGGAGTCGGGGACCAGTTGCACGGCGGCCCGCACGATGCGCGAGACGTCGCGGTCCAGGACGATCGCGCCGTCCATCTTGGCCAGTTCCCGCAGGCGCGTCGCGGAGAACTCCACGTCGAGGGCGAAACCCCCGGTGGACAGGGAGTCCACGACCCGGTCGAACCCGAGGACGATGAGGGCACCGGTGCGGCCGCGCAGGATGCGTTCCAGACCGTCGCGCAGCTCCGTCCCCGGGGCCACCGTCGCCAGCGTCGCCCGGAGGACCTCCTCGGGGGTGCGGTCCACCACCGGCCACCTCCGAACCTCGCACGTCACGACCACGAACCTGCGCGGAGTCTAGCGGTGCACTGGGCCGATCGGGGGGCGACCCGCGGCGGACGGTTTCACGACGACACGAGTCGGGCGGCGGCGCACGCGTCGAACAGCGTCTCGACCTCGTGCACCCGCAACCCGGCCGGTGCCGCTCCGTCCCCCAGCGACCCCTTCGGGACGATCGCGGTGGTGAACCCCAGCCGCGCGGCCTCGCTGAGCCGGCGGGGGACCCCGGTCACCCGGCGCACCTCCCCGGCCAGCCCCACCTCGCCGACCGCGATGGTGCCCGCGGGGATCGGCCGGTCCTTCGCGGCGCTGGCCACGGCGAGGGCCACGGCCAGGTCCACCGACGGCTCGGTCAGCTTCACCCCGCCGACCGTGGCGACGAACGTGTCCCGGTTGCCCAGGGCCACGCCCAGGCGCCGCTGGACCACCGCCAGGACCATCGCCATCCGGCTGGAGTCCAGACCGCTCGTGACGCGCCGGGCGTTGCCGGGCGCCGTGTCGGTCGAGACCAGCGACTGCAGCTCGGCCAGCAGGGGCCGGCGGCCCTCCAGCGTCACGGTGATGCACGTGCCCGCGACCGGTTCCGGTGTCCCGGAGACGAACAGGCCGGAGGGGTCGGGCAGGCCGACGATGCCGTCCTCGCCCAGGTCGAAGCAGCCGACCTCGTCGGTGGGGCCGTACCGGTTCTTCACCGCCCGCAGCAGCCGCAGCCGGGAGTGCCGTTCGCCCTCGAACTGGCAGACGACGTCGACGAGGTGCTCCAGGGTGCGCGGGCCGGCGATCGAGCCGTCCTTGGTCACGTGCCCGACCAGCAGGGTGGCCAGGGCCCGGCGCTTGGCCACCCCGATGAGGGCGCCGGCGACCTCGCGGACCTGCGAGACCCCGCCGGCGGCCCCCTCGACCTCGGCGGAGGCGACGGTCTGCACCGAGTCGACGATGAGCAGGTCCGGGTCGGACCGTTCCACGTGGCCGAGCACCGTCGCCAGGTCCGTCTCCGAGGCCAGCAGCAGCCGCGGCCGCAGCGCCCCGATCCGCTCGGCCCGCAGCCGCACCTGGGCCGCGGACTCCTCGGCCGTGACGTAGAGCACCGTGCGGCCCGTGGCCGCGGCGCGCGAGGCCGCGTCGAGCAGCAGCGTCGACTTGCCCACGCCCGGCTCGCCCGCCATGAGCACGACCGCCCCGGGCACCAGGCCACCGCCCAGGACGCGGTCGAACTCGTCCACCCCCGTCGGGGTCGCGCGGGCGGCCTCGACGTCGACGTCGGCGATGGGGCGGGCGGCTTCGCGCACGGGGGCGGCCACGGTGGTGCGGACCGGCGCGGTGCCGACCTCCTCGACCGTGCCCCACGCCTGGCACTCCCCGCAGCGGCCGACCCACTTGGCCGTCGTCCAGCCGCACTCGGCGCACTTGTAGGCGGGGCGGGACTTCGCGGACGGGCGGGCGGAGCTCTTGGCGGGCACGTCCTGCACCGTAGGGGCCGGGTACGACACGACCCCCGCACCGGTGCCGGTGCGGGGGTCGTGGCGGAGCGGGGGGCCGTCGGTCGGGCGCCGTGCCGGTCAGGTGCCGTAGAGGACCTTCATGGTCGTCATGAGGATGCCGAGCGTGGCCATGACGAAGCTGGGCACGAAGGCGAGGATCGCGGCGCCGATGCTGCCGCTCTTGCGGTACAGCAGGTAGGCGGAGAAGACCATGACGAGCGCACCGACGAGGGTGAAGCTGAGGCCGACGGCGATCCGGCCACCGGGGGCCGCCTCGTAGGGGTCCGACCCCAGCAGCAGCAGCGGGACCACGCCGGACAGGAACAGCCCGACGACCCAGATCGCCAGGGCGGCGACGGTGCCGGCGTTGGGCTTGGGCCACTTGACGGGGTTGAGGGCCCGCTGCTCCTCGTGCTGGACCGGCGGGGTGGCGTGCGCGCTCATGCCTCCATCATCCACGCTCGGGGCCCTGCACGGCGACCCAGGTGCCGAACGGGTCGCCCCGGCCCCGTTGGGCCGGGCGGGTGAGCCGGCTCCGGAGGCCGCCGCGGGCCGCCGACACCTCCACGGTGAGAGGACCGCGCCGAGGAGGCAGCCTGCTGCCGCGGCGGTTCGAGGCGCCGCTGGAGCGGGAGTTCCAGGTGGTCCGCAACGCGGCGCGCTCGCGGTGGTTCCTGCCCACGGCCGTGCTCGGTCTCGTCTTCTTCGACCTGTACGTCCTCATCGACCTCGTCCTCGCCCCGCAGGTCCTCGGGCTGTCCCTGGGCCTGCGCCTGGGGCTGGTGACCCCCGTCGTGGCCGCGGGGCTGTGGCTGCGCACGCGGCGGATCGCCGCCCACCCCGGCACCCGCCTCGACGCCCCGCTGGTCGCCGGGGCCGCCGTGCTGGTCGTCGTGGTCGTCGCCGTCCTCCAGCGCAGCGCCCCCGGCGCCCTGGAGGGGGCCTACTTCGGGGGCGTCTTCGTCGTCGTCGTCTTCTTCGGCACCCTGCTGCGCAACGACGTGCGGGGGGCCGGCGGGACGCTGCTGGCGATGGTCGCCGCCGTCGCCTGGGGGCAGTGGTACGTGGGGACCGACCCGCTCGCCCTGCAGCTCGCCGCGCTCCTGGCGGTCGCCGTCAGCGGCCTGTTCGGCCTCGTCCTGGCCGGCACCGTGGAGGAGAGCGAACGGGCCCGGTTCCTCACCGAGCGCCGCGAGCGCCGGCTGGCCGCCGAGCGCGAGGAGCTCATCGCCGCCCTGGCCCGGGCCGCCGTCCGCGACGAGCTGACGGGGCTGCTCAACCGGCGCGGGCTGCTCGAGCGCGTCACGGCCCACCCGCGCGCCGCGGGCCGGGCGGGCGTCCTGCTCGTCGACGTGGACCACTTCAAGGAGCTGAACGACCGGTTCGGCCACCTGGAGGGGGACCGGTCCCTGAGGCTGGTGGCCGACGCCCTCGCCGCGGCGTGCCGGCCCACCGACGTCGTGGCCCGCTTCGGCGGGGAGGAGTTCGTCGTGGTGCTCGACGTGGGGGCCGGAGCGGAGGACGGTGACCGTGACGAGGTCGGTGTCGGTGTCGGTGCCGGGGAGGACCCGGGGGAGGGGGACCTGCACGTGGCCGGTGGACGGGTGCGCGCGGCGGTGCGCGACCTGGCGCTGCCCCACCCCCGCGGCGGGGTCGTGACCGTGAGCGTCGGCGCGGCCCGCGGGCCCTGGGAACGGGCCCTGGCCGACGCCGACCGGGCCGTCTACGCGGCCAAGGACGCCGGCCGCGACACCGTCGTCGTGCACGGCGCCGGCGCCCCGGCCGCGGGGGTCGCCTCGTGAACCCCCGTCACCTGTCCGGTATCGGCCGCCGGCTGCGCGGGCTGGGGGTGCCCGTCGTCTCCCCCCGGTACGAGGCCCTGGCCCGGCAGGCGGCCGACGAGGTGCTCGTCACCAGCCCCGAGGGCACCGTCCGGTTCCTCAGCCCCTCCTTCAGCCGCCGCTGGAACCTCGACCGGTGGGCCCTGCTGGGGATGGACGCCTTCGACTGGATCCACCCCGACGACCGCGACCGCGCCCGCGAGGCCCTGCGGCGGGCCTGCCTGCCGGGGGCCGCGCCGGTGGACTCCGAGCACCGCTACCTCGTGCTGCGGACGGGGGAGGTGCGCTGGGTCCGGGTGCGGTTCAGCGACGCCCGCCACGAGCGCAGCGTCGCCGGCGTCATCTGGAACTGCGTCGACACCACCGAGGAGAAGCACGCCTTGGAGGCGTTGCGCTTCGTGGCCGACCACGACCGGCTCACCGGTCTGCCCAACCGCCGCAGCCTGTTCGAGGCCCTCGCCACCGCCCGGGCGGCCGGGGCGACCTGCGGTCTGGTGCTCATCGGCCTCGACGGGCTCCGGGCCGTCAACGACCGCCTGGGCCACTCCGCCGGTGACGACGTCGTGCGCCGCACCGCCGAACGGCTCACGCGGGTGGCCGGCGGGGACGCGGTCGTCGCCCGCCTCGACGGGGACGAGTTCGCCCTGCTCGTCACGGGCACCGAACGGGTCGTCGGGCAGGCCGTCGCCGTCCTCGGGGAGCGGTGCGTGCGCGCGGTGCGCGAACCGGTCGCCGTCGGCGGGCGCTCCGTCGTCGTCACCGCCGGGGTCGGCACGGCGCTGGCCGGTCCCGCCGGCGGGCCGGACCGCCCGGCCCCGGCGGACCCGGACGGCCACGACCGGGTCCGGGAGCTGTTCGGGCACGCCGACGTGGCCCTGACCGCGGCCAAGGCCGCCGGTGGGGACCGCGCGGTCCCCTTCTCCCGCAGCCTGCTCGACGCCCGGCACGAGCGCGCCGAGCTCGCCGCGGACCTGCGCCAGGCCGTCGGCCAGGGGCAGTTGCGCGTCGTCTACCAGCCGCTCGTCGACCTCGCCGCGGGGTCGACGGTGGGGGTGGAGGCGCTCGTGCGCTGGGAGCACCCGCGCCGCGGGACGGTCTCCCCGGCCGTCTTCGTCCCCGTCGCCGAGGAGTCCGGGACGATCCTGGAGCTGGGGGCCTTCGTGCTCGACGAGGCCCTGGGGGCCGCCGCCGGGTTCCGCGCCGCCGCCGGGGGCGGGGTGCTCGTCAGCGTCAACCTCTCGGCCCACCAGCTGCTGCAGCCCGGTCTGGACGGGTTCGTCGCCGACGCCCTGGCCCGGCACGCGGTCGACCCGGCCGTGCTGTGCCTGGAGGTGACCGAGAGCGCCGCCGTCGCGGACCTGTCCGCCGCGCGCGAGACGCTGCTGCGCCTGCGCTCGCTGGGGGTGCAGACGGCCCTGGACGACTTCGGCACCGGCTACTCCTCGCTGTCGTACCTGCGCCGGCTGCCCGTCGACAAGCTCAAGATCGACAAGTCGTTCCTCGACGACGTCGCCGACGACCAGGGCGTCGCGGTGCTGTCCGGGATCGCCGCGCTCGCCTCCGGGCTGGGGCTGACGACGGTCGCCGAGGGCATCGAGACCGACCAGGTGGCCCGGCTGGTCGCCCGGGCCGGGTGCACGTGGGGTCAGGGCTACCACTTCGCCAGGCCGCTGCCGGAGCAGCAGGCCCGTGAGCACCTGGCCCGGCGGCCGGGCCGGGAGGGGCCTCAGAACCCCTTGTGGCGCAGCACGACGGCGTAGTCGACCCGGGTGCCGGGGTGGCCGGCGAGGAACGCCTCGGCCAGCCGGGGGGCGAACTCGATGCGGACGACGGCCTCGAGGTCGGCGCGGGAGTCGAACTCCCACGCCACGTCGAGCCGTTCGGCGGCCCAGCCGCGGCGGGCGAAGAACCGGTCGACGGCCACGGGGTCGTAGGACGGCAGGGACGTCGCGAACCACCGGCCGACCGTCGAGCGGGTGGCGTCGTTGTCCACGACGAACGCCGTCCCGCCCCGGCGCACGACGCGGTCGAGCTCGGCCAGCCCGGGTTCGCAGCCGGGGCCGAAGAAGTACGCCCAGCGGGCGTGGACCACGTCGACGCTCGCCCCCGGCAGCGGCAACGACCCCGCTTCGCCCTGCAGCACACGGGTTCCCGGGACCCCCGCCACCCGGTCCCGGGCCCGCCGCACGAGGGGCGGGTGCGGTTCGACGCCGGTCACCGAGCGGGCGCTCGCCGCGAACCGGGGCAGGTGGAACCCGGCGCCGCACCCGACGTCGAGGACGTCGAGCCCGGACCAGTCGTGGATCTCCCGCATGGTCGCCTCGATGAGCCCGCCGCGGTCCACGGCGAGGTTCTCCAGCTCGTAGACGTCGGGGGAGTCCCAGATGTTCGGGCTGGGGACGACGCCGCTCACCCGCTCGTCACCGGCGCCGGTCGGCGGGGTGGACCGTCAGCGGCAGCAGCCGCCGGTGCGCCGAGCCCGACCGCGTCCGCGCCACGAGCGCCTCGCAGTGCCGGGCCAGCTCCTCGTAGGGCGCGTCCCCGATCATCTCGCGCAACTCGTTCTCGCAGCTGCGGAACACCGGCCGCTCGGCGACGTGGGCGGCGGGGTTGCCGGTGCAGTACCAGTCCAGGTCGTGCCCGCCCTCGCCCCAGCCGCGGCGGTCGTACTCGGCGATGCTCACCTCCAGGTACGTGGACCCGTCCCCGCGCGTGACCGTCCGGTAGGAGCGCTTCAGGGGGAGCTGCCAGCACACGTCGGGTTTGTAGGTCAGGGGGTCGACGCCGTCGCGCAGGGCCTGCAGGTGCAGCGCGCAGCCGGCGCCGGCGGGGAAACCCGGCCGGTTGGCCAGGATGCAGCCGCCCTCGTGCACGCGCGTCTTGCGCTCGCCGTCCTCGACCTCCGTCCAGCCGCCGGCGCGGGCCTCGTCGTGGAACTGCCAGACCTCCGGCGTCAGCCGCCGGACGACCCCCGCGACGCGCTCCTCGTCGGCCTCCTCCGTGAAGTGGGCCCCCAGCGCGCAGCACCCGACGTCGGGGCGGTCGGCGTAGATCCCGGGGCAGCCGTCGCCGAAGATGCACGTGTAGTCGCTCGTGAGCCAGGTCAGGTCGACCCGGTAGACCGTCCCGGGCTGGTCCTCGGGGTCGTTCCCGTCCGTCACGTCCTGGGGGTCGGGGAACTCCAGCCACAACCGGGCGGTGTCCAACGGGGTCTCCACGCTCACCGCAGCAGCGTAGGCGCGCCCGCCGGCCGCGCGGGGCACCCGCCGTCGTCCACTAGGGTTCCGGCGTGCGCTTGGGTGTCCTGGACGTGGGCAGCAACACCGTCCACCTGCTGATCGTCGACGCCCACCCCGGGGCCCACCCCCTGCCGGCGAACTCCACCCGGCGCCTGCTGCGGCTGGCCGAGCACCTGACCCTCGACGGCGCCATCGACGACGCGGGCATCGAGGCGCTCACCGACGCCGTCGCCGCCGCGGCCGCCGCCGCCGAGGACGCCGGGGTCACCGAGATGCTCGCGTTCGCCACCTCGGCCGTGCGCGAGGCCGTCAACGGCGAGGACGTCCTGGACCACGTCGAGCGCACCACCGGCGTCCGGTTGCAGGTGCTGCCCGGCACCGCCGAGGCCGACCTGACGTTCCTCGCCGTGCGCCGCTGGTTCGGCTGGTCGGCGGGCCGGCTGCTCGTGCTCGACATCGGCGGGGGCTCCCTGGAGGTCGCCGCCGGCCTGGACGAGGCGCCGGACGTCTCCTTCTCCCTGCCGCTGGGCGCCGGCCGCCTCACCCGCGACCGGCTCGCCGGGGACCCGCCCGCACCGGAGGCCGTGCGCGACGTGCGCCGCTGGGTGCGCCAGCAGGTCGCCTCCCGGGTGCGCGACGTGGCCCGCGCCGGCACCCCCGACCACGTCGTCGTGACGTCGAAGACCTTCCGCAGCCTGGCCCGGCTCACCGGCGCGGCCCCCGCCGCGGAGGGGCCGGCGGTGCGCCGCGTCCTGCGCCGCGACGACCTCGCCCCCTGGGTGCCGAAGCTGGTCGCCATGAGCGCCCGCCAGCGCGCCGAGCTGCCCGGCGTCAGCGCCGAGCGCGCCCCGCAGGTCCTGGCCGGGGCCCTCGTGGCCGAGGCCGCCTTCGAGCTGCTGGGCGTGGAGGAGGCGCTGGTCTGCCCCTGGGCGCTGCGCGAGGGCGTCATCCTGCGCCGCCTGGACGCCATCACCGCCGGGGCCGTGGACGGCGGGCACGGCGTCGTCGGCGCGGGGAACTAGCGTGGGCGCCGTGGAAGCGACGCCCCCCGGGAACCTGCCCGGCAGCCAGGTCCGGGTGGGGCTGTCGACGACGTGCTCCTACCCGGAGTCGACGACGGCCGCCTTCGAGATCGCCGCGCGCCTGGGCTACGACGGCGTCGAGGTCCTCGTCTGGACCGACCCCGTCAGCCAGGACGCGGCCGCCCTGGGCCGCCTCGTGGAGCACTTCGGGGTGCCCGTGCTGTCCGTGCACGCCCCCACGCTGCTGCTCACGCAGCGCACGTGGGGCCGGGGGGACCCGTGGGGCAAGCTCGAACGCTCCGCCGAGCTGGCCGCCGCGCTGGGCGCCTCCACCGTCGTCGTGCACCCGCCGTTCCGCTGGCAGCGCGAGTACGCGAGCGGGTTCGTCGCCGGGATCGAGGCGCTCGAGGTGCGCACGGGCGTGACGATGGCCGTGGAGAACATGTTCCCCTGGCGCGCCCGCGGCCGTGAGCTCGTCGCCTACGCCCCCGGCTGGGACCCGACCGACCTCGGCTACCGGAACCTGACGCTGGACTACTCCCACGCCGCGACGTCGGAGCAGGACTGCCTGGAGCTGACGCGCGCCTTCGGCGCCCGCCTGGCCCACGTGCACCTGTGCGACGGCACCGGCTCGGCCAAGGACGAGCACCTCGTGCCCGGCGACGGCACCCAGCCCGTGGCCGCGGCCCTCGCCGAGCTGGCCCGCACCGGGTTCGGCGGGACCGTCGTCGCCGAGGTCAACACGCGCCGGGCCCGGGGCCGCGCGGCCCGGGAGGAGTCCCTGGCCCGCACGCTGGCCTTCGCGCGCGAGCACCTCGCGCGGACCCCGGAGGTGACGGGATGAGGACCCGGGTGGACGGAGGGGGACGCGCGTGAAGCTGGCGCTGGTCGGTGCGGGGGTGATGGGCCAGACCCTGCTGGGGGGTCTGCTGCGCGCGGGACGGTCCGCCGACGACGTCCTCGTCGTGGACCGCCGGGCCGGTCGCGGCCGGGAGCTGCACGAGCGCTTCGGCGTCCGCGTGACGGGCGAGGTCACCGCCGTGCGCGGGGCGCGGACGGTGCTGCTGGCCGTCAAACCGCAGGACCTGCCCGCGCTGCTGGATTCCCTGGCCCCGCACCTGGACGCCGACGCGCTCGTCGTCTCCCTGGCCGCCGGGGTCACCACCGCGGCCATCGAGGCCCGGCTGCCGGCGGGGACGTCCGTCGTGCGGGTCATGCCGAACACGCCCTCCCTCGTCGACGAGGGGATGGCGGCGCTCGCGGCCGGGTCCTCGTGCGCCGACGCGCAGCTGGCCGAGGCCGAGGACCTGCTGCGCTCGTGCGGGCGCACGGTCGTGCTGGCCGAGAAGCACCTGGACGCCGTCACCGCGCTGTCCGGGTCCGGGCCGGCCTACGTCTTCTACGTGGTGGAGGCGATGGTCGAGGCGGGGGTCCTGCTGGGCCTGCCGCGCGCCACGGCCACCGAGCTCGTGGTCCAGACGGTGGTGGGGGCCGGGGCGATGCTGCGCGAGACCGGCCAGCACCCGACCGTCCTGCGCGAGCAGGTGACGTCCCCGGCGGGCACGACGGCCGCCGCGCTGCGCCAGCTCGACGACTCCGGCGTCCGGGCGGCGCTGATCTCCGCGGTGGAGGCCGCCGCGGCCCGCTCCCAGCAGCTGTCGGGGGGCTGAGCCGTGGCCGACGGGACGGGTGCGGCGGGCCGGGACGAGGTGCGCGTCGTCTGGGACGAGGCGTTCACGCGCTACGACTTCGGCCGGTGGCACCCGATGGCCCCCGTCCGGCTGGACCTGACCGCGCGCCTGTGCGCCGACCTGGGCCTGTTCGACCGGCCCGGGGTCACCGTCGTGGGGGCCGAACCCGCCGACGACGAGCTGCTGCGCACCGTGCACGACCACGCCTACGTCGAGGCGGTGAAGGCCGCCTCGGCCGACCCGCGCCAGGCCCAGGAGGTCTTCGGCCTGGGCACCGAGGACGACCCGGCCTTCCCGGGGATGCACGAGGCCGCGGCCCGGATCGTGGGCGGCTCCGTCGACCTCGGCCGCGCCCTCGTCGCGGGCCGGACGCTGCACGGGGTGAACTTCTGCGGGGGCATGCACCACGCCAAACCGGGCTGCGCCAGCGGGTTCTGCGTCTACAACGACGCCGCGGCGGCCATCGTGGCCATGCTGCGCGAGGGTGCCGGGCGCATCGCCTACGTCGACCTGGACTGCCACCACGGCGACGGCACCGAGGCCGTGTTCTGGGACGACCCCCGCGTGCTGACGGTCAGCGTGCACGAGTCGGGCACGACGCTCTTCCCGGGGACCGGCTTCGCCGACGAGCTCGGCGGCCCGCACGCCCACGGCAGCGCGGTCAACCTCGCCCTGCCGGCGGGCACGGGGGACGCGGGCTGGTTGCGGGCGGTGCACGCGGTGGTCCCGCAGCTCGTGCGGTCCTTCGCCCCCGACGTGCTGGTGACCCAGCACGGGTGCGACACCCACGCCCTGGACCCGCTGGGGCACCTGACGGTCTCCGTCGACGCCCAGCGGGTGGCCTCGGCGGCGATGCACGCCCTCGCCCACGAGGCGTCGCAGGGCCGGTGGCTCGCCCTCGGTGGCGGGGGGTACGAGGTCGTCGACGTGGTGCCGCGGACCTGGGCCCACCTGGTCGCCGAGGCGTCCCAGCAGCCCCTGGACCCGGCGACCCCGCTGCCGGCGTCGTGGCGGGCGCACGTGGAGGCGACCCTGGACCGGCAGACCCCCGAGACGATGACGGACGGTGAGCCCGCCACCTTCACGGGCTGGGAGTCCGGCTACGACCCGGACGACGCCGTGGACCGCGCGATCCTGGCCACGCGGCGGGCCGCGTTCCCCCTGCACGGGCTCGACCCGGACTTCGACTGATCTCCCAGGAAGTTTTTACCGAGCGTCAGTGCTGGTCACAGGCTGTTTAAGTCACTCTGTGTGACTCCGTAGCCACGTAGACCTTCCACGCGCGTCACACCTGCCCCTACAGTGGACTCGAAACGCGCCCCCACCGGGCCGTCCGCGGGGGACGGTGCGCAAACGGCGCGCGAACTGAAGGGTGCTGTGGGGATGCCTGAGGATCGCCCGCTGTCCGAGGTCCGGTTCCTGACCGTGGCCGAGGTCGCATCGATGATGCGCGTGTCGAAGATGACGGTGTACCGCCTGGTGCACAACGGGGAGCTGCCCGCCGTGCGCGTCGGCCGCTCCTTCCGCGTGCCCGAGGCCGCCGTCCACGAGTACCTGCGGCAGTCGTTCATCGACACCGCCTGAGCCGGCCGCCCCGCACCGCCCGGCACGTCGGGCGCGTACGGGCGGGTAGACTCGACGACGGTCTGCCGCTCGCTGAGCGGCACGTCAGCGTGCCGGTCCGCCGGGGCGCCGGCACGCAACCAGTCGTATCGAGTGAGCGAGGACCCCTTGGGCTCTGTCATCAAGAAGCGTCGCAAGCGCATGGCGAAGAAGAAGCACCGCAAGCTGCTCCGCCGCACGCGTCACCAGCGTCGCAACAAGAAGTGATGCGCTGAAGGGCGGCTCCCCCGCGGGGGAGCCGCCCTTCGTGCTGTCGTGGGCCTTCTGCCGACCGAGCTCAGGGTGCGGCGCTGGACGGGGCGGCGTGACGTGCAAGCCCTGGCCGTCCTGGACCCGCACCAGGCCGGCGGGGAACACGGCCGCGGTAGTGCGCCCGCGACGAGGAGCCGCGGCACCGGCTCCCCGTCGTCCAGCGATGTCCTCCCGGGGTGCGCGGTGAGGGGTGGAGCACCCGGTGGGTCGTCGGGCGCGAAGTACCCAGCGGGTGTGGTGACCGCATCCGCCGGCAGGCGCTGCCGCGGGTGGAGTCCCGGGCTGAGCCCGCACTCAGGCGGGTGCGAAGGCCACGGCCCACGCCGAAGCGGAGCCGTCGACGCGGCTGGGCTCGACCTTCGAGTCTCCGGTGCCCGGGACGGGGAGCTCCGGCACTTCCTGCACCTGCCCGTCGCACGTCAACGTCCGGGCGGTACCGGCCAGGTCCAGGTCCACGTCGCCGCCGCCGACGCACACGGCGAAAGCGCGCACGGTCGAGTTCGCGGTCAGCGGGACCGAAGCGCCCTGACCGACGACGGCCTGCCCACCGACGGTCCCCAGGACTGCGGGTGTTTCCCCCGCAGCACCCGCCGCAGCGCGTGCGGCGGTCGCCGCTGACGTGGCCAGACCCACTGCCTCATCGACACGATTGTCCGGCACGCCGGCCTCCTGGTCTGAGGTGCAGGCCGCGACGCCGGCCAGCACCGCTACCGCCAACGCCAGGCGCACACCGCGGGGGGCGGGGGCACGCCCGGTCCTGGCGCCGGCAGGAAGCGGCGCGGAGGTGCTCGTGCGGGACACGCCTCCATCTCAGGAACAGGCCCGCACCCCGGTCTCGACGTCGCGGAACGGGACCCGGGCCTGGTTCCCGCACCACGGTGCCTGCCCCTCCCGGCCCCGGCTCGTTCGCACGGTGCGGGCCGTCGGTGGTGCGGTGCTGCCGCTCCCCGCGACCGGGGACGAGGTGAGCCGTCCGGCCGGGCGAGGGTCAGGAGCAGGTGATCGTGGCCGGGGTGGCGGTGCTGCCGGTGGCGGCGAGCTGGTAGCCGAACGTCGTGGTCGCGCCCGCGGCGAGGGAGCCGTCGTAGGAGGCGTTCCGCACCGTCAGCGTCCGCCCGGACTGCGTCCAGGTGCCGTTCCACAGATTGGTCACCGTCTGCCCCGCGGGCAGCGTCGCCACCGTCGTCCAGCCGGTGCGGGCCCGGGCGCCGTTGGTGACCGTCACGGTCTGCACGGCGCCGGTGCCCCCGGCGGAGTCGGTGCGCGGCGTGGCCGAGCAGATCGGGCGGCCCGACGTCGGGCGCACCGCGCGGGTCACCGTCGGCGCGGGGCGGGCCGTCGTGGTGGGGCTCGGGTCGGGTGCGGGGGTGGCCGCCGGGCCGGTGCCCGCGGAGAACGAGGTCACCGCCAGGCCGGCCCCGCCGGTCCACGGCTCGAACCCGGCCTGGACGCTCGTGAGGTACCAGGAGCGCTGGACCCAGCCGCGGGCCAGGGCGTCGTCGAAGAAGGTGCTGACGGGCAGGTCGAGCGAGGAGGTCGGGGTGGTCCGCACGTAGGAGACGACGTTCCACCCGGTGGTGCCGAACCAGACGTCCCAGGTCGCGCCCGCGAGCGCCACGGTGGCGACCTCGCGGCCGATGGGCTGGGGCCGGCCGGCGTGGTTCAGCCACACCATGACCTCGGCGCCGGTGTTCTGGCCGTCGGTGCGCGGGGTCGGGTCGAACCACAGGTCGTAGGCGGCGTTCCACTCACCCGTCGCCGAACCCGCTGCGGGGTAGGTCGTGTCGACGCTGGCGCGGACGGAGCGGAAGGTGCTGCCGGACGCCTGCACGGGGGTGAAGCCCGGCGTGCAGTCGGCGTGGTGGCAGCCCCAGTAGATCGAGGGGTAGCTCTCGGGGGCGCCGTCGGTGGGCACGGCGCCGTCGGCGCGGGTGAGGCGGAACCCCGTCGCGGTGGGCTCGATGCACTGCTGGGCCGAGGTGCCCCAGCGGTTGTTCTGGATGCGGTACTGCCCGTCCGCCGTCGTCGCCTTGGCGTACTGGTCGCACAGCGCCGTGGCCGCGGCGGCGCGGGGGGTGTCGAGCGTGGTCACCGCGGTGGCGGCGCCGGCGAGGACGGCGGTGACGGCGGCGGCCGCCCCGAGCGCGGGTCCGGCGGAGGCGGTGAGGGCGCGCACACCGCTGTCTCGACGCCGGGGTGGGCGCGACCTGAGCGTTCTGTGGCGTGATCTGCGTCACGCCCGGCTCACACCCGAGCCGCGCCCGCGGGGGTCACCGGCGGCGCAGCAGCCCGGCGACCACGACGGCGCCGGCGGCCACGCCCCCGGCCCGCACGCTCCAGCGGGCGACGTGCTGCCAGGAGCGGAACTCGTGGACGGGCCACCCGTGGGCCAGGGCGTGCCGGCGCAGCGCGCGGTCGGGGTTGACGGCGCTGGGGGAGCCGACCAGGCCGAGCAGGGGCAGGTCGTTGGCGGAGTCGGAGTAGGCCGCGCAGCGGCTCAGGTCGAACCCGCGGTCCCCGGCCAGGGCGCGCACGGCGTCGGCCTTGGCCTGCCCGTGCAGCGGCTCGCCGGTGAGGCGGCCGGTGTAGGTGCCGTCGACGGACTCCGCGACGGTGCCGAGCGCACCGGTCAGGCCCAGGCGGCGGGCGATGACGTCGGCGAGCTCGACGGGGGCCGCGGTGACGAGCCAGACGGGGGCCCCGGCGTCCAGGTGCCGGCGGGCCAGCGCGCGGGTGCCGGCCCGCACCTTGGCCTCGACGTGCTCGTCGTAGACCTCCTCGCCGATCTGGCGGATCTCGGCGGTGGTGTGCCCGGCGACGAAGGCCAGCGCCAGTTCCCGGACCTCGACCAGGTGCCCGAGGTTCTCCCCGCGCAGGGCGAAGTGCAGGGCGCGGCGACCGAAGCGCTGCAGCTCGCGGCGGGAGAAGAAGCCCCGGGCGGCCAGGCCGCGGGCGAAGTAGAACAGGGAGGCGCCGCGGACCATCGTGTTGTCCAGGTCGAAGAAGGCCGCGTCCCACGCCGGTTCGCGCGGGGGTCCGCCCAGGGTGCCGTCCGGTCCGGCCACGGGGGTGGGGCGGGAGGCGTCGTCGCGGTGCACTGCGGCATCGTAGGACGCGCCACCGACAAGGAGGGTGACGAATGGTCCACGGACAGCGATCACGTGCGGCGGACGCCCGCGTCGTGCTCGTCTCCCGCGCCGGGTGCCACCTGTGCGAGGAGGGCCGGGAGGTCGTGCGCGCGGTGGCCGAGTCGGCCGGGGTGGCCTGGGCCGAGGTCGACGTCGACGCCGACGCCGAGCTGTCGCGGCGGTTCACCGACAAGGTCCCGGTCGTGCTCGTCGACGGCGCCGAGCGGGACTTCGGGCACCTGGACGCCGACCGGTTGCGGCAGGCGCTGGCGGGCCGGCGGTGGTGGCGGCGGGGGCGCTGACCGCCACCGAACCGCAGGTGAGGTGAGGCTCCCCTTCCTGTGAAACCACAGGTCACGGACGGCGTGGTGCTCGTCACGCGGGCCCTGCACGACTTTGTGCATGGCTTCACAAGAGCCTAGGCTGCTGGCGCACGACCAGGGGTCCGGGGGTTCCCCCAGACCCGAGCGACGCGTACGAGGGTGCCGGTCTGACCGCTGTGGACGAGGACGACGTGGGGACGGTCGACGTCCCCGAGGCGACCGTGGCGCGGCTGCCCCAGTACCTGAGGGCCCTGTCGGTCCTGGCCGAGGCCGGTCTGCGGACGGTCTCCTCCGAGGCGCTGGCCGAGGCCGTGGGCGTCGGGTCGGCCAAGCTGCGCAAGGACCTCTCGCACCTGGGCAGCTACGGCACCCGCGGCGTCGGGTACGACGTCACCGGTCTGCACCGGCAGATCGCCGACCGCCTCGGGCAGGCGACCCCCTGGAACGTCGTCATCGTCGGCATCGGCAACCTCGGTCACGCCCTGGCCGGCTACGGCGGCTTCGCCGACCGCGGCTTCCGGGTCGTGGGCCTGTTCGACGACGGCCCCCAGGTCGTCGGGGAGGTCGTGGGCGGGGTGCGCGTCCGCCCGCTGTCCGAGCTGGACCGGGTCGTGCACCCGGGGGAGACCATCGGGGTGCTCGCCGTGCCCGCCGAGCACGCCCAGGACGTCTGCGACCGGCTCGTGGCCGCCGGGGTGCGCAGCGTGCTGAACTTCGCCCCGGCCGTGCTGCGCGTGCCCGACGGCGTCGACGTGCGCAAGGTGGACCTGGCCTCGGAGCTGCAGATCCTCGCCTTCCACGCCCAGCGGCGCGGCGTGCGCGGGAACGTCCCCGCGCGTGTGCCGTCCCTGGGCCCCGTGACCGAACGTGTCGGAGAGGTGGTCTGAGTGGCCCTCATGGTCGTGGGTCTGTCCCACCGGACGGCGTCGCTGGACGTGCTCGAGCGCGCCAGCGTCGACGCGGGCGCGGCCCAGGAGGTCGTGGCGTCGCTGACGGCCTCCCCGCACGTCGACGAGGCCTTCGTCCTGTCCACCTGCAACCGGGTCGAGCTGTACTGCGACGTCACCCGCTTCCACGGCGGGGTCGCCGACGTGGGCGACGCGCTGTGCCGGCGCATCGGCCTGGGCGTGGAGGACCTGGGCGAGCAGCTCTACGTCCACTACGAGGACGCCGGGGTCGAGCACCTGTTCCGCGTCGCCTGCGGGCTGGACTCGATGGCCGTGGGGGAGAGCCAGATCCTCGGTCAGCTCCGGCTGGCGCTGCGCGACCTGCACGAGCGCGGCCTGGCCGGTGGCACGCTGGACCGGTTGCTGCAGAACGCGTTGCGCGTGGGCAAGCGGGCGCACTCCGAGACCCGCCTGGACGCCGCGGGGGCCTCCCTGGTCGACGCGGCGATGACCCGCGCCACCGCGGTCGTCGGGGGCCCGCTCGCCGGCCGCCGCGCCCTGGTCGTCGGGGCCGGGGCCATGAGCGCGCTCGTGGCGACGACCTTCGCCCGCGCCGGCCTGGACGTCGTCGTGGCCAACCGCACCCCCGACCGCGCCCGGCGCCTGGCCGCGGCCGTCGGCGGCCGGGCCACCGGCCTGGACGACCTGCGGGCCGAGGTGGCCGCCGCCGACGTCGTCGCGAGCTGCACCGGCGCCGTCGGGCACGTCCTGGACGTGGCCACGGTGGCCGCGGCCCTGCTGGACCGCCCGCAGCGGCCGCTGTTCGTGGCCGACCTCGCGCTGCCCCGCGACGTGGCCCCCGACGTGGCGACGCTGCGCGGGGTGCACCTGGCCGGTCTGGAGGCCCTGGGGGCCGACCTGGCCAGTACCGCCGTCGCCGACGACCTGCGCTCGGTGCGGGCGATCGTGGCCGAGGAGGTCGCGGCGCACGCGGCCTCGCTGCGGGCCGCCGACGTGGCCCCGACCGTCGTCGCGCTGCGCGCGCAGGCCCGCCACGTCGTCGACGCCGAGATGCGCCGGCTGACCAGCCGCGTCGACCTCGACGACGCCTCCCGCGCCGAGGTGGACCGCGCGGTGCACCGCATCGTGGAGAAGCTCCTGCACACCCCGACCGTGCGGGTCAAGCAGCTCGCCGAGTCCCCCGGCGGGGTGGGGTACGCCGCGGCCCTGCGCGCGCTGTTCGACCTGGAGGTCGGGCCCGAGCACGCCCGCGGCGGGGCCCTGCCCGGGGACGCCCCGCTGTCGGGGACCGTCGCCGACGCGGTGGGACGGGTGTCGTGACGCGGGTGCTCCGGCTCGGGACCCGGCGCAGCGCGCTGGCCACCACCCAGAGCTCCTGGGTCGCCGACGCCCTGCGCCGCGACGGCTCGCAGGTCGAGCTGGTCGAGGTGACCACGCACGGCGACGTCAACCGGGCGCCCCTGGCCCAGATCGGCGGCACGGGGGTCTTCGTCTCGGCGCTGCGCGACGCGCTGCTCGCCGGGGAGGTCGACCTCGCGGTGCACTCCCTGAAGGACCTGCCGACCGCCGCCGCCGAGGGCCTGGCCCTGGCCGCCGTCCCCGAGCGCGAGGACCCGCGCGACGCGCTCGTCGCCGCCGGCCGCACGCTGGCCGAGCTGCCCGCGGGCGCCCGCGTCGGGACCGGTTCGCCCCGCCGGCAGGCGCTGCTGCAGGACCTGCGCCCGGACCTGGAGGTCGTGGCGATCCGCGGCAACATCGACACCCGGCTCGGGTACGTCGCCTCCGGCGAGCTCGACGCCGTCGTCCTGGCCGCCGCCGGGCTGGCCCGCATCGGCCGCGCGGCGGAGGTCAGCGAGTTCTTCGCCCCCGCCACGTTCGTCCCGGCCCCGGGGCAGGGCGCGCTGGCCGTGGAGTGCCGCGCCGGGGACGAGGAGGTGCGCGCGGCCCTGGCCCGGCTGGACGTGCCCGCCGTGCGCCGGGCCGTGGCGGCCGAGCGGCAGGTGCTCGCCTCCCTGGAGGCGGGCTGCTCCGCCCCCGTCGGGGCCTACGCCGACGACCGGACCCTGCACGTCGCCGTCCAGGCCGCCGACGGCGCCCTCGTGCGCCGCGCCCGCCCGTTCGCGACTGTCGCCGACGAGGCCTCCGCGCGTACGTTGGGCTTCGACGTCGCGCGCGACCTGCTGACCCACGGACTCTCGGGGCCCGCGGGGACCGTCCGCCGTCCCGAGAGCCCCCCCGCGTCCAGACCCGGTGCGCCCGCCGCAGCCCGCAGCGACGGACCGCAGGTCTCGTCGGAGAACCACCCCCAGGACCGTCCGGACGACGGTCCACGTCCCGATCCGGAGAGTGGCTCGTGAGCACGATGACGAACAGCCCCCTCGTGGCCGACCCGGAGCAGGTGCCGGTCGACGCGGTGGCGGTGGCCCCCGAGGTGAGCGTCCTCACCGAGGTGGTCGACGCGAAGAAGAGCCGCGACGAGGTCCCCGCTCAGCCCCGCGCGAAGAGGACGTCGTCGAAGGGCACGGCGCGCAAGGACAAGACGGGCGACAAGGACCGCGCCGCCAAGGCCGACAAGGAGCTCGGGCACGTCTCCTTCGTCGGGGCCGGCCCGGGCGACCCCGGGCTGCTCACCGTGCGCGCGGTGGACCTGCTGCGCACCGCGGACGTCGTCGTCCTGGACCAGTCCAGCCGCGAGGACCTCGTGGCCCGCTTCGGCCGCACCGGGGTGGAGGTGCTCGACGCCGGTTCCGGCGAGGACGGTCAGCCCCTGACCCGCGCCGCGCGCGCCAAGCTCGTCGTGCGGGCCGCCAAGGCCGGCGGGCGCGTCGTGCGGCTCATGGACGGGGACCCCTCGACCTTCACCGGCCTCGTCGACGAGGTCGCGGCCTGCCGCAAGTCCGGGGTCGGCTTCGACGTCGTCCCCGGGGTCTCGGCGGTCAACGCCGTGCCCGCCTACGCCGGGGTCCCCATGACCACGCCGTCGACGTCGAGCATCAACGTCGTCCACCCCGCCGGCCGCGCCCTGGACTGGTCCCGGCACGCCGACGCCGACGCCACGGTCGTGGTCCTCGGCACCGGGGACGACATCGCCACCGCCGCGCGCGGGCTGCTGGCCGCCGGCCGGTCGGCGGCCACCCCCGTGGCCCTGACCTCCCACGGCACGACGACGACGCAGACGACCACCACGGCCACCCTCGGCACGCTGGAGGAGGCCGCGACGGTCCTGGACGGCTCGCCGACCACGGCCGTCGTCGGCGACGTCGTCGCGTTGCGCGAGCAGAACAGCTGGTACGAGACCAAGCCGCTGTTCGGCTGGCGCGTCCTGGTGCCGCGCACGAAGGAGCAGGCCGGCGGCATCACCACCCGGCTGTCCGAGCACGGCGCCACCGCCGAGGTCGTCCCGACGATCTCGGTGGAGCCGCCGCGCACGCCGCAGCAGATGGAGAAGGCCGTCAAGGGCCTGGTGACCGGCCGCTACGAGTGGATCGGGTTCACCTCGGTCAACGCCGTGCGCGCGGTGCGGGAGAAGTTCACCGAGTACGGCCTCGACGCCCGCGCGTTCTCCGGCCTGAAGGTCGCCGCCGTCGGCGGGGTCACCGCCGAGGCGTTGCGCGAGTGGGGGATCGAACCCGACCTGCTGCCCGAGACCGAGCAGTCGGCCGCCGGGCTGCTGGAGGCGTGGCCGCCCTTCGACGACGTGCTGGACCCCATCAACCGGGTGTTCCTGCCGCGCGCCGACATCGCCACCGACACCCTGGTGGCGGGGTTGCAGGAGCACGGCTGGGAGGTCGACGACGTCACGGCCTACCGGACCGTGCGCGCGGCCCCGCCCGCCGCGCCCGTGCGCGACGCCATCAAGACGGGCTCGTTCGACGCGGTCGTGTTCACGTCCAGCTCCACGGTGCGCAACCTCGTCGGGATCGCGGGCAAGCCGCACCCCTCCACGGTCGTGGCGTGCATCGGCCCGGCCACGGCCAAGACCGCCGAGGAGCACGGCCTGCGGGTCGACGTCCTCGCCGCCGAACCGAGCGCCGACGCGCTCGTGGAGGCGCTGGCCGGGTACGGCCAGGGGTTGCGGGCCGGGGCCGTGGAGGCGGGCGAACCCGTCCTGCGGCCCAGCCAGAAGAAGTCGTCCGCGCGCCGCCGGGCGCGCTGAGCATCGCGCGCCCCGGCGCGCTGGAGAGGTCCCCCGTGGTGCAGCTGCCCGTCCGTCCCCGTCGTCTGCGCTCCACCCCGGCGATGCGCCGGCTGGTGACCGACGTGCACCTGCACCCGGGGGACCTGGTCCTGCCCGTCTTCGTGCGCGAGGGGCTGACGCAGGACCAGCCCGTCCGCACGCTGCCGGGCGTGGTCCAGCACACCCGCGCCTCGCTCGTGGCCACCGCGAAGGAGGCCGCCGCGGCCGGGCTCGGCGGGATCATGCTGTTCGGGGTGCCCGAACGGCTGGACGCGACCGGCTCGGGCGCCGACGACCCCGACGGGATCCTCAACGTCGCGCTGAAGGACGTGCGCGAGGCCGTGGGGGACGACCTCGTCGTCATGGCCGACCTGTGCCTGGACGAGTTCACCGACCACGGCCACTGCGGCGTCCTGGACGACCGCGGTCGCGTCGACAACGACGCCACGCTGGAGCGGTACGCCTCGATGGCCCTGGCCCAGGCTGCCGCGGGCGCGCACGTGCTGGGGCCCAGCGGGATGATGGACGGCCAGATCGGGGTGCTGCGCGACGTCCTGGACTCCGGCGGGTACGAGGACACGGCGCTGTTCGCCTACGCCGTGAAGTACGCCAGCGGGTTTTACGGCCCGTTCCGCGAGGCCGTGAACTCCCAGCTCACGGGCGACCGCCGCACCTACCAGCAGGACCCGGCCGCGAACGTCTCCGAGGCCCTGCGCGAGGTGCGCCTGGACCTCGACGAGGGCGCCGACATGGTCATGGTCAAACCCGGCCTGCCCTACCTCGACGTGCTGCGCGCCGTGGCGGACGTCGCCGACGTGCCCGTCGCGAGCTACCAGGTGTCGGGGGAGTACGCGATGGTCGAGTTCGCCGCGCAGGCCGGGGCGATCGACCGCGAGCGGGTGGCGATGGAGTCGCTGCTGGCGCTGCGGCGGGGCGGGGCGCAGATCGTGCTGAGCTACTGGGCGCTGGAAGCGGCGCGGGAGTGGCTGTGAGGGGCTGAACCTTCCACGAAACGGCCTTCCGTAGAAGGTTGGGTGGTCAACCTTGCACGGTCGTGGTCGACGTGAAAGGTTGGCGAGCGTGGCCGCCTCCGAGGACGCGTTCTGGACGGCGGGTGGCGAAACCGGCCTGCCCAGCCGGGACCGCCGGTCCGGCCCCTACCGCACCTACCGGCCGGACCCGCTCGGTGGTCGCCCCCTCGTCGTGGATCCGACACTCTCCCGGCGCATCGGCGAGGTCGAGCGGTCGATCCGGCGACTGGCCGGGGGGACGTCCGGTGTCGACCTCGAAGGCCTCTCCCGGTTCCTCCTGAGGTCGGAGGCCGTGGCCAGTTCTTTCATCGAGGGCATCGCGCCGTCGAGCGCGAACGTCGCGGTCGCCGAGCTCGCCCAGACCGAGGACGTCCAGCGGGTCGGTGACCAGGCCCAGCTGGTCGCTCGGAACATCACGATCGTCGCCCGTGCCACCGAAGAGCTCGTAGCCCTCGACGAGGTCGCGGTGGACGACGTCGTCCGCCTGCAGAGCAGTCTGATAGCGGAGGAGCGGCACCACGGGATCCGTGTGGTCCAGAACTGGATCGGCGGGTCCAACTGGCACCCCCTCCAGGCGCAGTTCGTGCCCCCGCCACCGGACCAGGTCGACGAGCTCATGGCGGACCTGTCCGACTACGTCAACGGTTCGCACCACGCGCCCCTGGTGCAGGCGGCGCTGGTGCACGCCCAGTTCGAGACCGTCCACCCGTTCACCGACGGCAACGGCCGGGTGGGTCGTGCCCTCATCCACACCGTGCTGGCCCGCCGGGGTCTGACGCGCCAGGCCGTCCTGCCCATCAGCCTCGTCCTCTCGACCCTGCGCGAGCAGTACGTGGAGGGACTCACGTCCTACCGCTACGAGGGTTCCCCCGACGACGCCGCCGCGGTGTCGGGGACCCAGCGGTGGATCCGGACCTTCGTCGAGGCGGCAGCGGTCGCCGTGGAGCAGGCCTCCGACCTCGCCGCCGCGGTCGGGGACCTGCGCGCGGAGTGGGACGAACGCCTCTCCCGGCACCGCGCGGGACGAGGGGTCCGCGAGGTGCCGCGGGCCGGTTCGGCCACGGCCAGGCTCCTGGCCCTCCTCCCCGAGGCCCCCGTCGTGACGGCCCGGACCGTCGAGCGGGTGCTGGACGTCTCGTACCCGGCGGCCAACGCGGCGGTCCAGGACCTCGCGGAGGCCGGGATCCTGCGTGCCCGGCAGCTCAAGCGCGGGACCACCGGGTACCTGGCCACCGAGGTGCTGGACCTGGTCGACCTCACGGAACGCCAGCTGGCCAGCACGGCCTTCGACACCCGGACGAGCCCGCCGAACCGGCCGGTGCCGGCGCGGCGGCAGGTCTGAGACGAGGAGGTGCGATCCGGTGGCCGGCTGACGCAGCGGCACCTCCGACTTCCGGTCCCGCTCATAGGATGAGGACGACGCTGAGATCACGACCTGACTACCGTTCGTGACAGCGACTCGACGAGGGGGACAGCAGTGACGCAGGTCGAAGGCTTCGGGGACAAGGTCGGCTTCATCTGGTCGATCGCCGACCTGCTCCGTGGAGACTACCGGCCCCACGAGTACGGCCAGGTCATCCTGCCGTTGACGGTGCTGCGCCGCCTCGACTGCGCTCTCGCCCCGACGAAGACGAAGGTCCTCGAACGTGACGCCGCGCTCACGGTGCAGAACAAGGACCGCATCCTCAAGGGGGCGGCGAAGCAGCCGTTCTACAACACGAGTCCTCTGGACTTCACGCGCCTCCTCGACGATCACGAGAACCTCGCCGCCAACCTCCTGCAGTACGCCTCGGCGTTCTCGGCGGGCACGGCCGAGGTGCTGGAGAAGTACAACTTCGCCAACCACGTCGAGCGCCTCGACGCGGCGGGGCTGCTGTACCAGGTGGTGAGCCGGTTCCACGACGTGGACCTCGGGCCGGAGGCGGTGCCGAACGAGGCGATGGGCTACATCTTCGAGGAACTGCTGCGGCGGTTCAACGAGATGAGCAACGAGACCGCGGGTGAGCACTTCACCCCGCGCGAGGTCATCAAGCTCATGGTCAACATCCTCTTCTCCGAGGACGACGAGGCGCTGCGGGGCAGCGCCCCGGTCCGGTCGATGTTCGACCCCGCCTGCGGCACGGGCGGCATGCTCATCGGCGGGCAGGAGCACCTGCACGACCTGAACGAGAGAGCCACCCTGGAGATCTTCGGGCAGGAGCTCAACGGCGAGACGTGGGCCATGGCCCGTTCGGACCTGATGATCAAGCAACAGGAACCGGAGAGCATCCAGCTGGGCAACAGCCTGTCCGCGGACGCGTTCCCGGGTCGCACGTTCGACTACCTGCTGGCTAACCCGCCGTTCGGGGTGGACTGGAAGCGGATCCAGAAGACCATTACGGACGAGCAGGCCAACCTCGGGATGGCCGGTCGCTTCGGAGTGGGCCTGCCGCGGGTCTCCGACGGCAGCCTGCTGTTCCTGCAGCACATGATCTCGAAGATGAAGCCCGTGGAGGAGGGCGGGAGCCGGCTGGCGATCGTCTTTTCCGGCTCACCCCTGTTCTCCGGCGGCGCCGGGTCGGGGGAGTCGGAGATCCGCAAGTGGATCATCGAGAACGACTGGCTGGAGGCCGTCGTCGGCCTGCCGGACCAACTGTTCTACAACACCGGGATCTCGACGTACTTCTGGGTGCTGACGAACCGCAAGGCGCCCGAGCGCCGGGGTAAGGTCCTGCTGCTGGACGCGCGTGAGTCGTGGACGAAGATGCGCAAGTCCCTGGGCGACAAGCGCAAGTACGTGAGCGACGAGCAGATCGCCGACGTGACCCGGCTCTACCACGACGCCCTGGCGGGTGACCTCAGCGACGAGCGGGTCCGGGTGTTCGCCAACGAGGACTTCGGGTACCAGCGCATCACGGTCGAGCGTCCCCTTCGACGGAGGTGGGACGTGACCGAGGAGGCCGTCGCCGCGGTCGAGATCGCCAAGCCGTTCCTCAAGGCGGACATCGACCACGACGCGGTTCTCGGGGTGCTGCGGGGGTTGGTCGGCACCTCCGAGGCGACCGAGGCCGGTGTGTGGAAGGTGTTCTGGAAGGAGGCGTCCGCGGCCGGGTTGCCGACCCTCGCGGCACCCGTGCGCAAGGCGATCCTCGCGGCGTGCGCGGTCCCGGACCCCGAGGCCGAGCCGCAGCTGGACAGCAAGAAGCAGGTGCTGCCCGACCCCGATCTGCGGGACAACGAGAACGTGCCGTTGACGGAGGAGATCGACGAGTACGTGGCGCGGGAGGTGCTGCCGCACGTGCCGGATGCCTGGGTGGACGAGAGCAAGACGCGGGTGGGGTACGAGATCCCGTTCACGCGGTTCTTCTACGAATACGTGCCGCCACGGCCGCTGGCGGAGATCGACGCGGAGATCGACGAGGTTGAGGCCGAGATTCAGCGGCTGCTGGGACAGGTGGCGCGTTGAATATGACACGGTTGCGGTACATGGCGGAGATCAACCCGTCAACCCCGGCTTTTGAGCGTGTCTCCCCGGATGATTCGGTTACCTTCACCCCGTTAGAAGCAATCTGGCCGGGGGGCAGGGCGGACTTCTCGCGCAGCCAGTTCAAGGCGGCAGTCAATACAGGGTACGTTCGCTATCAAGAAGGTGACGTCCTCCTGCCGAAAGTCACCCCCACCTTTCAGGCTGCCCGCGCTGCTGTCGTGACAGACTTGCCGGGAGGGGTCGGAGCCGGCTCCACGGAGCTGCATGTCCTCCGAGCCTTTTCCGGGCACGACCCGCGTTTCATTTGCTACCTTACTCAGAGCTCCCCTTTTCTGGCTCTTCGGATCTGATGGTGGGAAGTTCAGCCTGACCTCTTCTTCTTCCGTCGGGTCCGCCAGGGACGGGTGCCATCAGCAGCGAGCAGGATCCTGATCCGGTAGTTCGCGAAGTTGCGGAACCCG
>NZ_JBGFTU010000020.1:0-87627 GCF_041276425.1 Kineococcus halophytocola | reverse complement strand
CACCCGCCCCCTCCACCCCAGCCGCCGCCGGCAGCCGGAGCCACCCGCTGGGGGTGACCCTGCGGGAGGACGGGCGGGGCGCGGACGTGGCGGTCTTCGCCGGCCACGCCGACGCCGTGGAGGTCTGCGTGGTCGCGGCCGACGGGTCCGAGACCCGCACCCGGCTGCCCGACGTCGAGCACGGCGTGTGGCACGGCCACGTCCCCGCGCTGGTGGCCGGGTCCCGCTACGGCCTGCGCGTGCACGGGCGGTGGGACCCCGAGCGCGGGCTGCGGCACAACTCGGCCAAGCTGCTGCTGGACCCCTACGCCCGCGGGATCGAGGGTGAGGTGGCGCTGGCCCCGGAGATCTTCGGTCACACCGTCGACGGGTCGCTGCGCGGGGACCTGGCCGTGGCCGACCCCCGCGACAGCGCTCCGCACGTGCCGCGCGGGGTCGTCCTGGGCGAGCTGGCCCCGGAGCTGCGGGTCACCCCCGGCGAACGGCCCCGCGTGGCGTGGGCGGACACGGTCGTCTACGAGGCGCACGTGCGCGGCCTGACGAAGCGGCACCCGGACGTGCCGGAGGACCTGCGCGGGACGTACGCGGCGCTGGCGCACCCGGCCGTCGTGGAGCACCTGCACTCCCTGGGCGTGACCACCCTGGAGCTGCTGCCGGTGCACGCCAGCACCTCCGAGATCGCGCTGCGCCGGCGCGGGCTGGTGAACCACTGGGGCTACAACACCCTGGCGTTCAACGCCCCCCACCCCGGGTACGCGACGGCCGCCGCCCGGGCCGCCGGGCCGGAGGCCGTCCGGGACGAGTTCCGCCGCGCCGTGCGGGACCTGCACGCGGCGGGCATCGAGGTGCTGCTGGACGTCGTCTACAACCACTCGTGCGAGGAGGGCCCGGACGGGCCCCACCTGTCGCTGCGCGGGCTGGACGACGCCACGTACTACCTGCGGGACGCGGGGGGCCGCCCGTTCGACGTCACCGGCTGCGGGAACTCCCTGGACTTCACCGAGCGCCGCGTCGTGCAGTTCGCGCTGGACTCGCTGCGGTACTGGGTGGGCGAGTACGGCGTCGACGGGTTCCGGTTCGACCTCATGACGACCCTGGCCCGCGGCCGCGAGGGGTTCTCCCCCGACCACCCGTTCCTCGTCGCACTGGGCACCGACCCGGTGCTGGCCGGCACCAAGCTCGTCGCCGAACCCTGGGACGTCGGTCCCTTCGGCTGGCGCACGGGCCAGTTCCCCGCGCCGCTGCACGAGTGGAACGACCGCTACCGCGACGGGGTGCGGCGGTTCTGGCTCACCGACGCCCGCGAGATCTCCCTGGGGCACTCCGCCCCCGCGGCGGCCGGGCGCGGGCTGCGCGAACTGGCGACGCGGTTCGCCGGTTCGGCCGACACCTTCGACGTGCAGCGCGGGCGGCTGACGAGCGTGAACTTCGTGACCGCCCACGACGGGTTCACCCTGGCCGACCTGGTGGCCCACGACCACAAGCACAACGAGGCCAACGGCGAGGGCAACCGCGACGGCAGCGACTCCGACACGAGCTGGAACCACGGGGTCGAGGGCGAGACGGCCGATGCGGCCGTGCTGGAGGGGCGCCGGCGCAGCGTCCGGAACCTGTTCGCCACGCTCGTGCTGTCCACCGGGGTGCCCATGCTCACCGCCGGCGACGAGTTCGGTCGCAGTCAGGGCGGGAACAACAACGCCTACTGCCAGGACAACGAGGTCAGCTGGGTCGACTGGGACCTGGCGCCGTGGCAGTCCGACCTGCTCGCCGACGTCCGCGACCTGCTGGCGCTGCGCCGGCGCTACCCCGTGCTGCGCGAGGCCGGGGTGCGCCGCGGTTCGCCCGTGCGCGAGCAGCGCCAGGACCTGCTGTGGTTCACCGAGGACGGCCGGGCGATGACGGTCGAGGACTGGCACCAGGCGGACCGGCGCGTCCTGCAGGTGCTCCTGGACGGCCGCGACCGCGGTGAGCACTCCGTCCTCGTCGTGCTCAACGGCGGCCCGCGGCAGCTGGACGTGACGACGCCGGTCGTGGAGGGCGTGACCACCTTCGAGCCTCGGTGGTCCTCCACCTCCGACCGGCGCCGCCGCGCGGTCCGGGCGGGGCAGGCGCTGCGGGTGGCGCCGTGGTCGGTGCGGGTGCTCGCCACGCCGTGAGCGGGCGGCCCTCGTGACCGTCGTCCTGGTCCCCGGGATCGGGTGCGCGCCGTGGCAGTTCCGGGAGATCGTGCCGGGGCTGGCCCCCGAACCGGTGCTGGGCCTGGACCTGCCCGGGCACGGGTCGGCTCCGGCAGTGGCGCCGGTGACGCTGGAGGCGGTCGCGGACCGGCTCGCCGAGCAGGTCCCCCCCGGGTCGCTGCTCGTGGGGCACAGCACGGGCGGGGTCGCCGGGCTCGTGGCGGCCGTGCGGCACCCGGAGCTGCTGAGCGGGCTCGTCCTGCTCGACGCGAACCTCCCGGTCACGCCGGAGGCGTTGTCCCGCAAGACCTCCCGCGCCGAGGCGGTGCTGGGCCCGATGTGGCGCCGGACGCTGGAGACGTCGATGCGCTCCTCGTGGGGGACGCGGGAACCCGCGCTGGGCGAGGAGGTCGTCGCCGGGATCCTCGCCACCGACCCCGACGCGGTGCGCCCGCTGTGGCACGCCGTGCTGGCCCTGGACCCGCGCCCGCTGCTGGCCGCGCTGAGGGTGCCGACGCTCTACCTGCGCTCCAGCCGGGACGTCGACCCGGCCGCGCTGGCCGCGCTGAACCCGCGCATCGAGGCGGTCGACCTGGGACCGGCCGGTGCGGGCCACTGGCCGCACCTGACCGCTCCCGGGGCCGTCCTGGCCGCGCTGGGCCGGTTCAGGCGTTGACCACCAGGCCGAGCTCGGCCGCGGTGGCCAGGCCCTCGTGGCGGGGCAGGATCCGCACGGTGTAGCCGAACGGGCCGGTCTGGCGCAGCGTGAACTCCCCCTCGAACCGGTGCCGGCCCTCACCGAGGGACTCCGCCGGGTCCAGCCGCACCGTCCCGGACGGGCGCAGCTCGTCGGACTCACTGACGCGCCCGTGCACGACCTGCACCTCCACGTCCTGCGCGGACAGGTCCCCCAGGCAGACGAAGGCGCGCACGTGCACGACGTCGCCGACCTGGGCGAAGTCGCCCACCCCGGAGGACTCGACGTGGTCCACGCGCACCCCCGGCCAGGCGGCCCGCACCGAGGCCTTCCAGCGCGCCAGGTCCTTCGCCCCGGCGGCCGAGGAGGCCAGCGCCGCCCGGCCCGCCCGCGCGGCCGGGACGTAGAGCTGCTGGACGTAGTCGGTGACCATCCGGCTGGCGAGGACCTTCGGACCCAGGGAGGCCAGGGTGTGCCGCACCATCTCCAGCCAGCGGGCGGGCAGGCCCCGCTCGTCGCGGTCGTAGAAGCGGGCCGCGACGGAGTTCTCCACCAGGTCGTACAGGGCGGCGGCCTCGAGGTCGTCGCGGTGGTCGGGGTCCTCGACCCCGTCGGCGGTGGGGATGGCCCACCCGTTGCCGCCGTCGAACCACTCGTCCCACCAGCCGTCGAGGATGGACAGGTTCAGGCCGCCGTTGAGCGCGGCCTTCATCCCCGACGTCCCGCACGCCTCGAAGGGGCGCAGCGGGTTGTTCAGCCAGACGTCGCAGCCGGGGTACAGCGACAGCGCCATCGTGATGTCGTAGTTGGGAAGGAACACGATGCGGTGGCGCACCGCGGGGTCGTCGGCGAAGCGGACCATCTGCTGGATGAGGCGCTTGCCCGTCTCGTCGGCCGGGTGCGACTTGCCCGCGATGACGAGCTGGACGGGCCGCTGCGGGTGCAGCAGCAGCGACGTCAGGCGTTCGGGGTCGCGCAGCATGAGCGTGAGGCGCTTGTACGTCGGGACCCGGCGGGCGAACCCGATGGTCAGCACGTCGGGGTCGAGGACGTCCTTGGTCCAGGCCAGTTCGGCCTCCGAGGCCCCGCGCTGCAGCCACGACAGCTTCAGCCGGCGCCGGGCGTCCTCGACCAGCCGGCCGCGCAGGACGCGGCGGGTGCGCCAGATCTCCTCGTCGGGGACCTGCCCGACCTTCTCGAACCCCAGCCCCTCGCGCGGCAGTTCGGGACCGATGTACTGCTTGCCCATCGCGAACACCTCGGGGGCGACCCACGTCGGCGCGTGCACCCCGTTGGTGATCGAGGAGATGGGGACCTCCGGGGCGTCGAAACCGGGCCACAGGCCCTCGAACATGCCCCGGCTGACGGCCCCGTGCAGCTGGGAGACGCCGTTGGCGCGCTGGGCCAGGCGCAACCCCATGACGGCCATGTTGAACACGTTCGGGTCCCCGCCGGGGTGGTCCTCGGCCCCGAGGGCGAGGATCCGTTCCAGCGGCACCCCCGGCAGCGCGTCCTCACCGAGGTACAGGGCGATCTGGTCGCGGCCGAAGCGGTCGATGCCGGCCGGGACGGGCGTGTGCGTCGTGAACACCGTCGCGGCGCGGACGGCCTCCAGGGCCTCCTCGACCGTGAGGCCGTCCGCGACCTGCTCGCGGATGCGTTCCACCGACAGGAACCCCGCGTGCCCCTCGTTGGTGTGGTACACCTCCGGGTCTGGGGCCCCGGTCAGCCGCGACCACAGCCGCAGGGCGCGGACCCCGCCGATCCCGCACAGCAGTTCCTGCTGCAGCCGGTGCTCCCCGCCGCCGCCGTAGAGCCGGTCGGTGACCGAGCGGGCGGCCTCGTCGTTCTCCTCCACGTCGGAGTCCAGCAGCAGCAACGGGACCCGCCCGACCTGCGCCTTCCAGACCTGCGCGTGCAGGCGCCGTCCCCCGGGCAGGTCGATCGACACCTTCGCCGGGCTGCCGTCGTCCTCGCGCACCAGCGCCAGCGGCAGCCCGTCGGGGTCCAGGACGGGGTAGGTCTCCTGCTGCCAGCCGTCGCGCGAGAGGGACTGCTTGAAGTAGCCCGTCGCGTAGAACAGGCCCACGCCCACCACGGGCACGGCCAGGTCGCTGGCGGACTTCAGGTGGTCCCCGGCGAGGATGCCGAGCCCGCCGGAGTACTGCGGCAGCGCCCCGGTGATCCCGAACTCCATGGAGAAGTAGGCGATGGAGGCGGGGGCGTCCGGCCCGAGACCGGCGTACCAGCCCGGGCGCGACAGGTAGGCCCGCAGGTCGGCGGCGGCGGTGTGGACGCGCTCGACGAACGGCCCGTCCTGGGCGAGCTCGGCGAGCCGGTCGGTGCTCAGGGCCCCCAGCAGGGCCCCGGGTTCGCGGTGGACCGCCGCCCACGCCGCGGGGTCCATGGACTCGAACAGGTCCCGGGTGGGCTTGTGCCAGGACCACCGCAGGTTGCCCGCGAGGTCACCGAGCGGTGCCAGGGGCGCCGGGAGCACGGTGCGGACGGTGAAGCGCCTGATTGCTCTCACGGCGCCGACCCTAGACCGGTGATCACGCGGGCGCGACGGGTTCGCCCGCTCCGGTCGCCCCTTCCCCGCGACGGGCGCGCCGCCTCTCGGTAGGTTCGCCCCGTGACGATCGACCAGGACCGTGACCAGCAGCGCGACCAGGACGAGCTGACCGTGCGCAGGAGCCCCGCGACGGGGTCCCCGGCGGACGCCCGGGGCCCCGTGGTGGGCCGCATCCCCGTGCTCGACGTCCAGCCCGTCGTCGACGGCGGCCGCTGGCCCACGCAGGCGGTGCCCGGGGAGCTGATCCCCGTGAGCGCGACCGTCTTCCGCGAGGGTCACGACGCCGTCGCGGCGACCGCGGTCCTCGTCCGGCCCGACGGGACCGAGGGCCCCTCGGTGCGCATGACGTGCGTGAACCCGGGCCGGGACGCCTACGTCGCCACCCTGTCCCCCGACGCCGAGGGGCTGTGGGGGCTGCGCGTGGAGGGCTGGTCGGACCCCTACGGCACGTGGGACCACGACGCCACGATCAAGGTCGAGGCCGGGGTCGACGTCGCGCTCATGCTGGAGGAGGGGGCCCGGCTGCTGGAGCGCGCGGCCGCGCAGGAGGGGCGCCCGGAGCAGGACGCCGCCGTCCTGCACGAGGCCGCGACCGGGCTGCGCGACACCTCCCGGGGTGACCGCGAACGCCTCGACGCCGGGCGCACCGAGCAGGTCCGCGCCGTCCTGGACCGGCTGCCGGTGCGCGAGCTGCTCAGCCCGTCGGCGACCTACCCCGTGCGGGTGGAGCGCACGCTGGCCGCGTTCAGCGCCTGGTACGAGTTCTTCCCGCGCTCCGAGGGCGCCCGGCTCGACGAGGAGACCGGCCGCTGGACGTCGGGCACCTTCCGCACCGCGGCCGAGCGGCTGCCGGCGATCAAGGAGATGGGCTTCGACATCGCCTACCTCACCCCGATCCACCCGATCGGCCGAGTCAACCGCAAGGGGCCGAACAACACCCTCACCGCCGGGCCGCTGGACCCGGGCTCGCCGTACGCGATCGGGGCCGCCGAGGGCGGGCACGACGCGCTGCACCCGGACCTGGGGACGTTCGAGGACTTCGACGTCTTCGTGGGCCGGGCCAGGGAGCTCGGCCTCGAGGTCGCCATGGACATCGCGCTGCAGTGCGCGCCGGACCACCCGTGGGTCACCGAGCACCCCGAGTGGTTCACCACCCGCGCCGACGGGTCCATCGCCTTCGCCGAGAACCCGCCGAAGAAGTACCAGGACATCTACCCGCTGAACTTCGACAACGACCCCGCCGGCATCTACGCCGAGGTCAAGCGCATGGTGCTGCTGTGGGTCGAGCACGGCGTGACGCTGTTCCGCGTCGACAACCCGCACACCAAGCCGGTGGAGTTCTGGGAGTGGCTCATCGCGGAGGTCAACGCCGAGCACCCCGAGGTGGTCTGGCTGGCCGAGGCGTTCACCAAGCCGGCCATGATGCACACGCTGGCCAAGGTGGGTTTCCAGCAGTCCTACTCCTACTTCGCCTGGCGCAACCAGGCGTGGGAGCTGCGGGAGTACCTGGAGCAGCTGACCACCGAGTCGGCGCACTACATGATCCCGAGCTTCTGGCCGACGACGCACGACATCCTCACGCCCACCATGCAGTACGGCGGGCCGCCGGTGTTCAAGCTGCGGGCCGTGCTGGCCGCGCTGCTGTCGCCGTCGTGGGGGATCTACACCGGGTACGAGCTCATCGAGCACGCCGCCCGCCCGGGGGCCGAGGAGCAGCTGGACAACGAGAAGTACCAGTACCGCCCGCGCGACTTCGCCCAGGCCGAGCGCGAGGGCTGGTCGCTGGCGCCGTACTTGACCACGCTGAACCGGGTCCGTCGCCAGCACCCCGCGCTGCAGCAGTTGCGCGGCACCGTCTTCCACCCCACCGACGACGAGAACGTGCTGTGCTTCTCGCGCCGGCGCGTGGAGGCCGACGGCACCGAGGACCTGGTCCTGGTCGTCGTCAACCTCGACCCGCACGCGGCGCGGGAGACCACCGTCCACCTCGACATGGCTGCCCTGGGCCGGCAGTGGTGGGACCGGTTCACGGTGCGCGACGAGATCACCGGCGCGGAGTTCGAGTGGGGCGAGCACGACTACGTGCGGCTCGACCCGTACGTCGAACCGGCCCACGTGTTCCACGTCACCGGTTGAGCGCGGGTCCGGAGGTGGCGGGCCTGCACGAGGACCCCGAGTGGTACAAGACCGCGGTCTTCTACGAGGTGCTGGTCCGCGCCTTCGCGGACTCCAACGGGTCGGGCACGGGTGACTTCACCGGCCTGACCGCGAAGCTGGACTACCTGCAGTGGCTCGGGGTCGACTGCCTGTGGCTGCCGCCGTTCTACGCCTCGCCGCTGCGCGACGGCGGGTACGACATCTCCGACTACAACGCCGTGCTGCCCGAGTTCGGCACCCTGGCCGACTTCCAGCACCTCGTGGCCCAGGCCCACGAGCGCGGGATCCGCGTCGTGGTGGACCTGGTGATGAACCACACCAGCGACCAGCACCCGTGGTTCCAGGCCAGCCGCTCCGACCCCGAGGGCCCCTACGGCGACTTCTACGTCTGGAGCGAGACGGGCGAGGAGTACCCCGAGGCGCGCATCATCTTCGTCGACACCGAGACCTCGAACTGGACGTTCGACCCCGTGCGGCGCCAGTACTTCTGGCACCGCTTCTTCTCCCACCAGCCGGACCTGAACTTCGACAACCCCGACGTCGAGGAGGCGATGTTCGACACCGTCCGGTTCTGGATGGACATGGGCATCGACGGGTTCCGCCTGGACGCCGTGCCCTACCTCTACGTGGAGGAGGGGACGAACGGCGAGAACCTGCCCGCCACGCACGCCTACCTGCACCGCCTGCGGCGCATGGTCGACGAGGAGTACCCCGGCCGGGTCCTGCTGGCCGAGGCGAACCAGTGGCCCTTCGACGTCGTGGAGTACTTCGGCACCGAGGAGGAGCCGGAGTGCCACATGTGCTTCCACTTCCCCGTCATGCCGCGGCTGTACCACGCGCTGCGCGAGGGGCGGGCCACCCCCATCACCGACATCCTGTCGGCCACCCCGCGCATCCCGACCTCCAGCGGGCAGTGGGGCACGTTCCTGCGCAACCACGACGAGCTGACCCTGGAGATGGTCACCACCGAGGAACGCGCGTCGATGTACGGCTGGTACGCCCCGGACCCGCGGATGCGCGCCAACGTCGGGATCCGGCGCCGCCTGGCCCCGCTGCTGGACAACTCCCGCCCCGAGCTGCAGCTCATCCACGCGCTCGTCCTGTCGCTGCCGGGCAGCCCCTGCCTGTACTACGGCGACGAGATCGGGATGGGCGACAACATCTGGCTCGACGACCGCGACGCCGTGCGCACGCCGATGCAGTGGACCCCGGACCGCAACGCCGGGTTCTCCACCGCCGACCCCGGCAAGCTGTACCTGCCGACCGTGCAGTCGCTCGTGTACCACTACCAGTCGGTCAACGTGGAGGCCCAGCTCGCCACCGGTTCCTCGCTGCTGCACTGGGTCCGGGCCCTGCTGGCGGTGCGCCGCCGGCACCCGGCGTTCGGTCGCGGCGCCTACCTGCAGCTCACCTCCCGCGACGAGGAGGCACACTGCAGCAACGACGCCGTGCTGGCCTTCCTGCGCGTCCTCGAGAGGTCCGCCGGCGCCGAGGGTGAGACGGTGCTGTGCGTGAACAACCTCTCCGACCACCCCCAGGCCGCTTCCCTCCGCCTGCCCGGGCACGCCGGCGCGACCCTGCGCGACGTGTTCGGCGGGGCCCCGCTGGGCACGGTGGACGGCGACGGCACGTTCGAGGTGACCTGCGGGCCCCGCGGCTTCTACTGGCTCACCGTGGAGGGATCCTGATGGGTGTCCCCGTGAAGACCTCGCGCGCCTCCGACGAGGCCGTCGCCGACCTGCTGGCCTCCTGGGCCCCCGCCCAGCGCTGGTTCGCCCACAAGGGCGTGGCCGTGCACGTGCAGCGCATCGAGCGCACCCCGCTGGACGAGGGCGGGGTGGCCCAGCTCGTCGCCCTGACCGTGCGCACCGGGGAGGACTCCCCCGAGGGCCACGACGCCCCGCGCACCGTCTACTCGGTGCCGATCTCCGTGCGCCCCGCCCCCGACCCCGACCTGGCCGCCGCCCTCATCGGGGAACTGCCCGACGTCGACGGGTCCCCGGCGTGGGTCTACGACGGCCCGCACGACCCGACGTGGACGCGCGCGCTGCTGACCCTGGTGGCCGCCCAGGAGGGCGCCGGCTCGCGCACCTTCGGCGTCAACGGCCACAGCGCCGAGGGTGGGCTGCCGGTGCCGACCGCCGCCCGGACGAAGGTCCTGACCGGGGAGCAGTCGAACACCTCGATCGTCGTGTCCGCCGACGCGGGTGAGACCCCGCTCATCGCCAAGGTGTTCCGCGTCCTGTCCGCCGGGGACAACCCCGACGTCGTCGTGCAGACCGCGCTGGCCGACGCCGGGTGCGCGCGCGTGCCCCGCCCGGCGGGCTGGGTGGACGGGCGCTGGACCGGCCCGGACGGGTCGGCCGCGGCCGGGCACCTCGCGCACGTGACGGAGTTCCTCGCCGGGTCCCAGGACGCCTGGCGGGTCGCCACGGCCGCCGTCGGCGCGGGTGAGGACTTCACCGGGCAGGCCCGCGAGCTGGGCCGGGCGACCGCCGAGGTCCACGCGGTCCTGGCCGCCGAGCTGCCCACCGAACCGGCCACGCCCGAGCGCCTGGCCGCCGTCGCCGACGGGCTGCTCGAACGCGTCGCGTGGGCCTGCACCGCCGTCCCGCAGCTGCACGGGGTGGCCGCCGCCGCCCGCGAGCGCGTCGAGGCCGTCCGGCACGTGCAGGACGCACCGGCGCTGCAGCGCGTCCACGGCGACTACCACCTGGGCCAGGTGCTGCACTCCCGGGCCCGCGGCTGGGTGCTGCTGGACTTCGAGGGCGAGCCGCTGCGGCCGCTGGCCGAGCGCAGCGTCCCCGACCTCGCGCTGCGCGACGTGGCGGGCATGCTGCGCTCCTTCGACTACGCGGCCTCGACCGTGCCCGAGCCCGGCCCCTGGGGCCCGGACTGCCGCACGGCCTTCCTCGACGGCTACACCGCCGTCGCCGGCACCGACCCCCGCACCGGCGGCCGGGCCGTGCTGCTGGCCGCCCTGGAACTGGACAAGGCCCTCTACGAGGTGGTCTACGAAGCGCGCAACCGGCCCGACTGGCTGCGCATCCCCCTGGACGCCGTGCACCGGCTCCTGGGCTCCGACCCGTCCTGAGAGGCGACCCCACGATGATCACGGGAGACTGCAACGCATGACCGGTGAAGCCCCCACCCCTCGACCGATCGACGCCGACGACCTCGCGCGCGCCGCCGCCGGGGCGCACTGGTCGCCCCACTCGGTGCTCGGTGCGCACACCCACGACGGCGCCGTCACCTACCGCGTCCTGAAGCCCTTCGCCTCCTCGGTCACCGTGGTGTGCGAGGACGGCACCCGCGTCGGCCTCGTGCACGAGCACGACGGCGTCTGGGCCGGCGTGCAGCCCGACAGCACCGTGGGCGACTACCGCCTGGAGGTGACCTACGACGACGGCCAGGCCCACCGGGTCGACGACCCGTACCGCTTCCTGCCGACCGTCGGGGAGGTGGACCTGCACCTCATCGGCGAGGGCCGGCACGAGGAGCTGTGGAACGTCCTGGGGTCCCACGTCCAGCGCTGGAGCGGGCCGATGGGCCCGGTGGAGGGCACCTCCTTCTCCGTGTGGGCGCCCAACGCCCGGGCCGTGCGGGTGGTCGGTGACCACAACCACTGGGACGGGCGCACCGCGGGGATGCGTTCGCTGGGCTCCTCCGGCGTCTGGGAGCTGTTCCTGCCGGGTGTGGGCGCCGGGTCGCGCTACAAGTACGAGATCCTCGGCCCGGACGGGCACTGGCGGCAGAAGGCCGACCCGATGGCCCGCTACAGCGAGGTCCCCCCGGCCACGGCGTCCGTGGTCACCGAGTCGACCTACACCTGGGGCGACCAGGCGTGGATGGACGAGCGGACGGCCAAGAACGCCCAGGACGGCCCCGTCTCGATCTACGAGGTCCACCTGGGGTCCTGGCGGCAGGGCCTGTCCTACACCGAACTGGCCACCGAGCTGGTCGAGTACGTCCGCGACGCCGGGTTCACCCACGTGGAGTTCCTGCCCGTCATGGAGCACCCCTTCGGAGGGTCCTGGGGCTACCAGGTCACCGGGTACTTCGCCCCGACGTCCCGGTTCGGCACCCCCGACGAGCTGCGCCACCTCATCGACGCCCTCCACCAGGCCGGCATCGGCGTCATCATCGACTGGGTCCCCGGGCACTTCCCCAAGGACGAGTTCGCCCTGGCCCGCTTCGACGGCACCCCGCTGTACGAGCACCCCGACCCCCGTCGCGGCGAGCACATGGACTGGGGCACCTACATTCCCAACTTCGGGCGCAGCGAGGTGCGCAACTTCCTCGTCGCCTCCGGGCTGTACTGGCTGGAGGAGTTCCACGCCGACGGCCTGCGCGTCGACGCGGTGGCCTCGATGCTGTACCTGGACTACTCGCGCAACGAGGGCGAGTGGGAGCCGAACCAGTACGGCGGCCGGGAGAACCTGGAGGCGATGAGCTTCCTGCAGGAGGCCAACGCCACCTCCTACAAGCGTACCCCGGGCATCATGATGATCGCCGAGGAGTCCACGGCCTTCCCCGGCGTGACGGCCCCGACGAGCGGCGGCGGCCTCGGGTTCGGCCTGAAGTGGAACATGGGCTGGATGCACGACTCGCTGCAGTACGCCAGCCAGGACCCGATCAACCGGCAGTACCACCACGGCGAGCTGACGTTCAGCCTCGTCTACGCCTTCAGCGAGAACTTCTGCCTGCCCATCTCCCACGACGAGGTGGTGCACGGCAAGGGGTCGCTGCTGCGCAAGATGCCCGGGGACCGCTGGCAGCAGCTCGCCAACGTCCGTGCCTACCTGGCGTACATGTGGTCCCACCCGGGCAAGCAGCTGCTGTTCATGGGCTCGGAGTTCGGGCAGGAGGCGGAGTGGTCGGAGTCGCGCTCCCTGGACTGGTGGCTGCTGGACACCCCGTGGCACGCCGGGCTGCAGAAGCTGGTCTCGCGGATGAACGCCGTCTACAAGGACCACCCCGAGCTGTGGTCGGACGACTTCACGTCCCAGGGGTTCGGCTGGATCGACGGCGGTGACGCCCAGCGCAACCTGCTGTCCTTCGTCCGCTGGTCCACCGACGGCAAGCCGCTGGTGGCGGTCTGCAACTTCTCCGGCAGCCCGTACGAGGACTTCCGCGTCGGCCTGCCCCGGCCCGGTGCCTGGCGCGAGGTGCTGAACACCGACGCCGAGGAGTTCGCCGGGTCCGGGGTCGTCAACACCGGGACGCTGCAGGCCGACGACGTGGAGTGGAACGGTCAGCGGTTCTCCGCCGCGTTGCGGGTGCCGCCGCTGGGCGTCACCTGGCTCGTCCCCGCCTGAGGACGGCCGACGCCGAGCACGACGACGAGCACGACGACGGGGGCCGCGCGGTGGGTGCGGCCCCCGTCGTCGTGCGGTCGGGGTGGAGCAGAGGGTCAGACCAGACCGTTGGCCGACAGGAACTCCTGGGCCACGGCCGCGGACTGCTGCTTGTCGACCTGCACCTTGGCCAGGGCCTGGGTCAGGTTCTCGGTGGTGAGCTTGGCGGAGAAGGCGTTGAGGGCCTCGGTGACCGTGTCGCTGTTCTTCGAGGACCGGATGAGCGGCAGGATGTTCTCGGCCAGGAACAGGCTCTTCGGGTCCTCCAGGACGACGAAGCCGTTGACCTCGATCGCGGAATCCGTCGTGAACAGGTTCGCGACCTGGATCGACCCCTCCTTGAGGGCGTTGACCGTGAGCGGGCCGCCCGGGTCCAGCGGCCGGAACTCCGCGAACTCCACGCCGTAGAGCTCCTTGAGCCCCACCAGACCCTGGTAGCGCTCCTGGAACTCCGGGCTACCGCCGGCCACGAGTTCCCCGGCGACGGGGGCCAGGTCCGCGATCGACGTGAGGTTGTACTTCGACTGCGTCTCCGACGTCACCGTGAGGGAGTCCTTGTCCTGCGCGGAGGACTGCTCCAGCACCTCGGTGCCCTCGGGCAGCACGTCCTTGAGCGCGTCGAGCACCTGCTCGGGGGTGGAGACCCCCTCGGGGGCCCCGCCGGAGGACAGGGCGGTGAGCAGCGCGCCGTTGTACTCCGGCATCAGGTCGATGGAACCGTCCTGGAGCGCCTTGAGGTAGAGCTCGCGGGCCCCGATGTTGAACCGGCGCTGCACGGTGACGCCCCGGGCCTCCAGGACCTGGCTGTACATCTCGGCGAGCAGTTCGCTCTCGGGGAAGTTGGCCGACCCGACGATGACGGTCGAGGCGTCGGCCGACCCGCCGTCGGCGGGCGTGGCGTCGGTGGCCAGCGGGTCCTCACCACCGCCGCACGCGGCCAGCGACGCCGTGAGGGAGCCCACGAGGGCGAGGCCGAGCAGGTTCCTGCGGTTCATGACGTGCCTTTCGACGGGGCGAGTTCTCGTTCCGGGTGCGCCCCGGACTCTGCCACGGATCGCGGCCCCCGCGCGCGGGACAGCCCACGGCCGGTGAGCCCGGGAGAGACGACGTAGCGCTGCACGAGACCGAGCAGCAGGTCCAGCCCCACGGCCAGCACGGCGACCACGACGGCCCCGGCGACCATCCGGCCGTAGTCGTTGAGGGCCAGGCCGTCCACGAGCAGGCGCCCCAGCCCGGACAACCCGACGTAGGCCGCGACGGTGGCCGTCGCCACGACCTGCAGGACGGCGGCGCGCAACCCGCCGAACACCACCGGCAGGGCCATCGGCAGTTCCACCCGGAACAGGACCTGCGCCGGGCTCATGCCCATCCCCCGCGCGGCGTCGACCGCGCTCGGGTCCACCGAGCGCAGCCCGGCGTACGTGGAGGTGAGGATCGGGGGGACGACCAGGACGACGAGGGCGATGATGACCGGCAGGATGCCCCGGCCGCTGAGGTAGACCACGAGCAGGCTCAGCAGGCCCAGCGTGGGCAGCGAGCGCCCCACGTTCCCGGCGTTGATGGCCAGGAACGAACCCCTGCCGGTGTGCCCGATGAGCAGGCCGATCGGGAAGGCGACGAGGAACCCGACGAGGACCGACAGCGCGGTGTACCCCAGGTGGGCCAGCAGCAGGTGCGGGATCGACCCCGGGGCGGCCCAGTCCCAGTTCGCCCCGTCGAGCAGGTACGGCGTGCCGTCCACGTCAGGCCTCCTTCACGGCGCGGGTCCACGGGGTGACGGCCCGTTGCAGCCAGACGATGAGCAGGTCCGCGACCGCGGCCAGCGCGATCGACAGGACGATGCCGACGATGATCGGCGCGGTGTAGAACAGCTGGAACCCGCGGGTGAACAGGGCGCCCAGCCCCCCGACCCCCAGCAGCGCGCCGACGCTGACGAGGGAGATGTTCGAGACGGCCGCCACCCGGACCCCGGCGAGGATGACCGGCGCGGCCAGCGGCAGTTCGACCTCCCAGAGGCGGCGCGTGCGCCGGTAGCCCATCGCCGTGGCCGCCTCCGTCAGCGTCGGGTCCACCGAGCGCAGGCCGTCGGCGACGGTGCGGGCCATGAGCGCGACCGTGTACAGCGCGAGCGCGACGACGATGTTCACCGGCGAGAGGATCTTCGTCCCCAGCACGTAGGGCAGGGCCACGAAGACCGCGAGGGAGGGGATGGAGTAGATGAGGCCGGAGACGTTGAGGATCGGGTGGTACAGCCAGCCGAACCGCACCCCGAGGTAGCCCACCGGCAGCGCGAGGACCACCCCGATCAGCAGGGGCAGGACGGCCAGCACGACGTGCTGGCCCAGCGCGTCCAGGACGGCGGACTGGTTCTGCTGCAGGTAGGTCCAGATCTCGTTCACCGGCGCTTCTCCAGCAGGTCGACCACGTCGTGGTGGTGCACGAGGCCGGTGGCCCGGCCCTCGGCGTCCACCTGCACCGCCGTCCCGGTCGGCGAGGTGAGGGTCAGGTCGATGACCACGCGCAGGGAGTCCCCGGACCGGAACGTGCCCTCGACGTCGAGCGGGCGGCCCGCCTCGTCCAGGCGGACCCCGTCCAGGGGGCGCAGCGGCAGGTCCTCGCTGCCCTGGAAGCTCAGCCCGCGGTAGCCGCGGTCGCGGCCCACGAAGTGGCGGACGAACGCGTCGGCCGGCTCGGTCAGCAGCTCCTGCGGGGACCCGACCTGGGCCAGGTGCCCGCCCTCGCGGAACACCGCGATGCGGTCCCCGAGCACGACGGCCTCGTCGATGTCGTGGGTGACCAGCGCGATGGTCTTGCCCAGGTCGTTCTGCAACCGCAGGAACTCCTCCTGCAGCTGCTGGCGCACGATGGGGTCGACGGCGCTGAAGGGCTCGTCCATGAGCATCACGGGCGGGTCGGCCGCGAGCGCGCGGGCGACCCCGACGCGCTGCTGCTGGCCGCCGGAGAGCTGGGCCGGGTAGCGGTCGGCGAAGGCCTCGGGCAGCCCGACGCGTTCGAGCAGTTCCAGCGCGCGGGTGCGCTCGCGGCCGCGGCCCACGAGGCGGGGCACGGTGAGCACGTTGTCGATGACCGTCTTGTGCGGGAACAGGCCGGCGTGCTGGATGACGTAGCCGATGCCCCGGCGCAGCGCCGCCGGGGGTTTGCTGCGCACGTCCTCGCCGTCGATGCGGATGGTGCCGCCGGTGGGCTCGACCATCCGGTTGATCATCCGCAGGGAGGTCGTCTTGCCGCACCCGGAAGGGCCGACGAAGACGGTGATCCGCCCGGTGGGCAGCTCCAGGTCGAGGTCGTCGACGGCGACGGTCCCGTCGGGGAACTGCTTGCGGACGGCCTCGAAGGTGATCACTGGGGCGGCTCCGATGTTGGACCGGGTGGCTGGTACATGCTGGGCAGTGGAGGAGGACCGGTCAACGCGGCCCGGAGGGCCGTCATCCGATCGTGACCTCGTCCGGGACCAACCGGCGGGCGTGGTGGAGGCCCAGTGGATCAGCAGGACGTCCCGTCCGCGACTCCGGGGGTCGCACCCGACCCGCGGACGGTGGTGACGGAGGCGGGGGCGAGAGCGGTGGCGACGGTGGTGCTGGAGGGCCGGGCGCTGGCCCTGGACGACCTCGAGGCCCTGGCCCACGGGCGGGCCCGGCCCGTCGTGGACCGGGCGGTGCTGGCCTCCCTCGGCGCGGTGCACGCGGCGATGGAACGGGCCCGTGCGACCGGGGCGGTCTACGGGGCGACGACCGGCGTCGGGGCGAACAAGGACGTCGACGTCGAGGAGGAGCAGGACGGGCACCCGCGCGCGCACGGTCTGCGGCTGCTGCGCTCGCACGCCGCCTCGCTGGGGCCGGTCGAGGACGGGCCGACGACCCGGGCCGCGCTGGTGGTGCGGCTCAACCAGCTGCTGGCCGGCGCGCACGCCGGGGTGGGGGCCGGGCTGAGCCCGGCGGTGCTGGGCGCCCTGGCGGACGCGGTCGAGACGGGCGCCCTGCCGACGCTGCACCGGTTCGGCTCGATCGGGATCTCCGACCTGGCCCCGCTGGCCGAGCTGGGGCTCACCCTCGTCGGGGAGCGGCCGTGGGCCGTCGGGGCGGTGCCGCCGGTCGCGCTGGGGGCCGCGGACGCGCTGCCGCTCATCTCCTCGCACGCCCTGACCCTGGCCACGGCCTCGCTCGCCCTGCACCGGTTGCGCCAGCTGCTGCTCGCGGGGCTGGGGATCACCGCGCTGTCGTTCCTGGCGCTGCGCGGCACCCCCCAGGCGTGGGCACCGGCGGTGCACGCCGCCCGCCCGCACCCGCGGCAGCCGGAGGTGGCCGCGACCCTGCACGCCCTGGTCGAGGGCGGCCCGGACCCGGTGCGGGTGCAGGACCCGTTCGCCCTGCGGACCGCGCCGCAGGTGCTGGCCCCGGCGTTCGCGGCCGTGGACGCCCTGGCCGACGTGCTGCGCCTGGAGGCCGCCACCCCCGGGGAGAACCCGCTGGTCGGGCCCGAGGGGGTCCTGCACCACGGCCAGTTCCACGCGGCCTCCCTGGCCACGGCCCTGGACACGGTGCGCGCCACCACCTACGGGGTGCTGACGCTGTCGGCGGCGCGGCTGGCGCTGCTGCTGCGGCCCGAGCACACGGGGCTGCGCGCGTTCCTGGCCGCCGGTCCCCGCGGCAGCTCGGGGTTGATGATCGGGGAGTACGTGGTGCAGGACGCCCTGGCCGAGCTGCGGCCGGCGACCGCGCCCATGACGGCCGGGACGGTGTCGATCTCACTGGGGCTGGAGGAGCACGCCAGCTTCGCCACGCAGGGGGCGCGGGCGCTGCGCCAGACCGCGGAGCTGGCCCCGCTCGTGCTGGGCGTCGAGGCGCTGGCCGCGGTGCGGGCGCTGCGCGCGGCCCCGGACCGCCTCTCCCCCGGCGCGAGCGCCCTGTTCGCCGTCTTCGACGAGGTGCTGGACCGGGACGCCCGGGACGCCCCCCTCGGCCCCGACGTCGAGGCCGTCGTGGCGCGGGTGCCGGACCTGGCCCTGCTGCTACGGCTCCAGGGGCCGTAGCTCGTCGGCGTAGCTGACCGACGTCCGGCGCAGGACGCCGGCGGGCGAGATCGAGTACTGGCCCATCCGCCACAGCGGCGGGGAGTAGGCGTGGATCGAGACCGACCCGTCGACGGCCCCGCTCATGCGGTGGATGTGGTCGGGGCCGAAGCCGAAGGAGCGGCCGGCCGGCACCGTGCGGACCACGGGGTCCCCGCCCATCCGCGGGGTGGCCTCCCGCACCGCCCCGCGCGTCACGGCCACGGCCCCGGAGGACGTGTCGTGGTCGTGCCAGCCGGTGTCGTCGACGGTGTTCCAGCACAGCAGCCAGACGTCGAGGTCCCCGTCGCGGTGCAGGGAGGCGAAGTGCCGGCCGCCGGTGTCGTGCCGGACGAGGTGCTGCCAGGCGTGCGGGCGACGGGCGGCCTCGCGCACCCACGCCGTGAGCTCGGCGGGGGTCAGGACCCGGCCCGGCGCCGGCGGCAGGTCGAGGTCCCCCGGGCCGGTGGTGGTGCTGGTGGTGGTGGTGGTGGTCGGCTCCCTCCGAGCAGGTGGGCGGGGTTGGTGACGGTGAGGGCGTGGGCGAACGCGGCGCCGAACCCGGGCCGGTCGGCCGGGGCGAACGGGTCGGCGTAGGGCCGGTCGCTGCCGAGGACGAGGGGGTCGACGCCCACGACGCGCACGAGCGCGTCGACGGCGCGGGGGCCGTAGGAGCTCGTCTCGTAGTGTACGAGCGGGTCCAGCGCGCCGAGGGCCCCACCGCGGGCGGTGAGCCGCTCGTGGTGCAGCGGCGCCAGGCCCGCGAGGGCGACGAACGCCAGGCGCAGGGCGGGGTGGTCCGCCCGGCCGGCCGCGTGCCACGTGCACCACGCCGCGTGCAGCTGCTGGACGTACGGCACGACCGCCGGCCACCAGCCGGGGGCCCGCACGGGGTCGCGCACCGGGCCGGGGTGGACGAGCACCGGTCTCCCGGCGCGCTCGCAGACCTCCAGCAGCGGGCCGACGTGCGCCAGCGCCGCAGGGTCCGCGAGCGCTGTGGCGGGCAGCTGGAGGCCGACGACGCGGTCGCGGTCCAGCAGCGCGGCCAGGGGGCCGGGGTCGACGTCGCACACCCCGGCGGCGGCCCAGACGGCGAAGGGGGCGGGCAGGTCGCGGGTCCCGTCGTGCCAGGCCGCCAGCAGCGGTGCGGCCTCCTCCCCCGGCAGGTGCTCCACGCCCAGGGGTGAGGAGAGGGACAGGAGGGCGCGAGCGGTGCCGTCCCGGCGCTCGCGGGCCGCGCGCCGGGCGACGTCGTGGGCGGCGGGGTCGACGGGGCACGGCGCCTCCCCCGCCAGGTGCAGCGTCCAGCCGTCGAGGAACGGCGGGGTGCGGCGGGCGCGGAGGGCGTCGAGGAACGCCGCGGGCCACAGGTGCTGGTGGCAGTCGGTGCGCACGTCTCTCCTCTCCGTCGGCCGTGAAGCGCTTCACTGGCAGTGAAGCGCTTCACAACGTGGGTGTCAAGAGGCCCCCACCGGGACGACGGCCGGACCGCTCGCGGGGGCACCCACGGGTGGTCCGACACCCGGTCGCACACCCGGTCACACACCCGGCCCCCCGTCCGGTCCCGCGACGCCGGCCCACGGCCCCCGCACCGCGGCTACTGTGCAGCCGTGCCGAGGGACGCGCGCAGGACCCTGCAGGACGTCGCGGACGCGGCCGGTCTGTCGCTGGCGGCGACGTCGTACGCGCTGCGCGGCACCCGCGGCTCGGCCGCCACCATCGAGCGCGTCCAGGCCCTGGCCGGCGAGCTCGGCTACCGCGTCGACCCCATCGCCCGGGCGCTGGCCAGCGGGCGCACGGGCACGGTCGGGATCAGCGGGTCGCTGCGGGACCTGTGGCAGCAGGACCTGTCGGTCCTGCTGACGCGGGCGCTGCGCACCGCCGACCGCGACGCCTCCATCGCCGACGCCGACGCCGACCCCGACGCCGAACGCCGGGTGCTGGAACGGTTCGCCGCCCAGCGCGTCGACGGGGTGCTCGCCTCCCCCGTCGACCCCTCCGCCGAGCACTGGCGCCTGCTGGACCCCTCCACCGCGGTCGTCTCGATCGGGGACGCCCTCACCGCCCGGCCCGGCAGCGGGTCGGTGCTGTTCGACAACCGGCACGGCATCGCGGCCGTCCTGACGCACCTGCACGAGCGGGGGCACCGTCGGGTGGCCCTGCTGACGCCGTCGCTGCCGACGACCCCGGGACGGCCCTCCGAACTGCTCGCGGTGGAGCTGGCCGCCCCCCTGGGCCTGGACCTGGTCGTGGTACCGGCCCCCGCCGACCCCGCGGGGGCGGCGGCGGCCGCGGCCGGGGTGCTCGCGGCCCCCGACCGGCCCTCGGCCGTGTTCTGCCTGTCGGACTCCTTGGCGTTCGGCGTCTACCGCGCCGCGGCCGACCTGCGGCTGCGGGTGCCCGGGGACGTCGCGGTCGCCGGTTTCGACGACCACCAGCTCGCCGCGCTCGTCGCGCCGGGGCTGACGACGGTGTCCTGGGACGAGGACGCGATCGTGGCGGCGGCCGTGGCCCAGCTCCTGGCCCTGCAGGAGCACGGCAGGGCCCCGGACCCGGTCACGTTCCGCCCGCACCTGGTGGTGCGCGCCTCCACCGGCTGAACGCTCAGAACCGCCCGGCGCGCAGCAGGCCCACGACGCGCTCGACGTCCAGGCCGTAGGGGCGGTCGTCCACGTCGGGGTCGACCGCGTCGCCCAGCTCGGCGGCCAGCCCGTCCAGCGCGCCGGTGAGCCCGGCCGACAGCCCCGCCAGCCCACCGCGCAGCAGCCGGGCCCGGTGGACGGCCAGCAGCTCCACGGCCAGCACCTCCCGCAGCCCCTCGAGCAGCTCGGCGCAGCACTCGGCCGCCTCCAGCGCGAAGCTCTGCACGTCCTCCTGCCCCAGCGACGTCTCGACCGCGCCCCCGAGGGCGGGCAGGGCGAAGCGCCGCAGCCGGTGCACGACGCCCACGGCCCGCTTGTGGACGGCCACCAGCCCGGCCTGCACCCCCGGTGCGGGTGAGAGCTGCGGGCTCAGCCCGGTCAGCCGGGGGTCCAGGGTGCGGTGCGTGCGCGCCACCGACGTGTCCGCGACGTGCAGCAGGGCGGCCCCCAGCGCGTCCGTGGCGGCCGCCAGCTCGGTCCCGGCGAACCCCGCCGTCCCGGCGAAGGACCCCTCGGGCAGCAGGGCCGGTGAGTCGGTGACCCCCTCCAGCGCCCGGTCCGCGGCCCCCGCGAGGTCGTCCACCCGCCGGCGGGCCACCGCCAGCGCCGCGGGGGCCACCCGCACCGAGAGCGGCGCCTGCAAGCCGGCCACGACCGGTGCCGGGCGCAGCGCCCGCAGCCGCTCGTGCACCCCGGCCAGGACGTCGTCGGCGCGGGCCAGGCCGGGGCGCAGGGGGTCGGCGCTGGCGCGCAGCACCTCCGCCGTCGCCGCCAGCACCCGTTCGGCCTGCTCCAGCAGCCGCCGCGCCGCGGCGGTGTGCAGGACGGCCAGCGCCGTGGCCACCGGCACCCCCTCCAGGAGGGCGACGCCCTCCTTGGCGCCGAGGCCGAACGGGCCCGCCCCGCGCCCGTCGAGCGTGCGCCCGGCCCCCAGGACGACGGCCCCGACGTGGGCGAGGGGGATGATCTCTCCCGCGGCCCCGCTCCCGCGCCACGGGACGCACGGCAGCACCCCGCGCTCGAGCAGGTCGGTGAGCCGCACGCACAACCGCGGGGACACCCCGGCCTCGGGGTGCAGGAACGTGCGCAGGCGCACCGCGAGCACGGCGCGGGTCTGGGCGACGTCCAGCCACGGCGCGGACCCGACGGCCCGGCCGACCACGAGGTTCTCCTGGTGCCGGGCCCGGGCCGCCGCGTCCAGCCCCACCCCCGCCAGGGCGCCCATGCCCGTCGTGACGCCGTAGACCGACCCGGACGTCTCCAGGGCGGCCAGCAGGTGCTCGCGGCGCCCGTGCAGGTCCGCCAGCAGGTCCGGGGCGAGCTGCACCGGGGCGCCGGCGGCCACGCGCCGCACGGCGTCGGCGTCGAGGTCGGCGCCCCGGTGGACGATCACGCCGGCGTGCGCATCCGCGACAGCGCCGGGGAGTGCAGCGGTGCCGTCTCCCAGCGGCCCCGGAACTCACCGCCGGAGAACTCCAGGTGCAGCTCGTGGGGGGTCTCGGCGAACCGGACGTCGATGCGGTCACCGGCCCCGCAGACGGCCAGCGGGCCGGTGTCGGCCCAGCCACCGCGCCCGACGGTGGCGCGCAGCTCGTCACCGGAGTCGGTGAGGACGATCTCGCCGTCGCGGACGCTCACCGCCGTGAGCGAGGCCGGCTCGCTGCCGGCCGCGGGCACGAACTCGCCCTCGACGACGTCGGGACCCTCCAGGGCCGGCAGCGCCAGCGCGGCCGTCCGGCGGGCCAGCGCCTCGTCGTTCCCGGCGGCGTCGGCGGGCAGTTCCGGGTCGGACACCGCGGGCAGCAGGTGCGTCCAGACGGCGTCGAGCAGGGCCTGCATGTCCGTGCTCTGGGAGGTGATGGCCACCACGGTGTCCTGCGCGGGCAGGACCAGGCAGAACTGCCCGTAGGCGCCGTCGCCGCGGTACCCGTGCCGGGCCATCCAGAACTGGAAACCGTAGCCCTGCTGCCAGTCCGGGTTCGGGTGGGCGGCGGCGGTGTCGACGTGGGAGGTGGTGGCCTCCTGGACCCAGCTCTCCGGCAGCAGCCGCCGCCCGTCGCGGACACCGCGCTGCAGGTACAGCTGACCGAGGGCGGCGACGAGTTCGGTGGGGGCGTGGAAACCGGAGAAACCCACCTCCCGGCCCTGCCCGTCCCGCAGCCACCCCAGGTTCGCCGCGTCCACCCCGAACGGGTCCAACAACCTGGGGCGCAGGTACTCCAGCAACCCCTGACCGGTGACGCGCTGGACGATCGCGGAGACCGAGAACGTGCAGGGCTGGTTGTAGCAGAACACCGTGCCCGGTTCGGCCTCCGGCGGGGTGCGCAGGAAACCCCGCACGACGTCACCGCTGGGGTCGGCCGCCGCGGCGCCCAGCGTCTCCTGGCGGTGACCGCTGGCCATGCTCGCGACGTGGCGGACCAGGGTGCGCCGGGAACGCTCGTCGGTGACGTCGGCGTCGAACTCGGGGAAGTAGGACAGGACCGTGGCGTCCAGGTCGACCAGGCCCTCGGCGACGGCGAACCCCAGGGCCGTGGACGTGAAGCTCTTGGACAGGGAGTACAGCAGGTGGGGCCGGTCGGGGCGGAACGGCGCCCACCAGCCCTCGGCCACGACGTGGCCGTGCCGCAGGACCTGCAGGCTGTGCGGTTCGACGCCGGGGGTCCCCTCCAGGGCGTCCAGGAGGGCCGCGAGGCCGCGCGCGTCGACCCCCTGGGCCGAGGGGGTGCTGCGCGGGAGGGGACGCGACGAGGCGGGGACGGCTCCGGTGCTCACGCGCCCGACTCTAGGCCGGGCCCGACGCGAAAGCGGTTGCGGGGTCCGGGGGCCCGGGGACACCATCGTGTCGTCCCGGTCCCCGACCCGAGGAGCCGCTGCGGTGCTCAGCTGACGTGCCCCGATCCCCCGGACCCGCCGACCCCACCGGTCGTGCGGGCCCTCTCGGCGTACGTCAGGAGGAGACCGCGTGCCCAGCACCGGAACGACCAGCCCCACCCCCACGACCGGCACCACCCCCACGACCGGCACCACCACGAGCCTGGCCCTGCGCGGGGTCACGAAGGGCTACGGCCACGTCCCCGTCCTGCAGGACCTCACCCTCGCCCTGGCCCCCGGCCGGGTGACCGGCGTCATCGGCGAGAACGGCTGCGGGAAGTCGACGCTGCTGCGCCTGCTCGCCGGCCTCGAGGCGCCCGAGACCGGGCACGTCGTCGCGACCGCCGCCGGGGGGACGGGCTACCTGCCGCAGGACGCCGGAGCCCCGGCGGAGACCACCGTCGAGGCCGTGCTCGCGCAGGCCTTCACCGAGCTGACGGCCCTGCGGACGCGGATGCGCGCCCTGGAGGAGGTCATGGCCACCGGCTCGGCCGACCCCGGAACCGACCTGGAGACCGTCCTGGCCGAGTACGGCGAGCTGCAGACGCGCTTCGAGGCCCGGCACGGCTACGACGCCGACACCCGGCTGGAGCGGTCGCTGACGGGTCTGGGGCTGCCCGGGCTCGACCGCGCCCGCTCCGTCCGGACCCTCTCCGGCGGTCAGCGCTTGCGCCTGCACCTGGCCGCGCTGCTCGCGGCCGGCCCGGAGGTGCTGCTGCTGGACGAACCGACCAACCACCTCGACGTCGACGCCGCGCAGTGGCTGGAACGGCACCTGACGACGCGCCCCGGCACCACGGTCGTCGTCTCCCACGACCGGGAGTTCCTGGACGCGGTGGCCGGCGAGCCCGTCGAGGTCGACCCGCACCGCGACCGGGGGGCCGCCCGCTACCCCGGGGGGTACGCGGACTACCTCGACGCCACCGCGGCCGAGCGGCGCCGCTGGGAGCAGGCCCGCGCGGAGTGGGAGTCGGCGGTCGACCGGCTGAGCACCACCGGTGACGCTACGGCCGGCGCCGTGGCCCCCGCCCGGCCCCCGCGCGACGGGGCGAAGGTGCAGTACGACTTCAAGGGCGGCCGGGTGCAGGAGGCGCTCGCGGCCCGGGTGCGGGCCAACGCCGAGAAGCTGCGGCGGGTGCACGAGGCGGAGGTCCCGCGCCCGCCGGACCCGTTGCGGTTCACACCCCCCGCGGGGGCCTCCGGCCGGCGCGGGTCCGTGCACGCCGAGGGCGTGTCCGTGGCGGGCCGGCTGGCCCCGGTCGACGTGCGCGTGGGCCCCGGTGACCGGCTGCTCGTCACCGGCCCCAACGGCAGCGGCAAGTCGACCCTGTTCGACGTGCTGGCCGGGACGCTGGCCCCGGACACCGGTACGGTGCGCCGGCGCGGGCGGACCGGCCTGCTGCGGCAGGACCCGGCCACCGACGCCCTGGACCGGACCGTCCTGGCCGCCTTCGCCGCCGGCCGCCCGGGCAGCGCCGACGAGCACGCCCACCGGCTGCTGGCCATGGGCCTGTTCGACCGCGAGCGCCTCGGGATCCCGGTGCGCTCGCTGTCCACCGGTGGGCGCCGGCGGCTGGACCTGGCCCGGGTGCTGGCCGGGCGCCACGACGTCCTGCTGCTGGACGAGCCGACCAACCACCTCGCCCCGCGACTGGTGCAGGAGCTGGAGGCCGCGATCGACGCCTTCACCGGGGCGGTGGTCGTCGTCAGCCACGACCGCCGGTTCCGCCGGTCCTTCGGGGGCGACGTGCTGGACCTGACGGGATGGGCCGGCGGGAGGGAGCTGCCGTGCTCCTCCTCGTGACGGGAGCCAGCGGTCAGGGCACGTCGACGGCGCGGCGGGCGGTCGCGCCGCGGCTGGCCGACGAGGGTGTGGAGTGCGTGGAGTTCTCCGACCTCGTGGAGATCCCCGAGGCGCCGGACACCGCGTGGCGCCAGCGCAGCGCGGAGGAGGTCGTCCGGCACGCCCTGACCCTGGAGCGGTCCGGCCGGCACCTGCTGTTCGCCGGCGACCCGCTGGCACCCGGCGAGATCGTCGGGGCGCCGTCCGGGCCGGCGCTGGGGACCTTCGACGTCCTGCTGCTGGACGCCGACGCGGCCACGCAGACCGCGCGGCTCACCGGCCGGGGCCCGGTCGTCGGGGAGCTGGAGCACCACGTGGCGTTCGCGACGTGGTTCCGCGGTCACGTCCACGACGCGGCCCACCGCTCGCACGTCCTGACCGCGCAGGGCTGGGACGGCCTGGCGGCCGAGCGCCTTGTGGGCCGGCCGTGGCGGGCCGCCGTCCTGGACACGACCGGCCTGGGCTCCGACGCCGTCGCGGACGCGGTGGCGGCGTGGGCCCTGCGGTGCCTCAGAAGAGGGCGCGGGTCAGCGCCTGCCGGGCCGTGACGACGCGCGGGTCGCTCGTGCCGACGACGGCGAACAGGTCCACGAGGTGGGTGCGGACCGCGTCCCGCTCCTCCCCCGCGGTGCGCTGGACCATGCCGAGCAGGCGCGCGAAGGCGTCCTCGACGTGGCCGCCGACGAGGTCGAGGTCGGCGGCGAGGATCTGGGCCTGCACGTCGTCCGGGGCGGCCGCGGCGGCGGCGCGGGCCTCGCTGAGGTCCACCCCCGCGACGCGGCGCAGCACGCCGACGCGGGCCAGGCCCTCGGTGGCCCCGGCGTCCCGGGGGTCCTGGGCCAGGGCCTTCGTCCACGCGGCGGTCGCGGCGTCGTAGTCGCCGGCCTCGACGGCGGCCAGGGCCTCGGCGTGCAGCGGCGGCACGGGCGGCGCCTCGGGCTCGCCCTGCGTCCCGGCGGCCGTGCCGGCGCCCTCGACGCGGCCGGTGACGCCGTTGGCCTCGGCGACGCGCAGCACCTCCTCCAGGACCGGGCGGATCTCCTCGGCCGAGGGGTAGGAGCCGGTGAACAGCGGGATGGGCTGGCCCTTGACGATGGCCGCGACGAGCGGGATCGCCCTGGCCTGCAACGACTGCACGAGCGACTGGGCGAGCCCGGGCTCGGCCTGCGCGTCGATGCGGCCCAGCAGGAACGCCCCGGCGTACTCCTGGGCCAGGGCCTGCAGCGCCTCGGCGCCGGTGTCGTACCCCTCGGCCCACAGGTCCAGGACGAGCGGGACCTGCACGGAGCCCTGCACGAGGTCGGCGAAGGTCTCCTCGGTCACGTCCACCACGAACGGGGACGCCGGACCGGCGGTGCCGGGGTCGGCCGCGGCGCGGCGGGCCACCTCCTCGCGGCGGGTGCTGCGGGCCGCGAGGGCACCGAGGTCCACCGCTCCGCGCAGGTTGAGCTGGGCGTTGGGGGGCGTCGGCTGGGTCGTCATGCGGCTCACCTTCTCACGGGGGGATCAGCCGGTCGCCACCTGGACGGGACCGCTCTGGGCCGCCACCACCTGCACCTGCTCCGGGTCCCCGCCACCCCCGCTCGCACCCGGCGGCACCGAGAACACGACCACCTCCTGCCGGGTGACGGTCGCCTCCAGCGCCTCGTCGGTGCCGGCCAGCGCGGCCAGCGCCGGGTCCAGCTCCCCGGGACGGCCACCGGCGGGTCCGGCCGACGTCGTCGACCAGGTGTAGGCGGCCACGACGAGCGCGCCGCCGTCGCGCGTGCGGACGGCCAGGACGCTCCCGGGCAGCACCGAGCGCTCCTGGGTGAACGTGCCCCCGGCCGCCTGCAGGGACGCGACCTCGGCGGCCGTGGCCGTCTCCACCCCGGCGCGGTAGGCGTCGGGGGCGAAGTCCCCGGCCGAGGCGCTGGTCGTGCCCTCGGTCAGCACGTCGCCGTAGCGGGTGGCGATCGCGGCCGGGGAGGCGGGCAGGTTGGTGTCCTCCTCGGGCTCCACGACGGCGACGCCGTCGGCGGGGGCGGCCAGCGTCGGCAGCGAGGCCCCCGGCAGCAGGGTCGGGGTGGCCCACACCGTGTAGGGGCTGCGGGCGTCGGCGGCGCGCAGCACGACCAGGGACGGCGCCTGGTCGGGCCCGGGGGCGGTGACGGTGGCGAACCAGCGCGGGAAGTCGCCGTCGCGCGGCAGGATCGAGGTGATGGCCGTCAGGTCGTCGGCGCCGCCGGTGGGGGCCGGGTCCGCCCCGGCGGCGGCGATGGTGTGCGCCGCGGTGCGCAGGTCCAGCTCGGGGCCGCTGACGCGGGCGGCGAGCGCGGCCGGGTCGGCCGTGGCGGGGTCGGAGGCGGCCTGCAGGACGGCGGTGGCGGCCTCGACGACGCGACCGGCCTGCGCGGGCTGCACCACGAGGGGTTCGCGACCGGTCGGGGCCGGGGCCGAGGCGGTGGGCAGCTGCGCGCAGCCGGCCAGGACGCCCGCGCACGCCAGCGCGGCGAGGGCGCGCGGGCGCCGGTGGCTGGACCGGTGGCTGGGGTGACGGGTGGGCCGGGGGGTCACGCGCGCCTCCGGGAGCGGGGTCGGCGGGCCGGTCGGGGCGAGAGCAGGACACCGAGCCCGCCGAGCAGGACCAGGACACCGCCGGCCACGGCCAGGGGGGTCCCGGCCGGGTGGGTGGCGGCCCGGCCCTCGGCGTGCCAGCTCAGCCGGACGGTGCCGGGGGCGGCGGCGACACCGTCGGTCGCCGTGAACAGGACGATGCCGCCGCCGTCGCGGTAGTCGTCGTCGGCGCCGGTGGGCCAGGTCAGCTCGGCCGACCCGCGGCCGGTGGTGCTCGTCAGCCAGACGTCGGCGCGCCGGGGGTCGGCGGCCGCGCCCGTCCCGGTGGTTCCGGTCCGGGCCCGGGGCTCGGACAGCTCACCGGTCACGGCGGTGACCTCGGTGTGCCGGGCCCCGTCCAGCCACGCGTCCGCGTCGTCGGCCCGGGCCACGGCGACGAAGACGTCGGCGCCGTCGGGCGCCTCGGCGCGCAGGCGCACGTCCGGCCCGGACAGCTCGGCCAGGCCGGGGCGGGTGACGACGGCGACCCCGGGGTCCTGCACCCGTTCGACGACGTCGATGCGCTCGGGGGGTGCCAGGACGGTCAGCAGGGCGGCGCCGGTGAGCCCGCAGGCCAGCCCGACGACGAGCAGGAACCAGGCGAGGAGTCGTCTCACCGTGCGCGGTCCTTCCCGGTGCGGGTACGTGGGGGATCGTTCGGGGTCGTCCGTGAGGGTCGTCCGTGGGGGTCGTCCGTGGGGGTCGTGCGCGGGTGGCCGGGGAGGCGGCCCCGACGGGACACCCTAGGCCCCCGCGCGGCACCGGCCGCCCCGCCGCGGGCCGCCGGGGCGGGTGGGAGGGGTGCGACGGGGTCACCGGTGCGTGTGGCGCACACCACGTCCGAACGGGTGAACCGGGCGCGGGCCGGTCCCGTGGACCGGTCACCGGGCACGTGCACCCACCTGCCCGCAGCACGCGGGACCCCTCGCGCCGCGCCCCTGCACCCGCCCGAAGAGCCGCCCGGCTCCCTCCCGACGCAGAGGACGACCATGAGCACTCCGACCCCCACCCAGGCCTCGACCGACGGGCTGCGCCTGGCGCGCACCCCCTCCCCGCTCGCCTCGACGGGGCTGCTCGCCCTGCGCCTGGTCGCCGGCGCGCTGCTGCTCGTGCACGGCGTGCCCAAGCTGTCCGACCCCGCGATGGCCACCGGCTACGCGGCCGCGCTCGGCGTGCCGGCCCCCACGGTGCTGGGCTGGCTGTCGATCCTCGGCGAGGTCGGCCTGGGGACGCTGCTCGTCCTGGGGCTGGCCACCCGCGTGGCCGGGACGCTGCTGCTGGTGCAGATGGCGTCGGTGTGGCTGCTGGCGCACGCCCCGCAGGGCTTCCTCGTCGACGGGGAGATCAACGGCGAGAACGCGCTGCTGTTCGCCGGGCTGGGCCTGACCCTGGCCCTGACCGGCCCCGGGGCCGTCAGCCTCGACGCGCTGCTGGTGCGTCGCCGGCGCTGAGGCGGGCCGGGGGCCGGCCGGGGGTCACTGCCCGCGGCCGGCCTCGCCCTGGGCCCGTTCCACGGCCGCCTCGAGCCGGTCGAGCTTGCCCGTCATCTCGTCGGTGCGCCCGGGACGGATGTCGGCCTTGAGCACGAGGGAGACCCGCGTCCCGTGCCGGCCCACGGCCTCGGTGGCGCGCTTGACGACGTCCATGCACTCGTCCCAGGACCCCTCGATCGTGGTGAACATCGAGTCGGTCCGGTGCGGCAGACCGCTGGCGCGGACCACCAGGACGGCGTCGGCGACGGCGGCGCCGACGGAGTCGGCGTCCTCACCGGCCGCGACGGGACCACCGGAGGGGGCGACGGAGAAGGCGACGATCACGCCGGTGACGCTACGCGACGACGGCCACCGTGTCCCGCCCGGTTCGGGGCCCGCGCGCGGATAGGCTGCCCGCGTCCCTTCCGCCCTCGCCCTCGCCGGAGGTCCGCCGGTGTCCACCGACTCCCACGACGCGTTCAGCATCGTCGTCCGCGGTTACGAACGCAGCCAGGTCGACGCCCGGCTGAAGCACCTCGACGACGCCCTCGCCGAGGCCCGCGCCCGGGTCGCCCAGCGCGACCACGAACTGCGCCAGGCCGAGGAGAAGCTCGCCGACGCGCACAAGGAACTGCGCGAGCACGAGAAGCCCTCCTACGCCGGGCTCGGTGCGCGCATGGAGAAGCTGCTGCGCCTGGCCGAGGACCAGTCCTCGGAGATCCTGCGCTCGGCCCGCCGCGACGCCGACCGGCTGCGGGAGGAGGCCCGCGCCGAGGCCTCCAGCACCCGCGCGCAGGCCGACGAGGACGCCCGCCGCCGCACCGGCGAGGCCGGCCGGGACGCCGAGGAGATCGTCTCGCGCGCCAAGCACCAGGCCGACGGCATGGTCGACGCCGCCCAGCGCACTGCCGCGGAGGTGACCGCCGCCGCCCACCGGCAGGCCGACCAGCTCCTGGCCGGGGCCCAGCACGAGGCGGCCGAGACGATCGCCGCCACCGAGCGCCAGGTCGCGGCGCTGCGCACCCAGGTCGAGCGCGAGGTCGTCGAGCTGCGTTCGAGCACCGACGCCCGGGTCCGGGAGCAGGAGCTGGACCTGGCCGCGGCCCGCGAGCAGGCCGCGGAGGAGGACCGGCAGCGCCTGGAGGTCGCCGCGGCCCGCACCGCGGCCCGCATCGCCGAGGCCGAGCAGCGGGCCGGTGAGGCCGAGGAACGGGCGCGCGAGGCCGTGGAGGCGGCCGAGTCGATCCGGGCCGACGCCATCGCCCAGGCGGCCGTGCGCGCCGAGACCGCCCGCCGGGAGTCCGACGAGCTGCTGGCCGACGCCCGGGCCCGCGCCCAGGCGATGGTCGAGACCGCCCGGGAGCAGGCCGAGCGCTCCCGCGCCGGGGCCGCCGCCGAGGTCGACGAGCTGATGAGCCAGCGCGACCAGATCACCGACCAGCTCGACGACCTGCGCGGCCTGCTGGGGCTGGCCCCGGAGCTGCCCGCCCGCGAGGCCGGGCCCCGCGAGGCCGGGCCCCGCGAGGCCGGGCCCCGCGAGGCCGGGCCCCGCGAGGTCGGGCCCCGCGAGGTCGGGCCCCGCGAGGTCGGGCCCCGCGAGGTCGACGTCACCGGGGCCGCACCGGTCCAGCAGCCCGGCTGAGGAGGGTCAGGCGGGGGGTCAGGCGGCGGGGGTCAGGCGGCGGGGTGCTCCGTCGGCAGGGGTGAGCGCGCGGGCACGACCCGCGCGACCACCTCGTCCAGCACGCGGCGCACCGCGCTCTCCCCCACCCACAGGTGGCGGGCGCCGGCGACGGGGACGACCTCGGCCTGGGTGAGCGGGGCGAAGCGGCGCACGGCCTCGGTCGGGCGCAGGAAGTCGTCGAACTCCGGCACGAGCGCCGTCACCGGCCGCCCGGACTCCGCCCAGGCCCGCAGGTCGTCCTCGGTGGACCAGCGCAGCGGCGGGGACAGCAGCACCAGCCCCTCCACGAGCGGGTCCCGGCCGTGGACGAGGGCCAGGTCGGTGCCGAAGGACCAGCCCAGCAGCCACACGCGGGGCAGGTCGGCGAACTCGGCGAACTCCAGCGCCGCCGCCACGTCGAAGCGCTCGGCGCCGCCGGCGTCGAAGGTGCCCCCGCTGCGCCCGCGCGGGGACTGCGTGCCGCGCGTGTTGAAGCGCAGGACGGCCAGGTCGGCGAGCGCGGGCAGCCGGTTGGCCGCCTTGCGCAGGACGTGGGAGTCCATGAACCCACCCGCGGTCGGCAGCGGGTGCAGCGTCACCAGCGTGGCGACGGGGTCGCGGTCGGCCGGCAGGGCCAGCTCCCCGACCAGGGTCACGCCGTCGGCCGTGTGCAGCTCGACGTCCTCGCGGCGGGCCGGCAGGACGGTGTCGGAGCGGATCTCACCCACGGGCCAGCTCCTCCCCCAGCACGGTCGCGAACCCGTCGACGTCCGCGGCGGTCGTGTCGAAGGAGGCGACGAGGCGGACCTCGACGAGGCCGGGGGCCCACCGCTCGTCCCACACGTGGAAGGGCACCCGGGCGGCCGTGCGCCGCGCCACCGCCGGCGGCAGCGCCGCGAACACCGCGTTGGCCTGCACCGGGCGCGTGGTGGCCACCCCGGCGGCCCGGACGGCCGTGGCCAGCGCGGTCGCGGCGTCGTTGGCGGCCGTGGCCGTGCGCCGCCACAGGTCCCCGCCGAACAGCGCCAGCAGCTGGGCCGAGACGAACCGCGTCTTCGACGACTGCTGCATCGACGGCTTCACCAGGCGCCGCAACGCCTCCGCGGGACCCTCGCCGCGCACGACGACGGCCTCGGCCAGCGCCGCGCCGTTCTTCGTGCCCCCGACGGAGACCGCGTCGACGCCCAGGGCCGTCGTCATCTCCCCCAGCCCGCAGCCGAGGGAGACCGCGGCGTTGGACAGCCGCGCCCCGTCGACGTGGACCCGGACGCCGAGGCCGTGGGCGACGCGGACGAGGTCGCGCAGCTGCTCGAGGTCGTGGGTCGTGCCGAGCTCGGTGCTCTGGGTGAGGGTCAGCGCACCGACGGGGGCGCGCATCGGGCTGTCGGCGTCGCGCACGGCGCGCTCGACGTCCGCGGGGTCCACCAGCCCGTCGACCGTGGGCAGGGCGATGACCTTCGTCCCGCCGACGTGCTCGAGCCCGCCGGCCTCGTCGTGCAGGACGTGGGCCTGATCCGAGGCCAGCACCGACTCCCAGCGCTGCGTGATCGCCTGCAGCGCCACGACGTTCGCCCCGGTGCCGGTGAGGACCGGGGCGCTGGTGGTGTCCGCGCCGAAGTGGGCGCGCAGGGCCTCGGTGAGGGCGCCGGTGTAGGCGTCGGCGCCGTAGCTGGGGACGTGGCCGCCGTTCGCGGCGACGAGGGCCTGCAGGACCTCCGGGTGCATGCCGGCGGCGTTGTCGCTGGCGAAACCCCGGAGCGCCGGGTCGTGCCGCTGGGCCGTGTGCTCGGAGGGGGCGGGGAGGGAGGCGGTGCTCACCCCGGCACGCTACCCGCGGGCCTCAGAACCGGCGGCCACGGGCGCCGAAGCAGGCCCGGTGCCAGTGCCGCCGCTCGGTGGCGCCGTCGCCTGGGCTGAAGGTGCCGCGCGAGGGCCAGACGACCAGGTGCGGGGTGCCCGGCGGGATGTCCTGCCGGCAACCGGGGCACGTGTAGGTCTTCTCCGACGTCGTGCCCCGCAGCTCCCGCACGACCCAGTCCCCGTCGGGGCCGGAGACGGTGCGGTCGACCCCGCGTCCCAGCGGCGCGCGGGGCGGGGACTCGGGGCGGCGGCGGTTCGCGCGGGGCACGGGCGCCATGCTCTCAAGCGCGGGACCGATCGGCCCGACCGGGCGCTGCCGCGGTGGTGTCCCCTCCACACCACCGTGGCCGCGCCCGGTTCTGAGCGGTAGTCGTGCCCGGGGCCGGTTTCGTTACAGGAGCCCGCCCGGGACCGGCCCCGGCGTCTCGTAAGCTCGCCCCTCGTGCGTCTCGTCATCGCCCGCTGCTCCGTCGACTACGCGGGCCGGCTCACCGCCCACCTCCCGCTGGCCACGCGGCTGCTGCTGGTCAAGGCCGACGGCAGCGTGCTCGTGCACTCCGACGGCGGCAGCTACAAACCGCTGAACTGGATGAGCCCGCCCGCGAAGCTGACCGTGGACGTGCCCGGCGAGGACGCGCGGGAGGCCGGGGTCGTGGAGACGTGGACGGTCCAGCACCTCAAGACCGACGACCGCCTCGTCGTCTCGGTCCACGAGGTGCTGCACGAGTCCGAGCACGAGCTCGGTGTGGACCCCGGCCTGGTCAAGGACGGGGTCGAGGCGCACCTGCAGAAGCTGCTGGCCGAGCACATCGGCACCCTCGGGGACGGGTACGCGCTGGTGCGCCGCGAGTACATGACCGCCATCGGCCCGGTCGACATCCTCGCCCGCGACGCCGACGGCCGGGCCGTCGCGGTGGAGATCAAGCGGCGCGCCGAGATCGACGGCGTTGAGCAGCTCACGCGCTACCTCGACCTGCTCAACCGCGACCCGCTGCTGGCGCCGGTGACCGGCGTCCTGGCCGCCCAGGAGATCCGGCCGCAGGCCCGGACGCTGGCCACCGACCGCGGGATCCGCTGCGTGGTGCTGGACTACGACGCCTTGCGCGGGATCGACGACGTGGACTCGCGGCTGTTCTGAGGCCCGAGCGGGCCCCGGCCCCCGGCCCCGCCGCGGCGCAGGAGGGCCTCGGCCCGGGCGCGGCGCACGGCCGTGCGGTCCACGGTCCGCCCGGGGGCGTCCTCCACCTGCAGGACCAGGTGCAACCGGGTGACCCGCAGCAGCCGCAGCGCCGGCAGCGGCACCTCGCGCAGCACGAGCCGACGGCCGGTGCGCTGGGCGCGGCGGTGGGCGCCGAGGAAGACGCCCAGGCCCGTCGCGTCGGCCACGACGATGCCCTCGACCTGCACCACGAGGTCCCCGGTGCCCGCGTCGACCGCCGCGTGCAGGGCGGTCCGGACGTCCGGGACGGTGTGCACGTCCAGCCGTCCACCGACGTGCACGACGTGACCGGGGACGACGTCGTCCACGGTCACCGCCCCGCCCGGGACCGCGCGCGCCGCGCGGCGGGCGGCCACGTCGTCGGCCGCGCTGGGCGCGGGCGGGTCCTGCAGGACGGTGCCGGGCACCGTCGCGAGTCCGATCGCCATCTGTTCCTCCCCCGAGGACGCCGGTCGTGATCGTGTGATCGTCACCGGTCAGACGCAGCGGACCCCCGGCCGGTTGCACCCGTTCCGCACCGGGTCCGACCGGTGGGCGCGGGGGCGGGACGATCTTGAGGTCACGCTGTGTACGCACTCTGCCACCGGGGGCGGTCCCCGAGCGGGCGAAGCCCCCAGCCGTTGCCCAACGGTGACCTGGGGCCCGCGCGGGGGGAGGATGGGGGCGTGCAGATCAACTGGGGCAGCTACTCCTACGCCTTCGGCCCCGCGGTGGCGCTCGTCGCGGTCGGGGTGCTGGTGCTGCTGCTGCGCTGGACGTTCTCGCACGGCAAGTCCGTCGTGGAACGCCGTCCGCGCAGCGGGTCCAGCGAGGAGTACGGCCTGCTGGAGGTGGTCTCGGCCCCGCCCACCTTCGTCGAGGCCGAGGTGCAGCGGCGCACCCTGACCGACGCGGGCATCCGGGCCACCCTCGCCCCCACGACGGAGGGGCCGCGGGTCATGGTCTTCCCCGCCGAGGCGGGCCTGGCCCGGCAGATCCTGGAGCAGCAGGGACGCTAGGCGACGTTCACGCCCTGGCCGGGCGGGGCGGACTCCAGCCAGCTCGCGAACCCGGTGTAGGCGTCGCGGCCCATCGCGAACTCGATCTCCTCACCCTGCCCGGCGACCGCGCCGGTCTCCAGGCGGCACTCCACGATCATCGCGCCCGGCTGCACGGCGGCCAGCTCCAGCCCCTCGGCGTCGCGGAACACGGTGACGGCCAGCGCCCGCCGTGCGTAGGTGCACGACGGGCGCGGGGACAGGGAGAAGGTGCGGTACCAGTCCAGGCGGTCGCGTTCGTACTGCGCGACCCCCAGGGCCCAGCGCCGGCGGGCACCCCGGGCCTGGCGGATCGAGCAGTCGAAGGTCCCCAGCCGGGCCAGGAGGCGCCGGCGGCGCAGCACGACCAGGACGAGCACCACGACGAGGGCGACGGCGCACGCGCCTGCGATCTCCAGGGAGAGCAGGACCTCGTACACCGTCGCCCAGCCGTTCTCAGCGCGCGCCGGATCCCGCGGTGACCTCGACCTGCTCGGCGACGATCGTCACCTTGTCGTGGTCCACCGAGAAGAACCCACCGCTCACGGTGGCGGTCACACCGTCCGCGCCCGACCCGGAGATCGCCACGTCGCCGGGGGCGAGGATGGCCAGCAGCGGTTCGTGACCGGACATGATGCCGATCTCACCCTCCGCGGTGCGCGCGCGCACCAGCGAGGCCTCACCGGACCACACGGAGCGGTCCGCGGCCACCAGGTCGACCTGCAGCGCCACGACTCAGTTCTCCTTCTGGATCTGAGCCCACTTGCGCTCGACGTCCTCGAGGCCACCGACGTTGAAGAAGGCCTGCTCGGCGACGTGGTCGAACTCGCCGTCCGCGATGCGCTTGAAGCTCTCGACGGTGTCCTTCAGCGGGACCGTCGAGCCCTCGACACCGGTGAACTTCTCGGCCATGTACGTGTTCTGCGAGAGGAACTGCTGGACGCGGCGAGCGCGGCTCACCGTCAGCTTGTCCTCCTCCGACAGCTCGTCGACACCGAGGATGGCGATGATGTCCTGCAGTTCCTTGTTGCGCTGGAGGATCTGCTTGACGCGGACCGCGGTGTCGTAGTGGTCCTGCGCGATGTACAGCGGGTCGAGGATGCGCGACGTCGACGCCAGCGGGTCCACAGCCGGGTACAGACCGCGCGAGGCGATCTCGCGGGACAGCTCCGTCGTGGCGTCCAGGTGCGCGAACGTCGTGGCCGGCGCCGGGTCGGTGTAGTCGTCCGCGGGGACGTAGATCGCCTGCAGCGAGGTGATCGAGTGACCGCGGGTGGAGGTGATGCGCTCCTGGAGCACACCCATCTCGTCGGCCAGCGTGGGCTGGTACCCGACGGCCGAGGGCATGCGGCCCAGCAGCGTGGAGACCTCGGAACCGGCCTGGGTGAACCGGAAGATGTTGTCGATGAACAGCAGCACGTCCTGCTTCTGCACGTCGCGGAAGTACTCCGCCATCGTCAGGGCGGACAGCGCGACCCGCAGACGCGTGCCCGGCGGCTCGTCCATCTGGCCGAACACGAGGGCGGTCTTGTCGAAGACGCCGGCCTCGGCCATCTCGCCGATGAGGTCGTTGCCCTCACGGGTGCGCTCGCCGACACCGGCGAACACCGACACACCACCGTGGTTCTGCGCGACGCGCTGGATCATCTCCTGGATGAGGACGGTCTTGCCGACGCCCGCACCGCCGAAGAGGCCGATCTTCCCACCCTGGACGTACGGGGTGAGGAGGTCGATGACCTTGATGCCGGTCTCGAACATCGTGGTCTTCGACTCGAGCTGGTCGAAGGCCGGCGCCTTGCGGTGGATCGGCCAGCGCTCGGTGACCTCGAGCTTCTCCCCCGGCTCCAGGTTCAGCGCGTCGCCGATCGCGTTGAAGACCTTGCCGAGGGTCACGTTGCCGACGGGCACCGAGATCGGGGCCCCGGTGTCGACGACGGCCGCACCGCGGACCATGCCGTCGGTCGGCTTCAGGGAGATGGCGCGGACCATGTTGTCACCGAGGTGGGCGGCCACCTCCAGCGTCACGAGCTGGGTCTCGCCGCCCATGGTCACCTCGGTGGTGAGGGCGTTGTTCTGGTCCGGCATCGCGTCGGCCGAGAACTCGACGTCGACGACGGGGCCGATGACTCGGGCGATGCGACCGGTCGCACCCTTGCTGGTGCTGCTCGGCGCTTCGTTGACGGTGGCGGTCATGTCGCTCCTCGGGCTTCCTTCGTCGCGTGAGTTCTTGCTGAAGTGGGTGGGGGCAGAGCGCGAGGTCAGGCGCGCGAGCCGGAGGAGGCCAGCGCGTCGGCACCGCCGACGATCTCGCTGATCTCCTGGGTGATGTCGGCCTGGCGGGCGTTGTTCGCCAGCCGGGTCAGCTTCTTGATGAGCTCGTCGGCGTTGTCCGTGGCGCTCTTCATCGCCCGCTGGCGCGCGGCGAGCTCAGAGGCCGCCGCCTGCAGGAGGCAGTTGTAGATGCGGCTGTTGACGTACTGCGGCAGCAGCGCGTCGAGCACCGCGTCGGCGCTCGGCTCGAACCCGTACAGCGGCTGCAGGTCACCGTCGTCGGGGGCCTCGACCCCCTCGACGACCTCCAGGGGCAGGAGCCGGATGACCCGGGGCTCCTGCGTGACCATGCTGACGAAGTGGGTGTAGACGACGTGGATCTCGTCGACCCCACCCTCGGCGGACTCCCGGGCGAAGTCGCCGACCAGGCGGTCACCGATCACCTTGGCGTCCTCGTAGCTCGGCGAGTCGGTGAACCCGGCCCACGACTCCGCGACCGTGCGTCGGCGGAAGTTGTAGAACGACACCGCCTTGCGACCGACGAGGTACGGCGAGACCTCCTTGCCCTCGGCCCGCAGGGCCGCCGTGAGCCGCTCGCCCTCGCGCAGGACGTTGGAGGAGTACGCCCCGGCGAGACCGCGGTCGGAGGAGCAGACCAGCACCGCCGCCCGCTTCACCTCCGGCTTCTCGGTGATCAGCGGGTGGTCGAGCGAGGAGTTCGACGCCGCCGCCGACACGGCGCGGGTCAGCGCCCGGGCGTAGGGGGTCGACGCGGCGACGTTCGCCCGCGCCTTGATGATCCGCGACGCCGCGATGAGCTCCATCGCGCGGGTGATCTTCTTGGTCGCCTGGACCGAGCGGATCTGCCGCCGGTAGGCCCTCAACTGGCCTGCCATGTCCTGCTCCTCTTCCTTGCTCCGCTCGGTCCCTGCTGGGGTGGTGGTGCGTGATCGTCCGGGAGCGCGTCAGCGCTTCTGGGTGGTGATCCGCTCCTGCGAGATGTCGTCCGCGTCGGTCGCGCCGTGGTCCTCGTCACCGGGGACGGCCGCGTCCTGCTTGCCCGGGGAGAACTGCGGCTTGAAGGCGTCGATGGCCTTCTTCAGCTCGTCCTTGGCCCCGTCGGAGAACTGCTTGGTCTCGCGGATGCCCTGCATGAGCTCGCCGTGGTTGCGCTTGACGTGCTCGAGGAACTCGCGCTCGAAGCGGGAGATGTCCGAGACCTCCACGGAGTCGAGCTGGCCGGTGGTGCCGGCCCAGATCGAGACGACCTGCTCCTCCAGGGAGAACGGCGTGTACTGCGGCTGCTTGAGCAGCTCGACGAGGCGCGCACCGCGGGCGAGCTGGTTGCGGGAGGCCTGGTCCAGGTCGGAGGCGAACATCGCGAACGCCTCCATGGCCCGGAACTGCGCCAGGTCCAGCTTCAGCGTCCCGGAGATGCCCTTGATGGCCTTCGTCTGGGCCGCGCCACCGACGCGGGAGACGGAGATGCCGACGTCGATCGCGGGACGCTGGTTGGCGTTGAACAGGTCCGACTGCAGGAAGATCTGGCCGTCGGTGATGGAGATGACGTTGGTCGGGATGTACGCCGAGACGTCGTTGCCCTTGGTCTCGATGAACGGCAGACCCGTCATCGAGCCGGCGCCGAGCTCGTCGGACAGCTTCGCGCAACGCTCCAGCAGGCGGGAGTGCAGGTAGAAGACGTCACCGGGGTAGGCCTCGCGGCCCGGCGGGCGGCGCAGCAGCAGCGACACGGCGCGGTAGGCCTCGGCCTGCTTGGACAGGTCGTCGAACACGATGAGGACGTGCTTGCCGGCGTACATCCAGTGCTGGCCGATGGCCGAGCCGGTGTACGGGGCGAGGTACTTGAAGCCGGCCGGGTCCGAGGCGGGGGCCGCGACGATGGTCGTGTACTCCATCGCGCCGGCCTCCTCCAGCGAGCGCTTCACCGAAGCGATCGTGGAGCCCTTCTGGCCGATGGCGACGTAGATGCAGCGGACCTGCTGCTTCGGGTCGCCCGAGGCCCAGTTGTCCTTCTGGTTGATGATCGTGTCGATCGCGATCGCGGTCTTGCCGGTCTGGCGGTCGCCGATGATCAGCTGCCGCTGGCCGCGGCCGACGGGGATCATCGCGTCGATGGCCTTGATGCCGGTCTGCAGCGGCTCGCGGACCTCCTGGCGCTGCACGACCGAGGGGGCCTGCAGCTCCAGCGCACGACGGGTCTCGGCCTCGATCGGGCCCAGGCCGTCGATCGGCGCGCCCAGCGGGTCGACGACGCGGCCCAGGAAGTCGTCACCGACGGGGACCGACAGGACCTCGCCCGTGCGGTGGACCGCCTGGCCCTCCTCGATGCCGGCGGCGTCGCCGAGGACGACGACACCGATGTCGCGGACGTCGAGGTTCTGCGCGAGGCCGAGGGTGCCGTCCTCGAAGCGCAGCAGCTCGTTCGCCATGACCGAGGGCAGGCCCTCGACGTGGGCGATGCCGTCGCCCGCGTCGGTCACGCGGCCGACTTCCTCACGCGCGGCGGTGCCGGGGTCGTACGACGCCACGAAGGCGTCGAGAGCGTCCCGGATCTCCTCCGGGCGGATGGTCAGCTCGGCCATGGGATGCCCTGCTCTCCTTCTCGGGTCCTGCGGTTCTCGAAGTCCATCATCCCCCGCGTCCCGCGGGGTGGGGTGTTCAGGGCGGTGCTCAGCCGGCCAGGCGGCGACGGGCCTCGTCGAGGCGGGTCGCGATCGACCCGTCGATGACGTCGTCGCCGACGCTCACGCGGAGCCCACCGACGAGGTGGGGGTCGACGTCGACCGTGACGCTGATGGCCCGGCCGTACTGGCGCGACAGCGAGGCCGCGAGGCGGTCGCGCTGGGCCTGGCTCAGCGCCGTGGCGCTCACGACGTGGGCCACGAGCTGCTCGCGGCGCGCGGCCACGACCTCGACCCACTCCTCGAGCAGCCGCTCGGCCCGCAGGCCGCGCGGTGAGACCGCCGCGCGACGGGCCAGCTGGACCGTCTCGGGTGCCGCCCGGTCGAGCAGCAGCCGGGAGACCAGGGAGGCCCGGTTGGCGTCCGGGGCGCTGCGGTCGGCGAGGGCGTCGCGCAGCGCCGGGGTGCCGGCGATGGTGCGGGAGAACCGGAAGAGCTCGTCCTCCAGCGCGTCCAGGTGCCCCGAGCGCTCCGCCTGCACCACGACGGCGACGACGGCGAGCCGTTCGGTCGCGTCGGGCAGGTCCCGACCGGCCGACCAGCGCGAGGAGGCCAGCGCGGCGACCGTCTCGACGGCCGCCGTGCCGATCTTGCCGGTGAACGTGCGGCGCACGAACTCGGCCTTGGCCGAGCCCTCCCGCGACGGGTCGGTCAGCGCCCGGCGCAGCCCCACCGAGGAGTCGAGCAGGCTGGTGACGGCGAAGAGGTCCTCCCCCGTCCGGCCCGCGTCGGCCCCCTCGGTGGCCAGCTGCGCCTCGAGCACCCGCTGCGCGGCGGCGAGGCTCGCCTTCGCGACGCCGGAGTCGAGCTCGCTCATCGGGGGGTCGCCCCCGACTCGCTGCGCTCGAGGTCGGCGAGGAAGCGGTCCACGACGCCGCTCTGGCGAGCGGGCTCCTGCAGCGACTCACCGATGATGCGGGAGGCCAGGTCGGTCGCCAGGCGACCCACCTCGGCCCGCAGCTGCGCGCTGGCCTGGGCCCGCTCGGCCTCGATGGTGGTGCGGGCCGCGGTCGTGATGCGCTCGGACTCGGCCTGGGCCTGCTCGCGCATCTCGGACAGGATCTGCGCACCCTGCTGGCGCGCTTCCTCGCGGATGCGGTTGGCCTCGCCACGGGCGTCGGCCAGCTGCTTCTGGTACTCCTCCAGCGCCTGCCGGGCCTCGGCCTGCGCGCGTTCCGCCTTCTCCATCCCGCCTTCGATGGCCTCCGCCCGCTGGCGGTAGGTCCGTTCGATGGCGGGGACGACCAGCTTCGCCACGAGGGCGTAGAGGATCGCCAGGAAGACGAGCCCGACGATCAGCTCGACGGGGTGCGGGAGGATCGGGTACGCCTCCTCCCAGAAACCGCCGCCCTCGGTGGACGTCGTTTCCATGAACAGGGCCGGCACGGCAACTCCTCGCTCTGGGACCGGGTGGGCGAACGTCAGGCGATGAACGCGAGGACGAAGCCCAGCAGGGCCAGCGCCTCGGCGAGGGCGAAGCCCAGGATGGCGATGGGCTGCAGCATGCCGCGCGCTTCGGGCTGCCGGGCCACACCGTTGATGTAGGCCGCGAAGATCAGACCGACCGCGATCGCGGGGCCGATCGCCGCGAGACCGTAACCGACTGCGTTGAGGCTGCCGTCCATGATTCTTCTTCCTTCGTCTCGGTCCGTGGCGCCGGTGCGCCACGGGTCGGGGATTCGTGGGGGTCGGGGAGACCGGTGGGTCAGTGCTCGTTCGAGACCGCGTCGGCCAGGTAGGTCGCCGTCAGCAGGGTGAAGACGTACGCCTGCAGCACCTGGATCAGCAGTTCGAAGAACATCATGACGATGCTGAAGACGAACGCGACCACGCCGGTCACCGGGAGGAGACCGTCGGTGTGCAGGAGCAGGTACTCACCGCCGAGCACGAGCACGAGGATGAGCATGTGCCCGGCGAACATGTTGGCGAACAACCGCAGGGCCAGGGTGAAGGGGCGGGTCACGAAGTACGTGGCCAGCTCCAGCACGTAGACCAGCGGCGAGATCCACCCGGGCACGCCCGGCGGCATGAGGCTCTTGAGGTACCCCAGACCGCCCTTCCGGCGCACCGCGACCGCGTGGTAGCTCACGTAGACCACCAGCATGAGCGCGATCGGGAAACCGATCCGGCTCATGGTCGGGAACTGCACCGGCGGGATGACGCCGACCAGGTTGTTCACCAGGATCAGGGTGAACATCGTGAACAGCAGCGGGACGAACTTCAGGAACTCCTTGCTCCCGATGACGTCCCGGCCGATGCCGTTGCGGATGAAGTCGTAGCCGCTCTCGAGCAGGAACTGGCCCTTGCCCGGGACGAGCTTGAGCTTGCGGGTCGCGGCGACGAGGACGATGCCCAGGATGATCGCCGTCAGGGCGAAGACGATCGCCGGGCGGGTGATCGCCCAGTTCCCGTCGCCGATCAGCGGCTGCCAGAAGTCGGCGACCCCGGGGGCGTGCCAGCCCTCCTCGGCCGCCTGGGCGGCGGCCATCGCGTGCACGGTCACGACCTCTCCTCGATGCTGGTGGGGATGGATGAACGGGGTCCTGGGAACCCGCTGACAAGGGGTGGCATCAGCGCGAACCGTACCTGAACCACACGTAGTAGACGGTCGAGGCCAGGCCGAGCACGGTCAGGGTCGGCGTCATGAACGACGTCCCCCACCAGGCGTCCAGGGCGATGCCCCCGCCGAGCCCGAACAGCAGACCGGACAGCAGGTAGGCCATCGAGTTCCAGGCGACGTCGGAGTCGGACCGGACCACGGGCGTGTTCTCCCCGACGGGCCGGCCGTCCTCGGCACGCGGCGCGTCGTCGCTGTGGTCGTCCCCGGACTCACCCATGACCGGCTGCACCGTAACAGGACGTTCGTCTCCTGCCACGCTCACCGCCTCGACTCGCCGGGCGGCGGGACGAAGACCGGGGTCCGCATCCGCGAGAAGGCGCGGACCTCGGCGGCGAGCCAGGCCACGGTGCAGGCGGCGGCGGCCAGGGCCACGGCCCGGGCGGACAGCGCGTCCACCCGCAGCAGCACGAGCACCGCCGTCGCCAGTGTCGTGATCTTGAACAGGTAGACGGCGAGGGCGACGGCCAGGCTGAGCCCGGCGGCCAGGTCGCGCAGGATCCGCAGCAGCCAGAACGTCGACGCCAGGAACACGATCGCCAGGACCGAACCGGCCGCGGCGCCCAGGGCCCCGGACCACCCGGCCGTCGCCCCCACGAGGGTGCAGGCGACACCGACGGCGAGGACGGGCGGCAGGGAACGGCGCGGCACGACGCGGTAGACGTCGTCGGCTGTGCTGCTCACGGTGGCTGCTCTCTCGTCGTCGGCGGGTCGTCCGAAGGGTTCGGCTCGTCGGCGGCCTCCGTCGGCGCCGTGACGGCGCCGGGGGGACTTCGTGAAAGCTATCACGAACTCACCGACCTCCTACGCGACGTCGTGGACGACCTGAGGTCATGTGCGCGACGTCTCACTCGGGGCGTCGAGCTCCGCGTGCCGGGCAGTGTCCTGCTCCCCCGGGGAGGAGTCCACCACCGGTCGCTTCCGCCGCCAGTACAGCGGCAGGAACGTCAGCGCGAGCACGAGGCAGCCGGCCGCGAACGCCACCGCGAGCGCCTGCGCCGGCGGCAGGAACGCCGAGGTCGCGGCCCCGAAGCTGAGGAAGGCCGCCCACGAGTACATGACGAGCACGGCGACCCGGTGCGAGTGGCCGATCTGCAGGAGCCGGTGGTGCAGGTGCTTCTTGTCGGGGTGCCAGAACGCCTTGCCCGCCCGGGTGCGCCGGACGACGGCCAGCAGCATGTCGCTGAAGGGCACGAGCAGGACCGCGATCGGCAGCAGCAGGGGGAAGAAGGCCGGGGCGATCTGCTCGTTCTCGACCGTGGTGGGGTCCACCGTGCTCGTCGCCGCGATCGTCGAGCTGGCCATGAGCAGCCCCAGGAGCATCGACCCCGAGTCGCCCATGAACACGCGCGCCGGGTGGAAGTTGTGCGGCAGGAAGCCCAGGCACACGCCGATCGTGATGGCGGCGATGAGCGTGGCCAGGGAGGAGAAGTCGTCCGGCGCGCTCCCGCGCTGCAGCGCGTAGGAGTAGCCGAAGAAGGCGGTGGCCCCGATGCCGACGATCCCCGCCGCCAGGCCGTCGAGGCCGTCGACGAAGTTCACGGCGTTCACGGACACGAGCACGACGAGGATCGTGATGATCATCATGGTGCGCCCGGACAGCAGCGTGACCCCGCCGATGGGCAGCTGCAGCAGGCTCACCCCCTGCCAGCCCATGATCCCCGCGGCGAGCACCTGACCGGCCAGCTTGGTGACGGCGTCGAGCTGGACGATGTCGTCGGCGACCCCGACGGCGACGACCACCGCGGCGCCGACCAGCACCCACAGCGGGCCGGGGTCGGTGTCGAACACGCGGGACAGGAAGGGGATGCGGCTGGCGACCACGAGCGCGGCCACCATCCCGAACAGCATCGCCAGCCCGCCGAGCCGCGGGATGGGGACGGTGTGCACGTCCCGGTCCCGCAGCGGGGTCACCGCCCCCACCCGCTGGGCCAGGCGGCGCACCAGCGGCGTCGTCAGGTACGTCACCGCGGCCGCCACGACGACGACGAGCAGGTAGGCCCTCATCCGCTGGTCGGCGGCGCCGTCCCGGGCTCCGGCGCGGCGGCGGCGCCGGGTGCCTCGGGTGCCTCGGGTGCAACGGGCGCGGCGTCGGCGGGCCGGTCGGGCTCGGCCCAGCCGTCGGGGACGGCGGCCTTCAGCTCCGCCTCGCTGATCGCGCCCAGGCGCAGGATGCGCAGGGGGCCGTCGGAGGCGTCCACGATGGTCGAGGGGGCGCCCTCGGGGCTGGCGCCGCTGTCGAGGTAGACGCGGACCGACTCCCCGAGCTGCTCGACGGCCTCCTGGACCAGGGTCGCCGCGGGGCGCCCGGTCGTGTTCGCGCTGGAGACGGCCATCGGACCGGTGCGCGCCAGCAGCTCCAGGGCGACCGGGTGCAGCGGCATCCGCAGGGCCACCGTCCCGTTCGTCTCCCCCAGGTCCCACGTCAGCGACGGCTGGGCCCGGCACACGATGGTCAGCGCCCCGGGCCAGAACGCGTCGATGAGCTCGCGGACGGCGAAGGGGATGGAGCTGGCCAGGCCGTCGATCGTGCGCGTCTCGGGGACCAGGACCGGCGGCGGCATCTCGCGCCCGCGGCCCTTGGCCTCCAGCAGGCGCTTGACCGCGGCGGGGTTGAAGGCGTCGGCGCCGATGCCGTAGACGGTGTCGGTCGGCAGGACGACGACCTCACCGCGCTTGATCGCGTTGTGCGCGGCGGACAGGCCGCGGTCGCGGGTGACGGGGTCGGCGCAGTCGAACGGGGGTCTCACGGGGCAAGAGTCTCCCACCGCGGCCGGGCCGCGGGACGGCAGCCGTGCCCCGGCGCGTCCGCGGCGGGTCAGCGGCGGGTCAGCGGCGACGGGCCGTCGTGGCGCGGGGACGGCCGGTGAGGTCGCGGTGGCCGTCCACGTCGGTCCAGGTCGCGGCGCCGAACATCGCCCGCGCCGCGCGCTCCTGCACCTCGGCGTGCTCGACGACGACGTAACCGCCGGGCCGCAGCAACCGCGCGGCGGTGGCGACGACGCGGCGCGGCACCTGCAGCCCGTCGTCGCCGAGGCCGTAGAGCGCGACCTGCGGGTCGTGCCGGGCCACCTCCGGGTCCACGGGCACCGCCCCCGGCGGGACGTAGGGCGGGTTGCTCACGACGACGTCGACGGTCCCGTCGAGGTCGGCGAACGCCGTCGCGGCGTCACCCAGGCGCAGGTCCACCGCCGGGGCGAGGTCGTCGACGTTGCGCCGGGCCCAGGCGTGGGCCATGGGGTCCAGCTCGACGGCGTGCACGCGGGCCCCCGGCACCTCCGTCGCCACCGCCAGGGCGATGGCCCCGGACCCGGTGCACAGGTCCACGACCACCGGGCCCGTGCGCCGCGCGGCCTCCTCGACCGCGAGCTGGGCCACCGTCTCGGTCTCCGGGCGCGGGACGAACACGCCCGGGCCGACGCGCAGGTCCAGCGCGCGGAACCCGGCGCGACCGGTCAGGTGCTGCAGCGGCACCCGCTCGGCGCGCTGGTCGAGCAGGTCGGCGAACGACCCCGCCTCCACCGGGTCCCCCAGGGCGGTGAGCACCCCGAGCCGGGACCGGGTCACCCCCAGCGCGTGCGCCAGGAGCATCTCGGCGTCCGGACCGGGGGTGGGGACGCCGGCCGCGGCGAGCCGCCGCTCGGCCTCGAGGAGCAGCTGACGCGCGGTGACCACCCGCGCAGGCTAGGCCAGGCCGAGCAGCCGGAACGCCACCGTCTGGGTGTCGGCCTCGCCGGTGCTGCCGCTCGGGGAGGTCACCGCGACCCACTGCCCCGTCCCCGGCACCGCCCACACCGAGGTGCGGACACCGGTCGTGGCACCGTTGACGCCGACGACGGTGCGGCCCCCCACGTCGGCGGACAGCCAGCCCCACCCGACCCGGGCGCCGGGGGTGTCCAGGACCGGTTCGAGGGCGCGGGCCCCGGGCAGCTCACCGCTCGCCGCCGCGCGGGCCAGCCGGCCCAGGTCCTCGGCCGTGGAGTACACGCCCACCCCGGCCGGGGTGCTGCCGCTGGAGCGCCAGGGGGTGCTGGGCCGGCCGTCCGGGCCGAGCTCGCGGGCGCGGCCGGCGGGCAGGGGGTCCGGCGCGGCCCGCGTCGCGTCCATCCCCAGCGGTTGCAGGACCCGCTCGTGCAGCAGCTGCGGGTACGGCCGTCCCAGCCGCTGCGCGAGGGCGTTGCCGAGCAGGGCGTACCCGAGGTTGGAGTAGGCGTGCTCGCCCCGCGGGCCGCGCAGCGGCGTCCAGGCCGCGTCGCGCAGCAGGTTCTCCGGGGTGTCCCACCGGTACGGGTTCCCGTAGGTGATGGCGGTGATCGGCGCGGCGAGGGCGGCCCGTGTGCTCAGCCGCGGCAGCCCCGAGGTGTGCGTGGCCAGTTCTTCGAGCGTCGTGGCGGCCAGGTGCCCGGTCAGCCACGGGTGGACGTCGCCGAGCGTGGTCGTGGGCTCGACCTCCCCGCGCTCGACGGCGTCGGCCAGCAGGAGGCCGGTGAGCCCCTTGGTCACCGAGCCGATCTCCTGCGGGGTGGCCGCGGTCAGCGCCCGACCGGGCGCGGCGGTGCCGATGGCCGCGGAGGCACCCGCGGTGGCCTCACCGGCGGCGACGGCGAACCCCTGCCCCGCCAGGTCCGCCGTGGCGGCCCGCAGCCGGGCGGCCAGGGCCGGGTCCCCGGTGGTGTCGGCCGAGGGCGTCGGCGGCATCGGCAGGGCCGGCGCCGCCGGCGCGGCGGCCGCGGTCAGGGCGAGGACCGCGACGGCCGCGGCGGCCAGTGCGCCGCTCCTGCGCAGTGCGGATCGGAACGGGTTGACGGGCAACGCGATCACCTCAGTCCGGCGGTGGCGAGCAGGGTCACGAGCGGGACGACGCGCTCAGCCGGGACGTCGTACCGGCCCCGGCCGGAGGTGGCCAGCCAGCCTTCGGCGACGAGCTGGCGCAGGTGGTGGTAGAGCTGCCCGGAGGTGCCCAGGCCCTCCCCCAGCTCCGGGACGGTGTGCCGTCCGTGCAGCACCTTGTGCAGCAGCTGCAGGCGCACCGGGTGCGCCAGGGCGGACAGCACCGCGACGGCCTGCGTCGGGTCGGCCTGCAGCATCGAGGAGACCTCGACGGTCTCCTGCCACTCGTGGTGCGCCCCCGTCGGCAGCGTGAGGCTGCCGGTGAACAGGACGTGCGACCGTCCCTCCGCCTGCCGCTTCAGCTCCCGCAGCGCCCAGAACCGGTCGTCGTCGCGCGGGTCCGACCCGTCGGCGACGCGGGTCTCCAGCGCGGCGAGGCGCTTCTCCAGGAGGGCCCACCGTTCGTCGTCCACCCGTCGATGCTACGCAGATCCGTAGCTCCTACGCATCACCGTAGCGACGACGGGGTCGAACGAGCGGGCGGGTCAGTGGGCGGCGAGCTGCGCGGCCTCGTCGGCGTCGATCGCCGACTGGACGACGGGGTCGAGCTCACCGTCGAGCACGGTGTCGAGGTTGTAGGCCTTGAACCCGGTGCGGTGGTCGGCGATGCGGTTCTCGCCGTAGTTGTAGGTCCGGATCCGCTCGGAGCGGTCGACCGTGCGCACCTGGGACCGGCGCGCGGCCGAGGCCTGCGCGTCGGCGGCCTCCTGGGCCACGGCGTGCAACCGGGCCCGCAGGATGCGCAGCGCCTGCTCCTTGTTCTGCAGCTGCGACTTCTCGTTCTGGCAGCTCGCGACGATGCCCGTGGGCAGGTGGGTGATGCGCACGGCCGAGTCGGTCGTGTTGACGCTCTGGCCGCCGGGGCCGGAGGAGCGGAAGACATCGACGCGCAGGTCGTTCGGGTCGATGGCCACCTCGACCTCCTCGGCCTCGGGCACGACGAGGACCCCGACGGCGGAGGTGTGGACGCGCCCCTGGGACTCGGTGACGGGCACGCGCTGGACGCGGTGCACCCCGCCCTCGTACTTCAGCCGGTGCCAGACGCCCTCGGCCGCGGCGCCGCGGCTCTTCACGGCCACCGACACGTCCTTGTACCCGCCCAGGTCGCTGGGCGTGGCGTCCAGCAGCTCGGTCGCCCACCCCCGCTGCTCGGCGTAGCGCAGGTACATCCGCAGCAGGTCGCCGGCGAAGAGCGCGGACTCCTCCCCGCCCTCACCGGCCTTGATCTCCAGGATCACGTCGCGGGCGTCGTCGGGGTCGCGCGGCAGCAGCACCCGGCGCAGCCGCTCCCCCGCCTCGGCCGCGGCCTGCTCCAGGCCGGGCAGCTCGGTGGCGAACCCGGGGTCCTCGGCGGCCAGCTCCCGCGCGGCCTCGGCGTCGTCCGTGGACGCCCGCCACGCCGCGTGCGCCTCCACGACCTGCTGCAGCTCGGCGTAGCGCCGCCCGAGGCGACGGGCCAGCCCGGCGTCGGCGTGCACGGCCGGGTCCGCCAGCCGGCGTTCGAGCTCGGCGTGCTCGTCGAGCAGCGGCTGGACGGTCTCGAACACTCAGGGCTCCTGGTGGGCGGAGGGGCGGGAACGCGACAGCGCCGGCCCCACCACCCCGGAGGGCGGTGGGACCGGCGCTGTGAGCGGACTACTTGGCGGTCTTCTTGCCGTAGCGCTGCTGGAAGCGGGCCACGCGGCCACCGGTGTCCAGGATCTTCTGCTTGCCGGTGTAGAACGGGTGGCAGGCGCTGCACACGTCGGCGCGCATCTCCCCGCTCTTCTCGGTGCTGCGGGTGGTGAACGTCGCGCCGCAGGTGCAGGTGACCTGGGTCTCGACGTAGTCCGGGTGGATCCCAGCCTTCATGGTTCTCTCCTCAAGGCGCTCAGTCGGTACCGGGTCGCCTGGTCGTTCTCGGTCGAGCTGGCGTGAGCCGGTACCTGCGGTGTCGAAGCAGTCTCCCACAGGAGGCCGCCGGTCCTTCACAACCGGCGACCCCCGGGAGTTGTTCCCCTCAGTCCTTCTGGACCAGCGGGGTGGACGTCTGGACCTGGTGCAGGAACTCGAGGTTGCTGCGGGTCTTCTTGAGGCGGTCCAGCAGCAGCTCGATGGAGGCCTGCGCGTCCAGCGCGGTGACCACGCGGCGCAGCTTCCAGACGGTCTGCAGCTCCTCGCGGGACATGAGGATCTCCTCGCGCCGCGTGCCCGAGGCCGGCACGTCGACGGCCGGGAAGATGCGCTTGTCGGCCAGCTGGCGCGACAGGCGGACCTCCATGTTCCCGGTGCCCTTGAACTCCTCGAAGATGACCTCGTCGGCCTTGGAACCCGTCTCGACCAGGGCCGAGGCCAGGATCGTCAGCGAGCCGCCGTTCTCGACGTTGCGGGCCGCCCCGAAGAACCGCTTCGGCGGGTACAGCGCCGAGGCGTCGACACCACCGGACAGGATGCGGCCGCTGGCCGGCGCCGAGATGTTGTAGGCGCGCGACAGGCGGGTCAGGGAGTCCAGCAGCACGACGACGTCGTTGCCGAGCTCCACCAGGCGCTTGGCCCGCTCGATGGCGAGCTCGGCGACCGCGGTGTGGTCGGAGGCGGGACGGTCGAAGGTGGAGGCGATGACCTCACCCTTGATCGTCCGCTGCATGTCGGTGACCTCTTCGGGCCGCTCGTCGACCAGGACGACCATGAGGTGGCACTCGGGGTTGTTCGTCGTGATCGCGTTGGCGATGGCCTGCATGACCATCGTCTTGCCGGCCTTGGGCGGGGCGACGATGAGACCGCGCTGCCCCTTCCCCAGCGGCGACATCAGGTCGATGATGCGCGTGGTCAGGACGTTGGGCTCGGTCTCCAGGCGCAGCCGCTCCTGCGGGTACAGCGGCGTGAGCTTGGTGAAGTCCGGGCGGTTCCGGGCGTTCTCCGGCGGCGCACCGTTGACGGTGTCGACGCGCACGAGCGCGTTGAACTTGGCCCGGGCCCCGGTCTGCTCGCCCTCGCGGGGCTGGCGGACGGCGCCGGTGACGGCGTCGCCGGGACGCAGGTTGTTCTTCTTCACCTGGCCCAGGGAGACGTAGACGTCGTTCGCGCCGGCAAGGTAGCCGGACGTGCGGATGAACGCGTAGTTGTCCAGGACGTCCAGGATGCCCGCCACGGGCAGCAGGACGTCGTCCTCGGAGACGTTCTCGTCGACCTCGGGCGCCCCGCCGCCGTCCCGGCCGCCGCGGCGGCCCTTGCGGTCGCGGTAGCGGTTGCGCCGGCCGCGGCGGCCGCCGTCACCGTCGTCGTCCGGGCCGTGCTGCGCGGCCTGCGGGCGCTCACCGCGCTCGGACCGGTCGTTGGTCCGGTCGTTCCGGTCACCCCGGTCGTTCCGGTCCTCGCGGTCGTTCCGGTTCTCGGTGCGCTCGGGACGGTCGGTGCGCTCCTGCCGGTCCCGGCGGGTCTCGCCCTCGGCGCCCTCGCGGCGGGGCATGCTCGGCAGCTCGACCTGCTGGTCGGGTTCGCGGACCCGCTCGCGCCGGGCGCGCTCGCGGCGCGAGAGCCGCTGCGGGGCCTCGTCCTGGCGCTCGGACCGGTCTGCGCGCTCACCGCGCTCGGACCGCTCACCGCGGTTGCGGGTGAAGTCGTCCAGCGTCGGCTCCGTGCGCGCGGCGGGGGCCTGCCCCGCCTCGGGGGCCTCGGAGGCACCGGAGGCCGCGGGGACCTCGGGGGCCGGAGCCTGCGCGGGCACCTGGGCGGCGGACTGCTCCTCGGCCGCCGGTGCGGTGGCCGGCGGGGCGCCGGCGGGGGCACCGGCCCGGCGCGAACGGCTGCGCGGGGCCTGCCGGGCGGGCTGCTCGGGCTGCTCGGCGACAGGCTGCTCGGCGGCGGGCTGCTCGGCCTGCGGGGCGGCGGGCTCGGCGACCGCGGGGGCCGGAGCCTGCGCGGGAGCCTCGGTGCGGGCGCCGCTCTGCGCCGTGCCGGACTGGTGCTCACGGATGGCGGCGAGCAGGTCCACCTTGCGCATGCGGCCGGTGCCGGTGATGCCCAGCTCGGACGCCAGGGCCTGCAGCTGCGGGAGCCGCAACGCGGACAGGCTGCCCGTGCGGCGCGCGGGCGCCTCGGACGTGCCGTCGGTGGCGGCGATGTCGGTGGTGTCGGTCACGAAGGTCCTTCCCCCTCGTCGGTGCGACTGACCGGCGGAACCGGCGCTTCGTCGGGTCCGGGGGTGTCGCGGTGACTGCCCGATGGGCAGGATGGGAAACCACGGCCAGGCGCAGAAGCCCGGCGAGAACGTGGAGACGCACCCGGAGACGGGGAGTGGACGCAGCTGGGACGGTTCTCGACTCGAGAGAGCCCCACCGTGAACGTCCCGCCGTGGGTGCTGTCTCCGATGCTAACACCCGCTGCCGCGCCCACGTTCCCGGTCCCCCGTTCGGCGCACCGCGGACCGTCCTGCGACGCACGGGCGGACGGGCGGACGGACGGGCGGGCGGGTCGGGGTCGGGTCAGCGCCCGGGCACCGTCTGCACGCCCGCGTCCTGCACCGGGCGGGCGTGCACGTCCCAGGTGCCCGGTGCGGCCAGGGCCCGCACCCGCTCCACACCGGGCTCGTCGGTCAGCACCAGCACGCTGGGTCCGGCGCCGGAGACCACGGCCGCCAGCCCCTCGGCCCGCAGCGCCCCCAGGAGCCGGGCCGAACCCGGCATGGCCGGGGCCCGCTGGGCCTGGTGCAGCCGTTCCTCGGTGGCGTCGAGCAGCAGCGAGGGGTCGGCGGTCAGCGCGTGCACCAGCAACCCGGCGCGACCGGCCGTCAGCGCGGCGTCGCCGTGCGGGACGGTCGCCGGCAGCAGCGCCCGGGCCCGCGACGTCGCCAGCTCCTCGGCCGGCACGCACACCACGGCCCGCACGTCGGGGTGCACGGCCAGGCGCACGCAGCGCACGGCGTCGGGGTGCGTGGGGTCCTCCCCGCGCGTCCAGGCGATGGTGAACCCCCCGTGCACGGCGGGGGCGGCGTTGTCGGGGTGCCCCTCGCGGCGGGAGGCCTCGAGCAGGACCCGGTCGCGCACCTGCGCCTCGTCCTCGGCCACGACCCCGGCCGCGCGCAGCAGCGCCCGGGCCGCGGCCAGGCCCGCGACGATCGCCGAGGCCGACGAGCCCAGCCCGCGCCCGTGCGGGATGGCGTTGCGGCACAGCACGTCCAGCCCGGGGGCGGTGAACCCCGCGGCGGCCAGCTCCTCGCGCAGGACGCGCACGACGAGATGGCGCTCGTCGGTCGGCACGGCACCGGCACCCTGCCCCTGCACGCCCACCCGCAGCCCCGCGCCGGCGACGACCTCGGCGCGGACCTCGTCGCACAGGTCCAGGGCCAGGCCGAAGGCGTCGAACCCGGGCCCGAGGTTGGCGCTCGTCGCCGGCACCCGGACGGTGGCCGCGGTGCCGGCGGGCAGCGCCGCGAGCACGCCCGGGCGGGCCGGGCTCGCCACCGGGCTGCTCGCGGGACTGCTCGCGGGGCTGGACACGGGGTCCACGCTCCTCAGACGTCCACGCCGATGGCGCGGGCGATGGTGACGGCGTCGGGCTGGACGCGGACCGGCTCGACCGACCCCTCGGCCCCGGCGGCCAGCTGCAGGGCCCACTGCGGGTCCTTCAGCCCGTGCCCGGTGACGGTGATGACGATCGTCTGGCCGGGCTCGACCTCCCCGGCCTCGGCGGCGGCGAGCAGACCGGCGACCCCCGCGGCGGAGGCGGGTTCGACGAAGACGCCCTCGCGCGCCGACAGCCAGCGGTGCGCGGCGAGGATCTGCTCGTCGGTGACGGCCTCGATGCGGCCGCCGGAGTCGTCGCGGGCCGCGGTGGCCCCCGTCCACGACGCGGGGTGGCCGATGCGGATGGCCGTGGCGATGGTCTCGGGCTCGTCGACGGGGTGACCCTTGACGATGGGCGCGGCCCCGGCGGCCTGGAAGCCCCACATCGCCGGCGTGCGGGAGGCGACACCGTCCTTGGCGTACTCGGTGTAACCCTTCCAGTACGCGGTGATGTTGCCGGCGTTGCCGACGGGCAGGGCGTGGATGTCCGGGGCGTCACCGAGGACGTCGACGACCTCGAAGGCCCCCGTCTTCTGCCCCTCGATGCGGTAGGGGTTGACCGAGTTCACCAGCTCGACAGGGTAGGCCTCGGCCAGCTTGCGGGCCTGGTTCAGGCAGTCGTCGAAGTTGCCGTCGACCTGCAGGATCGTCGCGCCGTGGGCGACGGCCTGGGACAGCTTGCCCATCGCGATCTTGCCGTCGGGCACGAGCACCGCGCAGCGGATGCCCGCGGCGGTGGCGTAGGCCGCGGCCGAGGCCGAGGTGTTGCCGGTGGAGGCGCAGATGACGACCTCGGCGCCGTTCTCCTTGGCCTTGCTCATGGCCATCGTCATGCCGCGGTCCTTGAAGGACGCGGTCGGGTTGCAGCCCTCGACCTTGATGAGGACCCGGCCGCGCACCAGCTCCGACAGGTGCCGCGCCGGGACGAGCGGCGTGCCGCCCTCGCCCAGGGTGACCACCGGGGTGGCCTCGGTGACGGGCAGCCGGTCCCGGTACTCCTCGATGAGTCCCCGCCACACGTGCGCCATCAGGCGTCCCCTCCCTCGACCCGCAGCACACCGGCCACGGAGTCCACGATGTCCAGCTGTTCGAGCTCGTCGACGGTGCCCGACAGGGCCGCGTCGGTGGCGCTGTGGGTCACGACGACCAGGACGGCCCGCCCGGCGTCGTCGTGGCGCTGCTGCACGGCCTCGATCGAGACCCCGTGCGCGGCGAAGACGCCCGCGACCTGCGCCAGCACCCCCGGCCGGTCGGCCACGTCGAGCCGCACGTGGTAGCGCGTGACCGTCTCGGCCATCGGCTGCACGGCCAGCTGCGCGTAGGCCGACTCCCCCGGCCCGCGACCGCCGACGACCTTGTGCCGGGCCACGGCCACGACGTCACCCATGACGGCGCTCGCGGTCGGCTGCCCACCGGCGCCGGGGCCGTAGAACATGAGCTGCCCGGCCGACTCGGCCTCGACGTAGACGGCGTTGAAGGCGCCGCGCACCCCGGCGAGCTGGTGCCCGCGCGGCAGCATCGCCGGGTGCACCCGCACCGAGACGGCCTCGTTCCCCTCGGCGTCGGTGCCGCGTTCGCAGATGGCCAGCAGCTTCACGACGCAGCCCTGCAGCTGGGCGGCGCGCACGTCGGCCGCGCTGACCTCCGAGATGCCCTCGCGGTGCACGTCGTCCAGGCCCACGCGGGTGTGGAAGGCCAGGGAGGCCAGGATGGCGGCCTTGGCCGCGGCGTCGAAGCCCTCCACGTCGGCGGTCGGGTCGGCCTCGGCGTACCCGAGGGCCTGGGCCTGCTCGACGGCCTCGGAGAAGCCCATGCCCGTGGTGTCCATCTGGTCCAGGACGTAGTTCGTCGTCCCGTTGACGATGCCCAGCACCCGCGTGACGCGGTCGCCGACCAGGGACTCGCGCAGCGGGCGCAGCAGCGGGATGGCCCCGGCGACGGAGGCCTCGTAGTAGAGGTCGACCCCCGCCTCGGCGGCCGCCTCGTAGAGCGCTGGGCCTTCGGCCGCCAGCAGCGCCTTGTTGGCGGTCACGACCGAGGCGCCGTGCCCGACGGCGCGCAGGATGAGCGAGCGCGCCGGCTCGATCCCGCCGATGACCTCCACGACGACGTCGGCGCGCGTCACGAGGTCCTCGGCGTCGGTCGTGAACAGGGACGGGTCGATCCCCAGCCCGCGCTCACGGGCCAGGCGGCGCACCGCGATGCCCACCAGCTCCAGCGGCGCACCCACGCGCGCCGCCAGTTCGTCGGCCTGCGTCGTCAACAGACGCGCCACCTCGGTGCCCACGACACCGCACCCGAGCAGCGCGACCTTCACCGGCTCCACCGCGTGTGCTCCCCACATCCGTCCAGCATCGTCCCCGCCCGTCCGTCGCGACGCGTGCGTCCGACTCGTCCGTCCGTCCCGTCCGGCGGGAGTCCCGGCCAACCCTCTCACCCGCGCTGGGCGGGCCCCTCAGCCCGCGTCGAGCGCGAGCAGGTCCTCCGGCGTCTCGCGCCGCACCAGCAGCGACGTCGTCCCGTCCCGCACGGCCACCACCGCCGGGCGCGGCACCTGGTTGTAGTTGCTCGCCATGCTGCGGCAGTAGGCCCCCGTGCCGGGCACGGCCAGCAGGTCCCCCGCGCCGGTGTCGTCGGGCAGGAACTCGTCGCGCACGACGACGTCCCCGCTCTCGCAGTGCTTCCCGACGACGCGGGACAGGACCCCGGTGGCCGTCGAGGCCCGCGAGGCGACCGTCGCGGAGTAGTCCGCGTCGTACAGGGCTGTGCGGATGTTGTCGCTCATGCCGCCGTCGACCGAGACGTACCGGCGCCGCGTGCCCCCGTCGAGCTGGACGTCCTTCGTCGCGCCGACCTCGTAGAGGGTGAAGGTGCTCGGCGCCGCGATGGCCCGGCCCGGCTCGACCGAGACCCGCGGCACGGCGATCCCCTGCACCAGGCACTCGCGGGCGACGATCTCGGCCAGCCGGCCCGCGATCTCGGCCGGCGGCAACGGGGTGTCCTCGGAGGTGTAGGCCACGCCGTACCCGCCGCCGAGGTCGATCTCGGGCAGCTCCACCCCGTGCTCGCGCTCCACCCGGCGGTGCAGCTCCAGCAACCGCCGGGCCGAGACCTCGAACCCGCCGAGGTCGAAGATCTGCGAGCCGATGTGGCTGTGCAGGCCGAGCAGCCGCAGCTCGGGCCGGGCCAGGACGCGGGCGACGGCGGTCTCGGCCTGCCCCGAGGCCAGCGACAGCCCGAACTTCTGGTCCTCGTGCGCCGTCGCGACGTACTGGTGGGTGTGCGCCTCCACGCCCACGGTGACGCGGAGCATGACCGGCGCCACCACGCCCCGTTCCCGGGCCAGGTCGGCCACCAGGTCGATCTCCCCGAGGGAGTCCACGACGATCCGCCCGACGCCGGCCTCCAGCGCGGTGGTGATCTCACGGCGGGACTTGTTGTTGCCGTGCAGCGCGATCCGCTCCGGGCGGACCCCGCCGCGCAGCCCCAGGGCGAGCTCACCACCGGAGGCGGTGTCCAGGTGCAGGCCGTCCTCGGCGAGCCAGCGGGCCACACCGGTGGCCAGGAACGCCTTGGAGGCGTAGTAGACGTCCGCCCCGCCGCACAGGTCGGCGAAGGCGTCGGCGAAGGCGTCGCGGAAGGCGACCGCCCGCGAGCGGAAGTCCAGCTCGTCGACGACGAACAGGGGCGTGCCGTGCTCGCGCGCCAGGTCGTCCACCCCCACTCCGCCGACGCGCAGGGCCCCGTCGGTGCCGCGGGTCACGGTCTGCGCCCACAGCTGCGGGAGGAGTTCGTTGACGTCAGCCGGCGGCGTGAGCCACGCGGGGACGACGGCGATGTCCGCCACGGGTGTCCCTCCCCCTCACATGCGTTCCGGCGCCGAGACGCCGAGCAGGGCCAGACCGTTGGCGAGCACCTGGCGGGTGGCGTCGTTGAGCCACAACCGGGTGCGGTGCACGTCGGTGACGTCCTCGCCCGCGCGGGGCGTGACGCGGCAGGCGTCGTAGAACTTGTGGAACCGCCCGGCCAGTTCCTCCAGGTAGCGCGCGACGCGGTGCGGTTCGCGCAGTTCCCCGGCGCGGCGCACGACGTCGGGGAACTCGGCGAGGGCGGCCAGCAGCAGCGACTCGGTCTCGTCCGTGAGCAGCGCGGGGTCGAAGGCGTCCTGCCGGCGCACCCCGGCCGTGGCGGCGTTGACGGCGACGTTCGCGGTGCGCGCGTGGGCGTACTGCACGTAGAAGACGGGGTTGTCGTTCGTCCGCCTCGTCAGCAGGTCCAGGTCGATGTCGATGCTGGAGTCGACGCTGGAGCGCACGAGGGAGTACCGGGCCGCGTCGACGCCGACCGCGCCGACGAGGTCCTCCATCGTCACGACCGTGCCGGCGCGCTTGCTCATCCGCACGGGGACGCCGTCGCGGACGAGGTTGACCATCTGGCCGATGAGGATCTCGAGGTTCACACCGGGTTCGTCGCCGAACGCCGCGCACATCGCCATCATCCGGCCGACGTAGCCGTGGTGGTCGGCGCCGAGCATGATCACGCAGCGGTCGAAACCGCGTTCGCGCTTGTCGAGGTAGTACGCCAGGTCCCCGGAGATGTAGGCCGGGTTCCCGTCGCTCTTGAGGACGACGCGGTCCTTGTCGTCGCCGAAGTCGCTGGTGCGCAACCAGGTCGCGCCGTCGGCCTCGTACATCCGCCCCAGGTCGCGCAGCCGCTGCACGGCGCGGTCGACCGCGCCGGTGCCGTGCAGGGAGTCCTCGTGGAAGTACACGTCGAACTCGACGCCGAACTCGGCCAGGGACTGCTTGATCTCGCCGAACATGAGGTCGACGCCCTCGCGGCGGAACGTCTCCTGCTGCTGCTCGCGCGGCTGCTCCAGCAGACCGGGCACGCGGGCCAGCACGGCGTCGGCGATGTCGCCGATGTAGTCGCCCCCGTAACCGTCCTCCGGCGCCGGCTCGCCGTGGGCGCGGGCCAGCAGCGAGCGGGCGAACCGGTCGATCTGCGCGCCGTGGTCGTTGAAGTAGTACTCGCGCGTCACCTGCGCGCCGCCGGCCTCTAGGACGCGGGCCAGGGAGTCGCCCACGGCGGCCCAGCGGGTGCCGCCGAGGTGGATGGGACCGGTCGGGTTGGCCGAGACGAACTCCAGGTTCACCCTCTCGCCGCTGGGCACCGCGGCGCGCCCGAACGCCGGGCCGGCCTCGACGACGACGCGGGCGAGGTCACCGGCGGCGGCGGCCTCCAGGGTGATGTTGAGGAACCCCGGACCGGCGATGTCGACCGCCTCGACGCCCTCGACCTGCTGCAGGCGGCGCTGCAGCACGGACGCGACCTCGCGCGGGGCCGTCCCGGCCTTCTTCGCCAGCTGCAGGGCCACGTTGGTGGCCCAGTCCCCGTGGTCGCGGTTCTTCGGGCGCTCCACGCGGACCTCGGCCGGCACGTCGGCGGGGTCGAGGGACAGCTCTGCGGCCGTCACGGCCGCGGTCAGGGCGTCCCTCAGGGCAGCTGAGAGCTCGGCGGGAGTCACGAGCGGCAAGCCTACCGGCGCAGGGCCCGGCCTCCGTCCGCCACCCGCGGGGTTGCGCGGGAGGGCCGGACGGGGCGGGTCTGGTCGGGAACGCGGAGCATCGCTGGTAGTGTCTGCGACGCACCGCAGGGCCCCCGTAGCTCAGCGGATAGAGCATCGGCCTCCGGAGCCGTGTGCGCAGGTTCGAGTCCTGCCGGGGGCACCACCACCAAGGGCGCCGCACACCGTGCGGCGCCCTTCGCCGTGTCCAGGGCCCGTGTCGGAGCCCCGTGCTCTGATGCGGCACGTCGAGGTGGTGCGGGGCGAGGGGTGCGGGTGGACGGGCGCGAGGCGCTGGCGATGGCGCGGGAGCTGCTGGACCGGCACGGGCTGGACGGCTGGACGGTCGTGCTCGACCGCGCGAAGACGCGGGCCGGGGTCTGCCGGGCCGACCGGCGCGAGATCGGGCTGAGCGCCCCGCTGACGGCCCTGCACACCGAGGCCGAGGTCCGCGACACCGTGCTGCACGAGATCGCCCACGCCCTCGTCGGCCCCGGGCACGGCCACGACGCGGTGTGGCGGGCCGCGGCCCGGCGCATCGGCTGCTCGGGCGAGCGGACCTCGGGCGCGCCGCGCCCGCCCGGTGCGTGGACGGGCACCTGCCCGGCCGGCCACGTCCTCACCCGGCACCGGCGCCCGACCCGCGTCGTGGCGTGCGCGCGCTGCGGGCCGGGCTTCGACCCGGCGAACGTCGTGCGCTGGGCCTTCCGGGGCCGCCCCGTCCCGGTGTCGGCGCTGCCGGAGAGCTACCGGGAGGACTGGGCGCACCTGGAGGCCGGCCGCACCGGCCCCGTCGTGCGCGAGCGGCTGGACGTCGGCACCCGGGTGCGGGTCGGCGGCGGTGGTCCGCACGCGGGCAGCACCGGGGAGGTCGTGACGGTGGGCCGGTCCCGGTACCACGTCCGGGTGCGGCACGGCGTGCTCACCGTGCCGTTCGCCCTGGCCGAACCCGTGGGCGCGTGAGCCCTGCTCAGCGCGGCAGGACCGCTTCGACCGCCGCCCGCAGGGCCGGGTCCTCCGGGGTCGTGCGCGGCCGGAAGCGACCCGCGACGCGGCCGTCGGGGGCCACGAGGAACTTCTCGAAGTTCCAGGCCACGTCCCCGGCCTCCCCGTCGGCGTCCGGCGTCGCGGTGAGCGCCTCGTACAGCGGGTGGCGGTCCGGGCCGTTGACGTCGGCCTTGGTCGTCATGGGGAACGTCGTGCCCCACGTGGCCGAGCAGTACTGCGCGATCTCGGCGTCCGTGCCCGGTTCCTGGCCCTTGAACTGGTTGCAGGGCACGCCGAGCACGGTGAACCCGCGGTCGGAGAACTCCCGGTGCAGGGCCTCCAGGGCCTCGTACTGCGGGGTCAGCCCGCACCGGGAGGCGACGTTGACGACGAGCACGGCACGACCGTCGAGGGTCTCGGCCGGCAGCGGGCCGCCGGTGAGGGCGGTGAGGGGGACGGAGAAGGGGGAGCTCATGGGCGCAGAACGTACCCGCGGCCCCTCAGCGTCCGGTGAGCACCTCGTGGACGGCCTGGCGGGCGGCCCGGCTCGCCCCCACCGTGCTGGCCGCGGGCCCGTAGCCGACGAGGTGCAGCCGCGGTTCGCGCACGACGCGGGTGCCCTCGACGAGGATCCCGCCACCGGGTTCGCGCAGGTGCAGGCTGCGCAGGTGGTCCAGGGCCGGACGGAACCCGGTCGCCCACAGGATCGCGTCGGCGCCCTGGCGCGACCCGTCGGCCCACTCCACGCCGTCGGGCGTGACGCGCGTGAACGCCGGGTGGCGCTTGAGCACGCCGCGGTCGCGCAGCGCCGCCACCTCCGGGGTCAGGAGGAGCCCGGTGGCCGACACGACGCTGCCGGGCGGCTCCCCCGCCGCCACCCGCCGGGCCACGACCTCCACGGCCTCCCGGCGCGCCTCGACGTCGAAGTCCTCCCGGAAGACGGGCTCGCGGCGCGTCACCCACGTCGTGCCGACGCCGTGGGCGGTGAGGTCCTCCAGGTGCTGCACGGCCGAGACGCCCCCGCCCACGACGACGACGTGCTGCCCGGCGAACTCCTGCGGACCGGCGTAGTCGGCGGTGTGCAGCTGCCGGCCGCGGAAGGTCTCCCGGCCGGGGTAGGACGGCCAGAACGGCCGGGTCCACGTCCCGGTGGCGTTGAGGACCGCGCGCGCCGCGAACGTCCCCGCCGAGGAGGTGACGAGCAGCCGGGCCCCGGCGGGACGGACGTCCTCCACGACGACGGGCCGGCGGACGGGCTGCCCCAGCCGCAGCTCGTACTCGGCGAAGTAGGCGGGCACGACCTCGCGCGCCGGGGCCCGCGGGTCGACGGCGCCGAGCGGGAAGCCGGGCAGGTCGTGGACCCCGTTGACGCGGGCCATGACCAGACCGGGCCAGCGGTGCCGCCAGGCGCCGCCGGGTTCGTCGCCGGCGTCCAGGACCACGTACCCGCGTCCGGGGTCCAGCCCGGCGCGGTCGAGGGCGAACGCGGCGGACAGGCCGCCCTGCCCGGCCCCGACGACGACCACGTCGACGGTGTGCAGGGCGGGACTCACGCCCCTCCCCCCGCTCGACGCCGCGCACCAGTGGTCACGGTCAGTGATCGTAGTGTCCCGGCGGCCGGCGCGTCGGGGAAGCGGGCGCCCGGGCCCCCGCGGGCCGCACTAGCCTCGCCCCGTGACCGACGCCCCCGCCCCCACCAGCGCCGCACCCGGGACGCGGGAGGTGCTGACGTGGTCGACCTTCGGCGACGCCGTCCGCGACCTCGCCACGACCATCGCCGGTGACGGCTTCCGCCCGGCCGTCGTGCTCGGCATCGCCCGGGGCGGGCTGCCGCTGGCCGCGGGCCTGGCCTACGCGCTGGACGTGAAGGAGACCGCCACCATCAACGTCGAGTTCTACACCGGGGTCGACTCCCGGCTGCCCGAGCCGGTGGTGCTGGCGCCGTCGGTGGACCTGGCCGAGCTGGCCGGGCGCGACGTGCTCGTCGTCGACGACGTCGCCGACACCGGCCGCACCCTGGGGGTCGTCGTGGCGATGTGCGCCGAGGCCGGGGTGCGGGCCCGCTCGGTCGTCGTCTACCGCAAGCCGACGACGACGCGGGAGCCGGACTGGGCCTGGCGCGGGACCGACCGCTGGATCGAGTTCCCGTGGTCGGCGCAGGGTCCCGTGCCCGGGGTCGCCTCAGCCTGACCCCCGGGCGGCCCGCGTCGTGCGGGCGGTGGGGACGGCGCTCAACGGGTCCTGCGGCCACGGGTGCTTGGCGTACCGGCCGCGGTTCTCCGCGCGCACCGAGGGGTAGACGGTGCGCCAGAACGAGGCCAAGTCCGCGGTGACCGCCAGCGGCCGGCCCGCCGGGGAGAGCAGGTGCAGCACGACGGGGACGCGGCCCTCGACCAGCCGCGGCGTGGCGGTCCAGCCGAACGCCTCCTGCAGCTTCAGCGCGAGCACGGGCGCGGCCGGGTCGGTGTAGTCCAGCGCCACCCGCCGCCCGGAGGGGACCGGCAGGTCGAGGGGGGCCAGCTCGTCCAGCCGGCCCGCCTGCGGCCACGGCAGCAGCGCGCGCACCGCGGTGAGCACGTCGATCCGGGCCAGGTCGCGGCGCGAGCGGACGCCGGCCAGCGGCACGCCCAGCCAGTCCGGCAGGGTCGCCAGCAGGTGCTCGTCGGACAGGTCCGGCCACGGGTCGCCCTGCGCCGCACGGCAGCACGCGACGCGGGCCCGCAGCGAACGCGCCGCGGCCCCGAACGTCAGCAGGTGCAGCCCCTCGCGCCGGACGCCCTCGGCGACGGCCGCGGCGACGGCGCCCGCGGGCGGGTCGGCCAGGGGGCGGGCCGACAGCTCCAGCGCCCCGAGCCGCTCCACGCGCCGGGCCCGCACGTCCCCGTCCCAGCCGACCTCGTCGGCCACCCGCACGCCGACGACGGCGCGGGCGGTGTCCTCCTCCAGGGGGGCGGCGGTCCGCACCCGGGCGGCGGCCCGGCCGGGGGCGCGGTCGGCGACGGCCACCGCCAGCCACGGCGACCCGCGCAGGCCGCTGCCGGGGGCCAGCTCCAGGCCCGTCCCGCCCGCGGTGGCGTAGGCCGTCCCGTCCTCGCTGCGGCGCCGGGCGACCCGTTCGGGGTGGGCCAGGGCGACGACGAGGCCGGCGGCGAGGTCGCGCGGCGTCCCCGCGCCCGCCCGGGCGCCCGCGTCCGCGGGCAGCGCGGCGAGCAGCCGGTCGACCTCGCGGCGCCACTGCGGCCACCGCTCCCGGTCCGCGGCGCGCCAGCGGGCGAGGAGGTCGTCCCCCGCCCCGGGCCCGCCGTCCTCGGACAGCAGGGCGACGACCTCGGCCGCGGTCCGCCGCCCCACCCGGTCGGCCCCCTCGAGCAGGGCCCGGGCCAGCCGCGGGTGCAGCCCGACGTCGGCCATCCGCCGGCCCAGCGGGGTCAGGGCACCGTCGGAGAGCGCCCCCAGCCGGTGCAGAGCCTCCCGGGCGGCCGCCAGCGGCCCGGGCGGTGGGGCGTCCAGCAGCGGCAGGTCGGCCACGTCGCCCCACCCCGCGCACAGCAGCGCGAAGCCGGTGAGGTCGGCGGTGAGGACCTCGGGAGCCGTGTGCGGGGACAGCAGGGCGTGCTCGGCCGGTGACCACGCGCGGTAGACCGTGCCGGGGGCCTCGCGGGCCGCGCGACCGGCGCGCTGGTCGGCCCCGGCGCGGGAGACCCGCACGGTGTCGAGCCCGCCGAGGCCGCGGGCGTGGTCGAAGTGGGGCACCCGGGCCAGGCCGGCGTCGACGACGACGCGCACGCCCGGGACGGTGAGGCTGGACTCGGCCACCGCGGTGGCCAGCACGACGCGCCGGCGCGGTCCCGGCCGCAGCGCGGCGTCCTGCTCGGCCGCGGACCGCCTGCCGTGCAACGGGACCACGTCGACGTCGGGGACGGCGCCGGCCAGCCGCCCCTCGAGCGCGCGGATCTCCCCGGTGCCCGGCAGGAAGACGAGGACGTCCCCGTCCCGCTCGCCCAGCGCCCGGCGCACGAGCCCGGCGACGTGGTCCAGCAGCGCCGGGTCCACCCGCAGCCCCTCCGGCGGGCGCACGGGCCGCGCCGGCGGGCACCACCGCACGTCGAGGGGGTGCACGGGGGCGCTCGCGGTCACGACGGGCGCGGCGAGCAGCCCGGCCAGGCGCGGGACGTCGAGGGTGGCCGAGGCGGCGACCAGGCGCAGGTCCTCGCGCAGCAGCTCGCGGGTCTGCAGGGCGAAGGCCAGGACGAGGTCGGCGTCGAGCTGGCGCTCGTGGACCTCGTCGAGCAGGAGCACCGAGACCCCGGGCAGCTCCGGGTCGCGCAGCAGCCGGCGCAGCAGCAGACCCGTCGTGACGACCTCGACGCGGGTGGCGGGGCCGACGCGCCGGTCCCCGCGCACGGCGTACCCGACCGTGCCGCCGACCGGTTCACCCAGCAGCGCGGCCATCCGCGCCGCGGCCGCGCGGGCCGCGACCCGCCGCGGTTCGGCCACGACGACCCGCCCCCGGCCGGCGGCCAGGGCGAGCGGCACGAGCGTGGTCTTGCCGGTGCCGGGCGGGGCCTGCAGCACCGCGGCCCCGTGCGTCTCCAGGGCGGCCAGGAGCCCGGGGACGGCGGCGGCCACGGGCAGCGCGTCGCGGTGGGAGGCCAGGAGCGCGTCCACCACGGGCCCCAGGGGGTCGGTCAGCGGTCCCGTCGGCACCGGGTCATCCTGCCCCGGCGGTGCCCGCGCGCCGACGGCGGTCACGGCGGTCGAGACGGACCCGGCGGACCCGGCGCACGACGGGCACGGCCACCGCGGCCCCGGCCACGAGGAGGACACCCACCTGGAGCGGGCCGAGCACGGGGCCGGTCCCCTCGAGCACGTACCCGCCGTCGTCCAGGCCGGCGAGGCGTTCGAAGTGGTTGCGCGCGCCGGGGAAGAACAGGTCGTCCACGGCGTAGGCGAGGGGGAAGGCCGCCGGGCCGGCCAGGACGGTGGCCACGGCCCACTGCGGGCGGTGCCGCGACTCGTGCCGGGCCAGGGCGGCGGCCTCGGCCGGGACCGTCGGGAAGCGCGGGGAGATGACCATGTCCCCGACGTTCACCGTCCGCCGCCCGGCCACCGCGACGGGGTCCACCCCGACGTAGTAGTCGGCGGCGGCGTAGCGGCACACGGACAGACCGCGCGCGTCGGCGTAGAGCATGGCCAGCCCGGTCTCGGGCCAGGTCGCGACCTTCTGGGCCAGGACACCGGGCGTGAGCGTCCCCACCTCCCCGGTGGACTCCCACTCCTCCCCCGGCGGGGCCGAGCAGACGGGGGCGTCACCGAGGTCGGTGACGCTGCGCCACGTGGTGCCGACGAGGACCAGACCGACGGCCAGACCGGCCGCGACGCCCTGCGCGACCCGCACCGGCGCCGGGCGCAGCGGCGCGCGCCGGCCGCGCACCCACCACCACACGGCCCCGGCGAGGCCGGCGAGGAGCAGCCAGAAGGCCAGGTGGACGGCGGCGCGGCTGCGCGGGTGGGTGTACCCCCACCAGCGACGCCGCCCGCCCACCGCAGCAGGCTAGGCCGGGACGGCTCAGCGCGTCGCGGTCCCCGCGCCGCCGGCGCCGCCACGGCCGCCGCGACCCCCGCGGCGACGACGGCGCGGAGCGCCCCCGGGGGCCGCACCCGCACCGGCCGGGCGCCCGGACGCGGGAGCCCTGCCGGCCGTCCCGGTGGACTTCGTGGTCGTGGTGGTCGTCGTGCGCGCCGCGGCCGCCCGCTGCGGCTGCGGCGGGGCGGTCGGCACGGGCGAGTCGGCGGGGTCGACGTACGCCGCGGTCGGGCCGACGAGCCGGGCGGTCAGGGCGTGCCCGGTGCCCACCGGCGTCCACTGCGGGGAGATGCCGGCCTGGCGGGCCAGGGTGCGCACGTCACCGCGCTGGTCGGGGGTCGCCACCGTCACCACGAGACCACCGGCGCCGGCGCGGGCCGTGCGCCCGGAGCGGTGCAGGTAGGCCTTGTGCTCGGTCGGGGGGTCCACGTGCACGACGAGGCCGACCTCGTCGACGTGGATGCCGCGGGCGGCGATGTCGGTGGCGCACAGCACGCGGACCGACCCGTCGGAGAACGCGCCGAGGTTGCGCTCGCGGGCGTTCTGGCTGAGGTTGCCGTGCAGGTCGACGGCGGGGATGCCCGCCGCGGTGAGCTGCTTGGCCAGCTTCTTGGCCGTGTGCTTGGTCCGGGTGAACAGGACCGTGCGGCCCTGACCGGCGGCCAGTTCGCGCACCAGGGCCGCCTTGGTGTCGATGGCGACCTCCAGGACGTGGTGCTCCATCGTGGACACGGGCGCGACCGCGGGGTCGACCGAGTGCACGACGGGCTCGGACAGGTAGCGCCGGACCAGGACGTCGATGCCGTTGTCGAGCGTGGCCGAGAACAGCAGCCGCTGCCCCACGACCGGGGTGGCGTCCATGAGCCGCTTGACGCCGGGCAGGAAGCCGAGGTCGGCCATGTGGTCGGCCTCGTCGAGCACGGTGACCTCGACGGCGTCCAGGCGGCAGTGGCCCTGCCCGATGAGGTCCTCCAGCCGGCCCGGGCAGGCGATGAGGACGTCGACGCCGTCCTTGAGCGCGCTGACCTGCGGGTTCTGCCCGACCCCGCCGAACACGACGGTGGTGCGCAGGCCGGCGGCCTGGGCCAGCGGCGTCACGGTCGCGGCGACCTGGTTGGCCAGCTCGCGGGTCGGCACGAGGACCAGCGAGCGGGGCCGGGTGCTGCGGCGCGGGGTCCCGGAGGCGGCCAGCCGGGCCACCAGCGGCAGGGCGAAGGCGATCGTCTTGCCGCTGCCGGTGCGGCCGCGGCCCAGGACGTCGCGGCCGGCCAGGGAGTCCGGCAGCGTCGCGGTCTGGATGGGGAACGGGTCCTGGACCCCGCGGGCGGCCAGGACGTCGACCAGGGCCTGCGGGACGCCGAGCTCGGCGAAGGAGCGGGTGTCGGTCCCGACCTCGGTGACGGTGTCGGGCACGGTGCCCGGCACGGTGCTCGGGGCGGCCTCGGGCCGGGCCGGGCGCGCGCCCTGCCCGCGCGGTGCGGGGGCCTGGGCGCCCTGGGCGTTCTGGGCGCTGCCCTGGCCGCTGCGGCGGCGACGGCGCGGGGCGGGCACGGAGCCGTCGGGACGCCCGGCGCCGGGGGTGCTGCTGGAGGTGGACGTGCGGGAGCCGCGGGGCGCGGACGAGGTCACGGAGAGCCTTCCGGTGGTCGGACACGGGGATCGGCCGTGGTGCCCGACCGCACCCGTGGACCACGGGGGACCTGCGCCCGGGCGCACCCGGACTGAACACTCGACCGCGGTCACCTCCGGTGACCGCCGGCGCCCACCCTAGTGGGCCGTGGCCCGGGTGGACGCCACCCCTCCATCGGCGCCGGCCCGCCGGACCTCAGCCGCGCGTCGCGCCGGACGTCGTGCCGGACGTCGTGCCGGGCGTCGCACCGGCACCGCACCGGCACCGCACCGGCCGTGCACGGGAGAGGCTGGAGAGGCTAACCTCACCTGTCGTGCCCACCTCGACGACGCCCCGGCCGGCGCCGGCCGCCCCGGGCCGCCCGGCGAGCGCCCGACGGCGCGGGCGGCGCCCGGTGGCCCTGCTCGTGGCGGTCCTGCTGCTGGCGGCCGCGGTCCTGGCCAGCCTCGCCGTCGGCTCCCGCGAGATCGCCCTCGGCACGGTCCTGGACGCGCTGCGCGGGACCGGCGCGAACCCCCAGGACGTCCTCGTGGTCCGCGAGCTGCGGGTCCCGCGCACGCTCGTCGGCATCGCCGTGGGCGTGGCCCTGGGCCTGTCCGGTGCCCTCATGCAAGCCCTGACCCGCAACCCGCTGGCCGACCCCGGCCTGCTCGGCGTCAACGCCGGCGCCGCCGCCGCCATGGTCACCGCCGTCGGGGTCCTGGGCCTGACCTCGCGCCTGCAGCTCGTCTGGGCGGCCCTGCTCGGGGCCGCGGTCGTCTCCGTCGCGGTGTACCTGCTGGGCGCCACCGGGCGCGGCGGGGCCACCCCGGTGCGGCTGGCCCTGGCGGGCACCGCGATCTCGGCCGCCCTCTACGCCTACGTCAGCGGCCAGGTCCTGCTGGACACCCGCACCTTCGACCGCTTCCGGTTCTGGCAGGTCGGCACCCTCGCCGGGCACGACCTGTCGGTCGCGGCCCAGCTGCTGCCGTTCTTCGCCGTCGGGACCGTGCTCGGGCTCAGCCAGGCCCGGGCCCTGAACGCCCTCGCGCTCGGGGAGGACTCCGGCCGCGCGCTCGGCGCGCACGTCGGGCGCACGCGCGTCCTGACCGCCGTGGCCGTCACCCTGCTGTGCGGGGCCGCGACCGCGGCCGCCGGGCCCATCGCCTTCGTCGGGCTGGCCGTACCGCACCTCGTGCGGGCCCTGACCGGCCCGGACCAGCGCTGGGTCCTGCCCCTGTCCTGCGTCCTGTCCCCCGCCCTGCTCCTGACCGGGGACGTCCTGGGCCGGGTCGTCGTGCGGCCCGGTGAACTGGAGGTCAGCATCGTGACCGCGATCCTGGGGGCCCCAGTCCTCATCGCCCTGGTCCGCCGGCGCCGGCTGGCGCAGCTGTGAGCGCGGCGAGCCTGGACGGGACCGTCCCCCGGCCCCCGGTGGCCGACCGGGCCCGCGCCGGACGCACCGTCCGCGCCGGGCGCCGCCTGTCCGTGCGCGTCGAGGGCCGCACCGTGACCGTCTGCGGGCTGCTGCTCGTCCTGCTGGCCGCGGTGGTCTCGGTGAGCCTGACGACCGGCGACTACCCCCTGTCCGTGCCCGACGTGCTGCGCACCCTCCTCGGCCGCGGGGACGGGGCCCAGGAGTTCATCGTGCTGGGCCTGCGGTTGCCGCGGGTCGTCACGGGACTGCTCGTGGGTCTGGCCCTGGGGGTGGCCGGCGCCGTCTTCCAGCTCGTGACCCGCAACCCCCTGGGCTCCCCCGACGTCATCGGCTTCACCTCCGGCGCCGTCACCGGGGCCCTGGTCGTCCTGCTCGTCCTGCAGCTCGGCGGGTGGGCGGTCTCCCTCGGGGCGCTCGCCGGGGGTGGCCTGGCCGCGGCCGTCGTCTACGCCCTGTCCAGCCGGGGCGGGGTGCAGGGCTACCGCCTCATCCTCGTCGGCATCGGCACCTCGGCCGTGCTGCAGGCGGTGAACAGCTACCTGCTCACCCGCTCCCGCGTGGAGGACGCCCAGAGCGCCCAGGTGTGGATCACCGGGTCCCTCAACGGCCGCGGCTGGGAGCAGGCGGCACCGCTGGGGATCGGCCTGGCCGTCCTGCTGCCCGTGCTGCTGGCCGCCGGGCGCGCGCTGACGGTGTTGGACCTGGGCGACGACGCCGCCCGGGCCCTGGGCGTGGACGTGGGCCGCACCCGCGCCCTCGTCCTCGTCCTGGCCACCGCGCTGACGGCCCTGGCCGCCACGGCCGCCGGTCCCGTCGCCTTCGTGGCGCTCGCCGCCCCCCAGGTGGCCCGCCGCCTGACCCGGGCCGTGGGCGCCGGGCTGGTCCCCGCGGGCCTGACCGGCGCGCTCATGCTGCTGGTCAGCGACCTCGCCGCCCAGCGCGTCTTCGCCCCCACCCAGCTGCCCGTCGGCGTCGTCACCGGCGCCGTCGGCGGCCTCTACCTCGCCTGGCTGCTGGTCTCGCAGTGGCGCCGCGGCCGCGGCTGACCGGTGCCGACTCCCGGAACGGAGCACCCCATGGACACCCGACTGCGCGGGGAGGGCCTGACCCTCGCCTACGACGACCGCACCATCGCCCGCGACCTGGGCGTGGAGATCCCCGACGGGTCCTTCACCGTCATCATCGGCCCCAACGCGTGCGGGAAGTCGACGCTGCTGCGGGCGCTGGCGCGGATGCTCAGACCCCGGCGGGGGTCGGTCTTCCTCGACGGCGAGCAGATCCACTCCCTGCCGGGCAAGGAGGTGGCCCGCCGGCTGGGGCTGCTGCCGCAGACCGCCACGGCCCCCGACGGCATCACGGTGGCCGACCTCGTGGCCCGCGGCCGGTTCCCGCACCAGGGGCTGCTGCGGCAGTGGTCGCGCGAGGACGAGCGCGCCGTGGACGCCGCGATGGCCTGGACGCGGGTCGCCGACCTGGCCGACCGGACCGTCGACGAGCTCTCCGGCGGGCAGCGCCAGCGGGTGTGGATCGCGATGGCGCTGGCCCAGGACACCCCGATCCTGCTGCTGGACGAGCCGACGACGTACCTCGACATCGCCCACCAGATCGAGGTGCTCAACCTGTGCGCGCAGCTGCACGAGGAGCAGGACCGCACGCTGGTCGCCGTCCTGCACGACCTCAACCACGCCGCGCGCTACGCCACCCACCTCATCGCGATGAAGGACGGCGCCGTGATGGCCCAGGGCGACCCGGCGCGGGTCGTCACGGCCGAGCTGGTCGAGGCGGTGTTCGGCCTGCCGTGCGTGGTCGTCCCCGACCCCGAGACCGGCACGCCGCTGGTGGTCCCCCGGGCCCGCACGAGCCGGCTGGGGCGGGACGCCGGGCACCAGCCCGGGCCGCCCCCGGACCGGGCCCCGGCCCCCGGCCGGGTCTGAGCGGGCGACCCCCGCTGCCCTGCCGGCCACCGGACCCTTAGCGTGTCGCACGTGCACCCCGGACCCCTCGGACGCCTCGGACTCGTCGTGCACCCCGTGCGCGACACCGTCGAGCAGGCCCGGGTCGTGGAACGCTGGGCCGCCGAGCACGGCAAGGAGGTCGTGGGGCTGCGCGCGGACGCGGCCCGGCTGCCCTCCACCGTGACGCGGGTCGGGGAGCAGGAGTTCGCCGCCACCGTCGACGCCGTCGTCAGCCTGGGCGGGGACGGCACCATGCTCGGGGCGCTGCGCCTGGTCGTCGGCCGGCGCGTGCCCGTCCTCGGCGTCAACCTCGGCCACCTCGGGTTCCTCGTCGAGCTCGAACCCCGCGAGCTGCCCGCCGCCCTGCAACGGATCTCCGCCGGCGACTTCACCGTCGAACCGCACCTGTCGCTGCGCACCGAGCTGCACGTCGGCGGCGAGCGGCGCGAGGCCGTGGCCTTCAACGACATCGCCCTGGCCCGCACCCCGGGGCGGGGCACCGTCACCGCAGCGCTGTCGGTGGCCGACCAGCGGATCGGCTACCTGCGCTGCGACGCCGTCGTCCTGGCCACCCCGACGGGCTCGACGGCCTACAGCTACGCCGCCGGCGGCCCGGTCGTCTCCCCCGCCGCCGACGCCCTGCTCGTCACCCCCGTCGCGCCGATGTCCGGCATCGGACGGCCCATCGTGCTCGGCGTGGACGAACCCGTCCGCGTGGAACTGCTGGAGGGCTCGGGCCCGCCCGTCGTGGAGGTCGACGGCGTCGGGGCCGGGGAGCTGCCGCCCGGGTCGGTCATCGAGGTCCACGCCGAGCGCGACGCCGGGCACGTGATCCGCCTAGACCCCACCGACCACGGGCGGCGGGCGCGCGTGAAGCTCAGCCTCCTGGACCTGCCGCTGCTGCCCGAGGAGATGCTGGAGCTGGTCCCGAAGGAGCTGCGGCGGGGCGAGACCACCCGCGCCCGCTGACCCCGGCCGGCCGTGGTGCACCAGGACCCCGGTGACCGTCGCGGGATGACCGGGTGGTCGCCGGTGCGCCGCGGTGGAACGTGCCGCACCGCGGAAGTGGTGCGTGGCAACCCGTTCACCGCGCAGGTACGGCGTGGGACGTACCGCTCCAGCGGCGCTCCGCCGCCTCGTCGAGGTCAGGCGGTGGGTGTTCCTCGGGGGACGTCGCGCTCTTGCCGCGAGGAGCTGACGCCGGCGATCAGCTCGAAGTCCTCGTCCAGGTGCAGCAGCGTCACCTCGTGCTCGATGGCCGTGGCGGCGAGCAGGAGGCCCACCGGACCCGGCGCCCGGTGCCACCCTCGGTGGGTGAGACGTTCTTGCAGGTCGTGCGCGCGGGCGCTGATCTGCGCACTGACCTCGATGACCTCACGGTAGTCCTGGGAAGAGCGGACGGAGAACCCGATCTCCAGCACGCTGGGCCGGGCGATGCTCAGCAGGTCCTTCCGCAGGAGGTCGTTCAACCGGGCGGCCACGACCGGTAGGTGTCAGCGGGCGTGGGCGGACGTGTCGAGCAGGAAGCTCACGCGGCGCCGTGCGCTCGATCACCAGTGTGCGCGGTGTGCGGTGCGTCGGCGTCCTGGCCGGCGGCTTTCGGGTGCTCCTGCAGGAGGGGGGCGAAGCAGCCGTTCTCGGCGCGGGTGATGAGGCGTTCGGCGGCGGCGCGGCGACGCTCGTGGCGCAGGGTGGTGCGCAGGGCGGCTTCGGCGGTGTCGCGCTCGGTGGTCGTCCCGGTGATCGCAGCCACCTGGGCCAGCAGGTCCTCGTCGATGTCGATGTGGGTCTTGTTCAGGGCGGACCTCCCGGAGGTGCACACGTCGAAGGTGGCCGATGGACATGCGGGTGGCCGTGACCAGAGCGCTGCCCCGGGACCGTGGGCGGCTGGCGGGCTGAGGCGTGCCGGCACACGTCCTCGGCAGCGGGATGATCGGGCGGTGGCACACCCGATGCTACCCGGGTAGCATCCGGTGCGTGAAGCTCAGCATCAGCCTGCCCGAAGCCGACGTCGCCGCCCTCGACGAGCACGTCCGCGAGGCCGGGTTGCCGTCACGGTCCGCAGCGGTCCAGCGAGCCATCCGGGCCCTGACCCACCAACGGCTGGAGCAGGACTACGCCGCCGCGTGGAAGGACTGGGACGACTCCGGGGACCGTGAGGTGTGGGAAGGCGCCACCGCTGACGGCCTGCGCTGATGCGCCGCGGGGAAGTCCGCCTGGTCGACTTCGACCCCGTCCAGGGCAGCGAGGCGAACAAGCGCCGGCCCGCGGTCGTGGTCAGCAACGACCGGGCCAACGCGGTCGCCGAACGCCTGGGGCGAGGCGTGGTCACCGTGGTCCCGGTGACCAGCAACACCGCCCAGGTGTTCCCCTTCCAGGTGCTGCTGACCGCCCAGGACAGCGGCCTGCACGTCGACTCCAAGGCCCAGGCCGAGCAGGTCCGTGCCGTCTCGGTGGACCGGCTGGGACCGGCCCTGGGGCGGTTGCCGCTGGAGGCGTTGGGTGCCCTGGACGACGCCTTGCGGTTGCACCTGGCCCTGTGAGGCCGGTGAGGAGAGCCACCCCACGGCGGGATGACCGTGCGCTGCGTCGAGGCCCGAGTCCTGGCCAGTGCGACCGCGCTCAGCTGGTCGGGGGTTGCTCGCCCAGGGGGGCTGGGTCCGGGCACCCCTGTCCCATCAGGGCGTAGTACCCCAGCGTCCCACCGTCGTCGTCGACGGCGAGGTCCTCCTCGTCGGTGTTCGTGCCGACTTCCCCGAGCGGCTGTCCGTTGGCCAGGACCGTCGTCACCTTCCCGGCGGGGACGGTCGCGGCGAGGGCGATGCCCTTCGAGGCGGTCGCGCTGGCGACCTCGTGGCCTTGCTGCTCGAAGGTGAAGGTCACGGTGTCACCTCCTGGGGGCTGGGTCTCGGCACCCCAGCAGACGACGACCTGCTGCACGGGCGCGGACTCCTGCGCAGAGCAGGCGGTCAACGCGATGAGGAAGCCACCTGCGATGGCACCACGACGTCCTCGTCCGGTCAGCACGAGCGAAGTCGAGCACCCCGTCCTCATCGTCGTGGTGGCGATGATCGACGACGTCAGCCACGAGAACAGCGGGCCATCGACGTGAGCGCTCAGTCGCCCAGGGGCTCGTGCAGGAGCTGCTCACGCAGGACGTCGGCGTGCCCGCAGTGCTGGGCCAGCTCACGCAGCACGTGCAGGTACACCCAGCGCAGTGGCACCGGACCGCGCCGGTTGCCGTGCACCAGGTCGTCCAGGCCCAGGGTGGCGGCCACCTGGCGCGAGGCCTCGCAGGCCTTCCGGTGCGCTTCGCGCACCGTGGCGACGGTGTCGTGCTCGGTCAGGTCGAAGGACTCGTCGGGACCGGCTTCGATGCCCAGCTCGTCGCGGGAGCGACCGGTGACGGCCTCGGCGAACCAGACCTTCTCGACGAAGGTGGCGTGCTTGACCAGGCCCAGCAGCGTGGTCTTCGACGTCACCAGGCGGGCGCGGGCTTGCTGTTCGCTGAGTCCATCCAGGCAGGCGTTCAGCGCGGCGCGGTGCTGATCGATGAAGGTCTCGAACTGGACCTCGGCAGGCCGGTCGATGACTTCTTCGGCGGTGGGCGTTGCGGTACGGGACACCCGGTGATCGTGGCAGTTCGCCTCATGCGGTGAAGGCGCTCTTCGCCAAGACCTCGAGGTTGTCGAGCGCTCGGACGGCGGGGTGACCGTGACGTCGAACTAGGGATGAGAACGGCGGTGGGAACGGCCTGGTGGCCGTCAGAGCGACGTTCTCGCCGTTCCCACCGCCGTTCCGACGTCGGACCGGCCGTGGGACCGGCCTCGCGCCATTCGCTAAGACCGTGACGTCCGTGACCGTGACGTCCATGACCGTGACGTCGAGGAGATCGAGGCGGTGCAGGTGAACCGCTGACGGCTCACCTGGCGCTGCCCGCCTGGTGCAGGAAAGGTCCGCGCCCCGCGGTGACCGGCCGAGTGCAGCAGGGCGGGGCCGCAGGACCGAGAGGTGCCACCGGTGCCCTGAGACACGACGCCGACCCCGGCCGGCCGGGTGGACGTCAGGGCGTCCCGCTCGACGGCGTGCTCGGTGGTGTGCTCGACGGCGTGCTCGACGGGGCGGACGCGGGCGCCAGGGCCTCGTCCCGGGACCCCGAGCTCCCGGTCGCGGTGGGGTCCGCGCTCGACCGCTCCGACGTCGCCGTCGGCGACGACGAGCCGGTCGAGGTCGCCTCGCCGGTGCCCGTCCGGGACGCCCCGGGGCTGCGGCTCGGCTCCGCCGTGGCCCCACCGGTGGCCCCACCGGTGGCCGTGGCGCCGTCCGTGACCGGGGCCGTGGGCGTCCCGGTCGGCGTGGACGCGGGGGTCGGCGGAGCCGGCGGGGTCGTGGTCACCCTGGTCCCCAGGACGGTCCGGCTGACCGTGTCCGAGCTGCCCTGGAACTTGGCGGCGACGCTCTGGCCGTTCAGGGACTCGAAGGCGAAGATCCCCCCGACGCTCAGGACGAATGCCATCACCCCGAGCAGGACCGCACCCCGGACCCGGGAGCGCCGTGGCGGTCCCGGCGACGGCTCGGGCACAGGCTCGGGCGACGGCGCGGGCGCAGGCACGGGCCCGTCCTCGCCGGGGGTCGGCGGCACGGGACCGGACCGGCGCTCGCGCGCCCGGCGGGCCGCCTCGCGCACGCGGTCGCGGCTGGTGTGCAGGTAGTGCCCGTAGACCGCGGCGGCGGTCGAGGCGATGACGCTGCCCAGCGCGGCGCCCACGAGGGTGCCGTAGGTGCCGAAGGTGCGCAGCCCGGCCAGCAGGAGGGCGGAGGTCACGGCCGCGCCGGCTCCGCCGGCGATCTGCAGCCAGTTGATGGTCAGGGTCGTCCGGGGTGGGGTCTGCTCGCTCATTCCGCTCTCATCGTGGCAGCCCGTCCGCGGGGGTCCCGGCAGCGCAGCGGTCGGGTCCTGTGAAGGGTCCCGCGCAGGCTCCTGTCGCGCCGCGGCGCCCGCGCCGCCAGAGTGTGGGCCATGACGATCCTCGTGCAGGACCTGAACCAGTGGAAGGGCGCTCCCGTCCTGGACGTGAGCGACGAGAAGGTCGGCAACCTCGCCTCCGTCTACGTCGACGCGGCCACCGACGAGTGGCTCTTCGCCGCCGTGGAGACCGGGGTGGTGGGGTTCCGCAAGGTCGTCCTGGTCCCCCTGGAGGGCGCGGCCGTCGGGCGGCACGACATCCGGGTCGCCTTCCCCCGCGAGACGGTGAAGGCGGCGCCGACGTTTGGCACCGACGAGGAGCTCGGCCCGGACGACGAGCCGCGCATCTACGTGCACTACGGGATGGAGTACTCCCCGGCCGACACCCCCAGCGGCCGGCGGCTCGCCCGCCGCTGATCCCCCCGCGCGCCAGCTCCGCTCAGGAGCGGGCGCGCTGCATGGCGTCGCTGACCTCCCCGACCAGCTCCTCCAGCACGTCCTCCAGGAAGACCACCCCGGTCACCGCGCCGGCCGCGTCCACGACGCGGGCCAGGTGGGCCCCGGTGCGCCGCATCGCGGCCAGGGCGTCCTCGACCTCCTCCCCCGCCCCCAGGGTGCCGAGCGCACGGACGCGCTTGTCCGGCACCGGCTCGGCGTAGCGCTCGGGGTGCTCACCGGGGTCGGCGTACAGGATGTCCTTCAGGTGCAGGTACCCGTGCAGGTCCCCGGCGGGGTCCACCAGCGGGAAGCGGCTGAACCCCGTGCGGGCCACGAGGGCCTCCACGTCCGCCGGGGAGGACCCCACCGGCAGCGTCCGCAGCTCGGCCAGGGGCACGGCGATGTCCCCGACCGTCCGGTCGGAGAAGCCCAGCGCCCCGGTGACCACCCCGCCGGAATCGTCCAGGGTCCCCTCCCGGCGCGACTCGGCGACGATGGACTGGACCTCCTCGACGGTGAAGGCGCTGGAGACCTCGTCCTTGGGCTCGACGCCCATGAGCCGCAGCACGGCGTTGGTCAGCGCGTTCAGCGCCCGGATGACCGGGCCGATGACCCGGCCGATCGCCACCAGCGGAGGGGCCAGGACGAGGACGGCGCGGTCCGGTCCGGCGATCGAGAGGTTCTTGGGGATCATCTCCCCGACCACGACGTGCAGGTACGTCACGATCGACAGCGCGATGACCAGGGAGACGGGGTGCACGAGCACCTCGGGCAGGTGCACGGCGTGGAACGCCGGTTCCAGCAGGTGGGCGATGGCCGGTTCGGCCACCGCGCCCAGCCCGAGGGAGCACAGCGTGACCCCCAGCTGGCAGGCCGCCAGCATGAGCGAGACGTGCTCCATCGCCGCGAGCGCCGACCGGGCCCGCGCGCTGGTCTCGGCCAGCGGCTCGATCTGGCTGCGCCGGGCGGACAGGACGGCGAACTCGGCGCCGACGAAGAAGGCGTTGCCCAGGATGAGGAGCCCCGCCAGGACGAGGGCGGCCTGGTCGCTCACCGGGACCCCCCTCCACCCAGGGCCTCGGCCCTGTCGGTGCCGGTGCTGGTGCCGGTCTCGGAGGCGGGCCGGGGCCGCAGCCGCAGCCGCTCCACCCGCCGTCCCTCCATCCGCGCCACCCGCAGGACGGTCCCGCCGACCTCGACCTCGTCGCCGACGGCGGGGATGCGCCCCAGCCGGGCCATGACGAAACCGCCGACGGTCTCGTAGGCCGGGTCGTCGGGCACCTCCACCTCCGTGGCGTCGCGGACCTCGTCGGGCCGGGCCAGCCCCGGCACCGTCCAGCTGCCGTCGCGGTGCTGGCGCACCCCGGACCGGTCACGGTCGTGCTCGTCGGAGACGTCCCCCACGATCTCCTCGACGAGGTCCTCCAGGGTCACCACCCCCGCCGTGCCGCCGTACTCGTCGACGACCACGGCGAGCTGCAACCCCTTCTGCCGCAGCTGCAGCAGCAGCGGTTCGAGCGTCAGGGAGTCCGGCACGCGCCGGGCGTCGGTCATGAGGGCCGCCGCGGGCACGTCGTGGCGGCGCTCGGCCGGGACGGCGACAGCGGCCTTGAGGTGGACGACCCCCCGGACGTCGTCGTCGTCGTCCCCCGTCACCGGGAAGCGGGAGTGCCCCGTCGCCCGGGCACGCGCGACGACGTCGGCGGCGGACTCCTCCAGGCGCACGACCTCCATCCGCACGCGCGGGGTCATCACGTCGGCGGCCGTCTGGTCCCCGAACAGCAGCGAGCGGCTGATGAGGTTCGCGGTGCCCTCGTCCAGCGTGCCCAGGTCGGCCGAGCGGCGCACCAGGGCGGCCAGCTCGCGCGCCGAGCGGGCCCCGGACAGCTCCTCCTGGGGTTCGACGCCGATGCGGCGCAGGAACCAGTTGGCGCTGCCGTTCAGGACGACGAGCAGGGGCCCGGTGAACCAGGTGAACCCCCGCTGCAGGGGGGCGACGACCCCGGCGGTGCGCAGCGGCACCGACAGCGCGAGGTTCTTGGGGACGAGCTCGCCCACCACCATCGAGAACGCGGCGGCGACGATCACGCTGAGCACCCCTGCGGAGGAGGCCGCGAGGCGCTCCCCGAGGCCGAGGGAGGCCAGGGGGCCGCGCAGCAGGGAGGCCAGGGAGGGTTCGGTGAGGTACCCCAGGAGCAGGGTCGTCAGGGTGATGCCGACCTGGGCGCCGGAGAGCTGGGTGGACAGCGTGCGCAGGGCGGGCAGGACCCCGGCCGCGCGCCGGTCCCCGTCCTCCACCGCCTTCTCGACGGTGAACCGGTCGAGGGTGACGAAGGCGAACTCGGCGGCGACGAAGACGGCGGTGCCGAGGGTCAGGACGATCCCGACGAGCAGGAGGAGCCACTCGGTCAGCACCCGGACACCCCTGGTGCGGGTGCGTCAGCAGATGCCGGGTGCGGACGGTGGCGACTGGGGGGAGGGTCGGGCTCGACCCGGGCATCTGAGCTCATGGCGTCCCCGATGGTAGTGCCAGGACGTGCGACCGGGCCCGTCAGCCGATGCCCCGACCGGTGTCGTGGCGGCGCTCGCGCGCCGGCGGCGCGGCCCGTCTCAGAAGAGGGTGTCCCCGCCCAGGAACGTCTCCAGCGGGGTGACGCAGCGCCGCGCCGCCCGCAGCAGGGAGTCGTGACCGCAGCCGCCGGCCACGAGCGCCGTCGCCGTGGGGACGGCGGCGGCCATGGCGTGCGCCGCGGCCCCGAAGAAGGCCGGTGACCGCTCCCCCGTCAGCAGCAGGGCGCGGGCGGGCAGGTCGGCGTAGACCTCGGCGGGCCCGTCGAACTGCAACCCGGCGCGGGTCTCGGCGAGCACCTGCGGCAGCCGGGCGGCGGTGGAACGTCCCCACTCGGTGCGGGCGAGCACCCCGCCCAGGAGCCGCTGGACGCGTTCGGTGCGGGCGACGGCCTGCAGCGAGGACGTCCGCAGGTGCCGGTCCAGGTGAGCCAGCGCGAGGTCGGGGGCGTTCGTGGCCAGCGCCCGCGCGGCCTGTTCCAGCGCCTCCTCCGGGACCGACCCGTCGATGGGCAGGACGGCGTCGTAGACGGCGACCCGGTCGACGCAGCGGTCCAGCAGACCGGCGGTGGCCAGCAGCGCGACGAGCCCGCCCAGCCCGTGACCGAGCACGAGCCGGGCCCCGGTGCGCGTGAGGACGGCCCCGAGGAGGGCGACGTCGTCGGCGACGGCGTAGCGGGCCCCGTCCCGGCCCGTCTGCTCCCGGTCGAAGCGGTGCACGGTGAAGCGGCCCGCGAGCCGGTCGGCGAGCTTGCCGTAGTCGGCCGCGGGCCGGGCGCCGTGCACGAGGACGAGCCCCGGCCCGGCACCGGACGTGGTGACGTCGACGGGGGTCCCGTCCGCGCGTCGCACGCCCTCCAGGATCAACCGGTCACCACCCGGTGGGGAGCGGGCGGCCCTCGTCGTAGCCGGCCGAGGACTGCAGGCCGACGACGGCGCGCTCGGCGAACTCGGGCACCGAGCGCGCGCCGACGTAGGTGAAGGAGGACCGCACCCCGGAGGTGATCTGGTCCAGCAGGTCCTCCACCCCGGGGCGGGCGGGGTCCAGGTGCATGCGCGAGGAGGAGATGCCCTCCTCGAACAGCCCCTTGCGGGCCCGCTGGAACGGGGAGTCGGCGCGGGTGCGGGCGGCCACGGCGCGGGCCGAGGCCATCCCGAAGCTCTCCTTGTACTCCCGGCCGCCGGCGTCGACGGCCAGGTCGCCGGGGCTCTCGTGGGTCCCGGCGAACCAGGACCCGACCATGACCTGGCTGGCCCCGGCCGCCAGGGCGAGCGCGACGTCGCGGGGGTGACGCACACCGCCGTCGGCCCAGACGTGACCGCCGAGCTCGCGCGCGGCGGCGGCGCACTCCAGGACCGCGGAGAACTGCGGGCGCCCCACGCCGGTCATCATCCGCGTGGTGCACATGGCGCCCGGGCCCACGCCGACCTTGACGATGTCGGCGCCGGCCTCGAGGAGGTCGCGCACGCCCTGCGCGGTGACGACGTTGCCCGCCACGACCGGCACGGCCGGGTCCAGGGCCCGCACGGCGCGCAACGCCTCGAGCATCTTCTCCTGGTGCCCGTGCGCGGTGTCGACGACGAGGGTGTCGATCCCCGTGTCCAGCAACGCCTTCGCGGTGGCCGCGACGTCACCGTTGATGCCGACGGCGGCCGCGACGCGCAACCGGCCGCGGGCGTCGAGCGCGGGCCGGTAGACGGTGGAGCGCAGCGCACCGGTCCGGGTCAGCGCGCCGACGAGGACCGGCCCATCCCCCTCGTCGCGCACGACGGGGGCGAACCGGCGGCGGGTGGCGTGCAGCACGCCGAACGCGGCCTCGAGGTCGTCCTCGACGGAGGCGTCGACGGTGACCGGCTCGCGGCTCATGACGGTGCCGACCTGCGTGAAGCGGTCCACGTCGGCGCAGTCGGCCGGGGTGACGACGCCGAGGACGTGCCCGGCCTCGTCCAGGACGACGGCCGCGCCGTGGGAGCGCTTGGGGATGAGGGCGAGGGCGTCGGCGACCGTGTCGTGCTCGCGCAGCACGACGGGCGTCTCGAAGACGGGGTGGCGGTCCTTGACCCAGGCGACGACCTCGGCGACCACGTCGAGGGGGAGGTCCTGGGGTAGGACGGCCATCCCGCCGCGACGGGCGACGGTCTCGGCCATCCGCCGCCCCGAGACGGCGGTCATGTTGGCGACGACCACGGGCACGGTGGTGCCGGTGCCGTCGCCGGTGGACAGGTCGACGTCGAGCCGGGAGGTCACCGCCGAGCGCGACGGGGCGAGGAAGACGTCGCTGTAGGTGAGGTCGTGGCGGGGCTGCTGACCGTCGAGGAAGTGCACGTCCCCAGGGTAGGCGGCGGGCGGGGCCAGACGGACGGGCGGACGGGCGGACGGGCGCACGGGCGGCGCACCGGATCGGGAGGGCGTGTGCAGGGCTCGTGCACACAGCCGCCGTCCGGCTCCCGTCCGGGTCCACCGGGCCCGGGCCGTCCTACGCTGGCCGCCATGAGCATCGGAACCACGTCGGCACCCTCCGGTGGCGGGCCCCAGAACGGTCAGCCGCCGCGCACGGCCGTCGTCGTCGAGGACGAACCCACGATCGCCGACGCCGTCGCCCGGCGGCTGCGCGCCGAGGGGTACACCGTGGAGACGGCCGGTGACGGCCCGTCCGGGGTGGAGCTGTGCGAGCGCGTGGCCCCCGACGTCGTCGTGCTCGACGTCATGCTCCCCGGCTTCGACGGCCTGGAGGTGTGCCGGCGCGTGCAGGCCTCCCGGCCGGTGCCGGTCCTCATGCTCACCGCGCGCGACGACGAGACCGACAAGCTCGTCGGCCTGGGCGTCGGCGCCGACGACTACATGACCAAGCCGTTCTCGATGCGCGAGCTGGTGGCCCGGGTCAACGGCCTCGTGCGCCGCGTGGAGCGGGCCCGCGCCCTGGTGGGGGCGCCGCAGCCGACGACCGAGGCGATGCGGTTCGAGGTCTCCGACGGGGAGCTGGTGGTCGACCGCGCCCAGCGGCGGGTGCGCCGGGCCGGGGCCGAGGTGCACCTGACCCCCACGGAGTTCGACCTGCTCGTGTGCCTGGCCGAGTCCCCGCGCACCGTGCTGACGCGCGAGAAGCTGCTGGAGGAGGTCTGGGACTGGGTGGACGCCTCCGGCACCCGCACCGTGGACAGCCACGTGAAGGCGTTGCGCCGCAAGCTGGGTGCCGACCTCGTGCGCACCGTGCACGGCGTCGGCTACGCCTTCGAGCCCTCCGGCACCCAGGAGGCCCCGTGACGGGCCCCTCCTCCGACCCCGCCGGCACGGGCCTGACCGGCCCGATCCCGATCAGCGGGGCGGCCCACGACGCTCGGGTCCGCGCGGCGAGGACCGCGACCCGGCGGCCGTGGCCGGACGTGCGGCCGCTGGACCCGGTGCACTCGATCAAGACCAAGCTCGGCCTGCTCGTGGCGGCGTCGGTGACGCTGGCCTCGCTGCTGGTGTGGGCGGGGCTGCGGCTGGCCGAGATCCACATCGGGCCCCGCTACACGCTGCCCGCCTCGATCGTCGTCACCCTCGTGTTCACGCAGCTCCTCGCCCGGGGCATGACCTCCCCGCTGCGGGAGATGACGGCCGCGGCCCGGGCGATGGCGACGGGTGACTACTCCCGGCGGGTGCGCTCGACGTCCAGCGACGAGGTCGGTGAGCTGGCCGACGCGTTCAACCGGATGGCCGAGGACCTCGAGGCCGTCGACCGCGAGCGCCGCGAGCTCGTGGCGAACGTGAGCCACGAGCTGCGCACGCCGGTCTCGGCGCTGCACGCGGTCATGGAGAACCTCGTCGACGGGGTCACCGAACCGGACCAGGAGACCCTCAGCACGGCCCTGGCCCAGACCGAGCGGCTGGGCCGGCTCGTGGAGCAGTTGCTGGACCTGTCGCGGCTGGACGCCGGGGCGGTGGAGCTGGACCGGGAGTACCTGGCGCTGGAGCCGTTCCTGGCCCAGGCGACGCGGGCGATGAAGATGACCGGGCGCGACGTGGAGTTCGTCCTGGACGTCGACCCGCCGGGGCTGGAGGTCCTGGTCGACTCCGCCCGGTTGCACCAGGTGGTGGCCAACCTGCTGGACAACGCCTCGCGGCACTCCCCGCCCGGCGGGAAGGTCTTCGTCTCGGCGGTGACCGTGGGTCAGGTCGTGCGGATCACGGTGCAGGACCAGGGGCCGGGGATCGCCGACGCCGACCGCGAGCGCGTCTTCGAGCGCTTCCAGCGCGGCAGCGCGCGCACCGACGGCGGCACGGGGCTGGGCCTGGCCATCGCGCGCTGGGCGGTGCAGTTGCACGGCGGCACGATCCGCGTGGCGCCGACCCCGCCGGAGGGGGGCTGCCGCATCGACGTCCACCTCCCCAGAGTCACTGAGGAAGCACCGGGTGTGACGAAGTCCTCTGGTGGTGCGGCGGCGCGGCCGTAGGGCGACGGGCAGGCGCATACCACACCGGGATAGGGTGGACGGGCGCCCGCAGTCGAGAACGTACGTCCGTTCGGTCATCCAGGAAGAAGGCGACAACGCCGTGCCATCACAGCCCTCGCACCACGAGGACAAGATCGCTGCCACCTTCGGTCCCAACGAGTGGCTCGTGGACGAGCTGTTCGAGCAGTACAAGACCGACAAGAACTCCGTCGACGAGGCGTGGTGGGACTTCTTCGAGGACTACTCCCCCGCGGAGAGCCCGGCGGAGACCACGAAGTCCTCGGGCGCGCACGGGACGAACGGCACGACGCAGGGCACCGGGGCGCAGGAGCCCGGCGCGAAGGAGCCCGCCGCGCAGGGGTCCACCACCTCGACCACCCCGCCGCCGCCGGCACCGACGCCGGCACCGACGCCGGCACCGCAGCAGGCGGCGGAGGCCGCCGGGGAGCCCACGCAGAAGTCCATGCCGAAGCCCGCGCAGAAGCCCGCGCAGAAGCCCGCCGAGAAGGCCGCCGGGAAGCCCGCCCAGAAGCCCGCGGACGAACCCGCCGCCCCCGCCCAGGACACCGTCTCGCCCCTGCGCGGCCCCGCCGCCCGGGTCGTGACGAACATGGAGGACTCCCTGGAGGTCCCCACCGCGACGAGCGTGCGCGCGGTCCCGGCCAAGCTCCTGGTCGACAACCGCATCGTCATCAACAACCACCTCAAGCGCGCTCGCGGCGGCAAGGTCTCCTTCACCCACCTCATCGGGTTCGCCGTCGTCGAGGCGCTGTCGGCCATGCCGTCGATGAACACCGCGTACACCACCGACGCCAAGGGCAAGCCCGCCGTCCTGCAGCCGGCGCACGTCAACCTCGGCATCGCGATCGACCTGCCCAAGCCCGACGGCTCGCGCCAGCTCATGGTGCCGGCGGTCAAGGCGTGCGAGGGGAAGAACTTCTCGGAGTTCTGGAGCGCCTACGAGGACGTCGTGCGCCGCGCCCGCGGCGGGAAGCTGACCACCGAGGACTTCGCCGGGACGACGATCTCGCTGACGAACCCCGGCACGATCGGCACCGTCCACTCGGTGCCGCGCCTGGTCAAGGGCCAGGGCGCCATCATCGGCGTCGGTGCGATGGAGTACCCGGCCGAGTACCAGGGCGCCAGCGAGGAGACGCTGACGCGCCTGGCCGTCAGCAAGGTCATCACGCTGACCTCCACGTACGACCACCGCATCATCCAGGGCGCGGGGTCCGGGGAGTTCCTGCGGATCGTGCACTCCAAGCTGCTGGGCGAGGACGGGTTCTACGACCGCGTCTTCCAGGCGCTGCACATCCCCTACCAGCCGATCCGCTGGACGCCGGACATCTCGATCAGCCACGACGACCAGCTCAACAAGACCGCCCGCCTGGTCGAGCTCATCCACGCCTTTCGGGTGCGCGGGCACCTCATGGCCGACACCGACCCGCTGGAGTACAAGCAGCGGATCCACCCCGACCTGGAGATCGAGACCCACGGCCTGACGCTGTGGGACCTCGACCGGGAGTTCCCCACCGGCGGGTTCGGCGGCAAGGCGCACATGAAGCTGCGCGACATCCTCGGGGTGCTGCGCGACTCCTACTGCCGCACCGTCGGCATCGAGTACATGCACATCCAGGAACCGGACCAGCGCAAGTGGATCCAGGACCGGGTGGAGCGCCCCTACGCCAAGCCGACCGCGGCCGAGCAGTTGCGCATCCTGCGCCGGCTCAACGCCGCCGAGGCGTTCGAGACGTTCCTGCAGACGAAGTACGTGGGGCAGAAGCGGTTCTCCCTGGAGGGCGGGGAGTCGGTCATCGCCCTGCTGGACGCGCTGCTCTCGCGCGCGGCCACGACCGGGATGGACGAGGTCTGCCTGGGCATGGCCCACCGCGGCCGGCTGAACGTGCTGACGAACATCGCGGGCAAGAGCTACTCGCAGGTGTTCCGCGAGTTCGAGGGCATGCAGGACCCGCGCACGGTCCAGGGCTCGGGCGACGTGAAGTACCACCTGGGCACCGAGGGCACGTTCACCGGTGAGGACGGCGAGCAGACCAAGGTCTACGTCGCGGCCAACCCCTCCCACCTGGAGGCCGTGGACCCGGTGCTGGAGGGTGTGGCCCGGGCCAAGCAGGACCGCATCAACCTCGCCGGCGCCTCGTTCCCGGTGCTGCCCGTCCTCATCCACGGCGACGCGGCGTTCGCCGGCCAGGGCGTCGTGGCCGAGACGCTGAACCTGTCCCAGCTGCGCGGGTACCGCACCGGCGGCACGGTCCACGTCGTCATCAACAACCAGGTCGGGTTCACCACGGCCCCGGCGTCCTCGCGCTCGTCGGTGTACTGCACCGACGTCGGCCGGATGATCCAGGCGCCGATCTTCCACGTCAACGGCGACGACCCCGAGGCGTGCGTGCGGGTGGCCCAGCTCGCGTTCGAGTTCCGTCAGGAGTTCGACAAGGACGTCGTCATCGACATGGTGTGCTACCGCCGTCGCGGTCACAACGAGGGTGACGACCCCTCGATGACGCAGCCGCTCATGTACAACCTCATCGAGAAGAAGCGCTCGGTGCGCAAGAGCTACACCGAGGGCCTCATCGGCCGCGGCGACATCTCCGTGGAGGAGGCCGAGGAGGCGCTGCGCGACTACTCGGCCCAGCTCGAGCGCGCGTTCGCCGAGACCAAGGGCACGAAGAACGGCGGGTCCGGCGACGGGGACAGCCGCGGCGGGCTGGAGAAGCCGTCCGCGCAGGAGGCCGACGAGCAGACCCCGGCGCAGGCGCGCGAGACCGCCGTGGAGGCGGCCGTGCTCCAGCACATCGGCCAGGTGCAGGCGAACCCGCCGGAGGGGTTCACCGTCCACCCCAAGCTGCGCCAGCTGCTGGACAAGCGGGCGCAGATGTCGACCGAGGGCGGCATCGACTGGGGCTGGGGCGAACTGCTCGCGTTCGGTTCGCTGCTCATGGAGGGCACCCCGATCCGGTTGTCCGGGCAGGACTCCCGGCGCGGGACGTTCGTCTCGCGCCACGCGGTGCTCACCGACCGCGCCACCGGGCAGGAGTGGACCCCGCTGCTGTACCTGGGCCGCGAGGGCGCCGAGCAGGCGAAGTTCTGGATCTACGACTCCCTGCTGTCGGAGTACGCCGCGATGGGCTTCGAGTACGGGTACTCGGTCGAGCGGCCCGACGCGCTCGTGCTGTGGGAGGCGCAGTTCGGGGACTTCTTCAACGGCGCCCAGACCGTCATCGACGAGTTCATCGCCGCCGGTGAGCAGAAGTGGGGCCAGCGCTCCTCGGTCGTGCTGCTGCTGCCGCACGGCTACGAGGGCCAGGGCCCGGACCACTCCTCGGGGCGCATCGAGCGCTTCCTGCAGCTGTGCGCCGAGGACAACATGACGGTCGCGGTCCCCTCGACGCCGGCGAGCTACTTCCACCTGCTGCGGCGGCAGGCCTACGCCCGCCCCCGCCGGCCGCTGGTCGTGTTCACCCCGAAGTCGATGCTGCGCCTGAAGGCCGCGACGTCGGCCGTGGAGGACTTCACCTCGGGCACGTTCCAGGAGGTCATCGGCGACCAGGGCGGGCTGGACCCGGCGGCGGTCGACCGCGTGCTGCTGTGCTCGGGCAAGGTCTACTGGGACCTCGTCGCCGAGCGGGCCGCCCGCTCGGACACCACGACGGCGATCGTGCGCCTGGAGCAGCTGGCCCCGCTGCCCCTGGAGCAGGTGCTGGACGTCCTGTCCCGGTTCCCGAACGCCGAACCCGTCTGGGTGCAGGAGGAACCGGCGAACCAGGGCGGCTGGTGGCACGTGGCGATGGGCCTGTTCCCCGCGCTGACCGCCAAGCTGCGCCTGGTGTCCCGTCCCGCCTCGGCGTCCCCGGCCGCCGGGTCGGCCAAGCGCCACCAGGCCGAGCAGCGCGCGCTGGTCGAGGAGGCCTTCGCGCGCTGAGGCCCGCCGCCCGCGGACCCCGTCACCCGGTGCGGGTGGCGGGGTCCGTGCGTGCGAGCGACTATCCTCGCCCCGACCCCCGGACGGCCCGAGAGCACCCGGGACGACCCGGGACGACCCGAGACGACCCGAGACGACCACGACAGGAGCACGACCCGCGTGAGCGAGGACCAGCAGTGAACGGCCGCTACGACGTGCGGGTGTGCCTCGTCGGCGACGAGTTCGTCACCGGGGTCGGTGACCCCCGCGCGCTGGGCTGGGTGGGCCGCGTCTCGGCCCGCACGCCGCGCGAGGACCGGGACGTGACGTTCTTCCCGCTCGGGGTGCCGGGCGAGACCACGACCGAGCTGAACAACCGCTGGCGCGAGGAGACGTCCCGCCGCTTCGTCGGCGGGGACGAGCACCGCCTCGTCGTGGGCCTGGGCCACGCCGACATCGACGCGGGCACGACGCTGGCGCGCAGCCGCCTCAACCTGGCCAACGTCCTGGACGAGTGCGAGGCCCGGGGGCTGCCCTCGCTCGTGGTGGGCCCCACCCCCGTGTCCGACGCCGACCGCAACGACCGCATCGGCGACCTGGCCGACGCCTTCGCGGACGTGTGCGCGCGCCGCCGGGTCGCCTACGTGGACACGTTCTCCCCGCTGCTGGAGCACGAGGACTGGTACGCCGACCTCGCCGCCTCCGACGGCACCCACCCCGGTCAGGCCGGGTACGGGCTGCTGGCGTGGCTGGTGCTGCACAGCGGCTGGTACGACTGGCTGGGCGTGCCCCAGCCCTGAGAGGTTGTCCTCAAAGGGGGTGATGTGTGCACGGTAGGACCATGAGCGTCCCCACCAGGACTCCCTACCCCTCCGACCTCACCGACGCCGAGTGGGACATCGCCCAAGCCCACCTACCCCAC